>JBIKZJ010000027.1:0-26449 GCA_044354755.1 Schlesneria sp. | reverse complement strand
AGTGCCGTTTATTCGCTTGATTACGGACTGCAAAGTGATTGCTTCCCGCAGCGGAGATTTAAAGCGATTTCTCTCCCTTTTTCGCGGATTTTCAGGATTTGTCTCCCCCTTTTGACAGGATTGAGATCTGGTGAATTCCAACTCAATCGGCTGGACAGTTGTGAATGATTCGTCTGGTTCGGTACAGTATCGAAAATTGCAGCGACGCTCGACCCGAATGAGCGACCACTTGAAACCTGCCTGCTGGAGATCACAACAATGCTGTATCGGTTGATTTCGATCCCTCTGATTGTCTGGTTCTGTATTGGCTTGCCTGTTCGCGCCGCCGAAATTGAATTTCCGGATGAAAACCTCGACACGGTGATCCGTGAAATCTTGAAGAAAAAGCAGATTGATAAAACTGACAAGGCGAAAAAAATCACTGATGAAGATGTCGCCACGATCTTCTTTCTCGAAGCACCGAGCCGTGGCATCCAAAATCTGACGGGACTCGAAAAGTGCAGAAACCTGGCCTTGGTGAAATTAACGGGTAATCAAATCAAGGATCTCAAGCCGCTTGAAGAGTGTGTCAACGTGCAATCGCTGGATTTGGCCAAGAATCAAATTGTCGATGCCTCGCCGCTGACAAAACTGACGAAACTCCAATACCTTCAACTGGATGACAATCAGATTCAGAAGCTCGACGGGATCCAAAATCTCAAATCGTTGGGGGCGCTGTATCTTAGTCGCAATCAGATTGAAGTTCTGCTGCCGCTGGCGGAACTTCCCAAACTGCACGCACTTTATCTCGACAAGAACAAAATCAGTGATATTTCCCCCCTGAAAGGTCTCCGCTGGCTGGAGAGATTGGACCTGAAAGAAAATCAGATCAAAGACATTTCTGCTCTCACCGAGATGACGGAATTGCGTTTCACCTTCCTCGAAAGAAATCAGCTGCCAGAACTCTCGACGCTAGTCGACATGGCGAAAAAAGATCTTGCCGGCGAACGACGATTTGCCCCCTATTGGAAGTTGTATCTGACCGGAAACCCCCTGAACGAAGCGGGTAAATCCCAAGTTTTGGAACTGGCAAAACTCGGTGTCCGCGTCTCCTCACAATGATTTCCCTTCGTGGCTGCTGCAGGGGAGCTGCCAAATCTGCGGCTTTGATCGCTTCGAAATTCTTTCTTCGCTTTGTCTTCTTCGCTTTGTCAACGGATTCTCGCAGGATATCGACGGTTTATGAAAGTTCTCGTGGTTGGAAGTGGTGGCCGTGAACACGCTCTGGTCTGGAAAATCCAGCAGTCTCCTTCGGTAACTCAAGTGTTTTGCGCACCGGGAAATGCTGGAATTGGCCTCGATTGCACGAATGTTGACATCGCAGCAACGGACATTTCACGTCTCATCAAATTTGCCCAAAAGGAACAGATTGACCTCACTGTGATCGGTCCCGAGGGACCACTCGTCATGGGAATTGTCGACGAATTTCAAAAAGCCGGCCTCCGGGTGTTCGGGCCATCAAAACGGGCTGCCGAATTGGAGGGCTCGAAAAAATTCGCCAAAGAGATGATGCGCAAGGCAAATGTTCCCACTGCCGATTTCCGTGTCTTCACGAATATGGCTGAGGCCATGAGTTATATTGAAGAGCGTGAAGCACGAGATCGTTTTGTCGTCAAAGCCGATGGATTGGCCGCAGGAAAAGGGGTCACGGTTTGTTCCAATAATGAAGAAGCACGCGACGCCATCAAGCGAATGCTGTTGGAAAAAGAATTCGGCGAAGCCGGTTTACGCGTGGTGATCGAAGACCGACTGGAAGGGGAAGAGGCGAGTCTGCTCGCGTTTGTCGACGGAAATACCATCGTTCCACTGGAAGCCGCACAGGACCACAAAGCGGCCCATGATGGTGATACCGGCCCCAACACAGGTGGGATGGGGGCCTACAGCCCTACCCCAATTGTCACTCCTGAAATCATCGATACCGTCATCGAAAAAATTCTGATCCCGATCGTTCATGAAATGAACAAAGAAGGCCGCCCTTTTCGTGGTTGTTTGTATGCGGGGTTGATGTTGACTCAGCAAGGCCCCAAGGTGCTCGAGTTTAACGTTCGCCTTGGAGACCCGGAAACACAGGCGGTACTGATGCGGCTGAAAACGGATCTCGCATTGCTGATGTATGCAGTCGCCGATGGAAAGCTGGATCAGATCGAGCCGCTTGAATGGGATCCTCGTCCATCGCTCTGTGTTGTCATGGCCTCAGATGGTTATCCCGGAGACTATCAAAAAGGATTGCCGATTCGAGGACTGGAAGAAGCCGCACTGGTTCCCGAAACCAAGGTCTTTCACGCAGGAACCCGCCAGTTGGGTGACCAGATTGTCAACGACGGGGGCCGCGTGCTCGGTGTCACCGCCATTGGCGATACGATCTCAGAAGCCAAATTGCGTGCGTATCAAGCGGTCAAGTGCATTCGCTGGGATGGTGCCTGGTGTCGTAAAGACATTTCTGACAAGGCAAATCGCTATGAAGTCGAGCTGAATCAAGCAGACTGAACACCGCCGTTGACCACCGCCGTTGACCACCGCCGTTGCCCTGTTCGATTTGTGATTCGACGGGTTTGATTTCCAGGTGACCGTGACCACCTCACCCGTCAGTCACGGTGATTTTTTTGCTGCCATCCGAACCTCAGTCGAAATCGAATCATCGTATCGGTTTGTTGAGAATCGGATGGCGGATCAGGTGCTGATCCACTCATCGTCTTGCGTCTCCCGACAACAACACAGAAGGTCTGATGAACGACGATACCCCTTCCGATAAACCGCCACGACGTGTGCGATACCAAGGGAAGAATCCCCAGGAATTCCGCCAGAAATACAAAGAACATCAACCGGAAAAGTACGCGGATGATGTCGCCAAGGTTATCGCTAGCGGTCGAACCCCCGCAGGCACACACCGCCCCATTCTGGTCCAGGAAATCCTTTCGATTCTTGCACCACAGCCCGGCGAAATCGCCGTCGACTGCACGATCGGTTATGGCGGGCACGCAAAAGAATTGCTGGCGGCTGTTCAACCCCATGGCCGATTGCTGGGGGTCGACGTTGATCCCTTGGAATTGCCCAAGACCGAAGCCCGATTGCGGGAACTGGGATTTCCCGCAGAATCGCTGATCATTGCACGGATGAATTATGCGGGGATTTCGAAGCTGATCCTGAGCGAGTCTCCGGACGGTGCCGATGTCATCCTGGCTGATCTGGGGCTCTCATCGATGCAGCTCGATGATCCCACCCGAGGATTTTCTTACAAAACAGACGGGCCGCTTGATATGCGGCTGAATCCCCGACATGGTCAACCCGTCTCTGTATTATTGTCACAACTCGACCCGCAGGGGTTGACGAAACTGCTGGAACGGAACGCTGACGAACCGCATGCCGTTAAGCTCGCCAGCGTCATTCTCGAGGCCCATGCAGAATATCCCTTCGAAACGACAACGGATCTCGCGAATGTCGTCATCGAATTTATCAAAAAACGACGGCTGGGGGCCGAGGATGAATTCAAGCAAACCGTACGACGAGTCTTTCAGGCGCTGCGAATCGCTGTCAATGACGAGTTCGGAGCACTCGATTCCTTCTTAAGACAACTCCCCAGTTGCCTCAAATCGGGTGGTCGCGTTGCGATTCTGACCTTCCATTCTGGAGAAGACCGTCGAGTCAAGCATGCCTTCAAAGACGGTCTACGGGATGGCCTTTTTTCTGCAATTGCCGAGGATGTGATCCGTCCTTCTGCCGAAGAACAGCGGGCCAACCCCCGTTCCAGCTCGGCAAAGCTCCGGTTTGCCATTCGTTCCTGATGCGTTTTTATTTTAATGATGTCAAATAGGCGATCAGATCCAGAAATTCACTGGCCGTCATGAGTTCGTGCAGCTTCTCTGGCATGATCGACGTTTTCAGCGGGGCACGGGTTTCGATGTTTTTGAAGGGAACAAACACCAGCTCTCCCAGAGGGTTGCCGATCCGCAAGTCGCCGTTCAATTCTTCACCCAGCAACAGTCCTGTCACAACGGTCCCCTGTTTGGTCTCAATCGCCCAAGTGGTGAATTGAGGAGAAATCTCTTTGTTCGGTTCGAGGATTGATTCCGCGAGTTTTTTATGGTCCATGGTTCGTGCAATCACCGTGAGGTCCGGGCCGACCTGACCACCACGCCCACTGACCGTATGGCATTTGTAACACCCCGCTCCATTGACGTGGAAAAAGAGACGGCGTCCCGATTCAATTTGATGCGCCGGCGGTGAGTTTCCCATGGCAACCACTGCGTCCTGTAATTGCCGTGGGGGAACGGAATCGCGCCGACCGACGGCAAACTGCAGGGCTTCCGTCAGTGGTCCTCGATCCGCCTGGGTCTCTTGCGGAAGGCGAGCCACGAGCTGTTTCAAGCGATTGGCAACCTCGACATCGCGAGGTTCTTGTCCCGAAACAGACATCGCGGAACTGCGCAGTGACCGAATCGCTTCCACGCGAAGATCAAGTCGCTTCCCCTTGGCGGCGAGGTTCATCAGCAATTCACCAGTCGGCTCGGTCAGTTTTGTCTGAGTCCCATTTCCTGCTAATCCTGCGATGGCGTCGGCTCGCATCCCATTCTCAATAGATTCGTCCCCAGCGATCTTCCGCAGCAACTCGTCCCGCTCCGGAATTGCAGTATGTTGTAGTCTTCTCACCACTTCGCCTCGCAGGCCGATATCCTGGGACTTTGTCAGGATTTCTTGCAGCAGGTTCGCATCCAGCTCTTTTTGAGCGGGAGGCAACATCCGCAAGGCCATCGCACGCAGTGAACTGGGCCGGGTAGTCTCCTTCACCATCGCCAGCAGATATTGTGATGGAGGGGTCTTCTCAAATTCTGCCGGTGCGACCCCGTCTAACAGAGAGAGCGAGGCGAGACACGCCATGAACAGGTCCGTCGTCATCGGCTCTGACGCGAGCACCTGTTCCACCTGAGGACGCAGGGTTTTGAGCTGCTCTTCGCCAACCCATTGCACCGCCAGGCGACAAATCGCCGGCGTGGTCTCATTCAAGCCCGCAAGCGCTAATGTCGAGTCTTGCGGAAAGGATGTTCGTGCCGCAAGCAAAATGGCGGTTTGTCGCAGTTCGACTTCTCGTATCGTGGTTCCCTGTTGCGCCAAATCGAGTACATGGGTACTCGCCCAGAGCTGTTTCAACCCCTCGACGGTCGTAAACTCGGTGACGATCCGAGCTGTCGCGGCGGTCAATTGAAAGGGATCCGCCAAGTCGACACCCGCGAAAAGAGGGCCAGCGGGGGCCGCCTTCAGCCATGGGGAAACCGACTGCCGTGCTTCATAGACCTGTCGATTCATCGGCTTCCCCTGATTCGCCTGGATCAGGTCGAGCAAAACATCCCGGCCCGCTTCCGTTGTCGCCAGTTGCTTTGCCGCGAGGCGACGAGTCGCCAGCTTGTTGGAATTCAGGGCCTTTAACAATTGAGCCGTCGAGGCCCCCTGCCCCGTGATTTCCTCTTTCGCCGTTTCCATGTGCGCAGAGTTCCTGGCCGAAATTCGCCAGATCCGACCAAGTCCATGGAGTTGATATTCTTTCGAAACCCAGTCGGTGACAAAGATCGAACCGTCGGGAGCGACCGCCAGACCCACCGGACGAAAATTGTCGTCCCCTGTGATCAACGGCTGAGGGATTGACTCGACCGACACCCCACGCTCTTTCAATGCAAACTTGTCAATCCGGTGATCGCCCCAACTCCCCACCAGCAGCGCGCCACGATATTCTGCGGGAAAGCCGTCAGACTCGTAACAGACAATGCCCGAGGGGGCTTCCCCTGTCCCCGAAACCATCGGCAATGTTCCCGGAATTTCGCCGTTCCAACTCGTGAACGGATGTGTCCCCTTACGTCCATTTCGAAACCGATAGCCGTAATCCCCATTCTGAACAAGATGAAGAAGTCGACACGGGGGGCGACTATCCGGGTCGTTATCGAGTGTGAACAGCCGACCAAACGAATCTAAGCAACTGGCATGTGGGTTCCAGAACCCTGTAGCCCATCTTTGCAACTTCGACCCGTCCGGTTGACAGCGATAAACATTTCCACCTTCGCCCCCGCCAGCGAGAGTCGTTCCGTCGCTGCCAATGATCTGATAGTTGGCCCCCAAGTTCTCGCCAAATCCAAAGAACAAATGGCCCGACGCATCAAAGGCAAATCCCGCCAGTCCGTTATGTGGATAATTTCCACTGGTTTCCAGTCTCACCAGTGACCGCTGCTCGTCACATTTCCCGTCCCCATCCTGATCCGAACAGAGAAAAATTTCACGTCGGGTGGCGATGAAGACCGTGGTCTGAGGTTGTGGTTTCGAGTCCCTTGCGGCGAATCCGTCGCCGTCGAGCCAAACCGGTTTGATGGCGATACTCATGGAATGGACCAAACCATCCAGAAAAACCTGGGTCTGATCGGCTTTCCCATCCTGATCCGTATCCTCCAGGATCAGAATCCGGTCGGTCGGATGCCCCTCGTAGCCATTCGGTGGAAAGTGGGTGTTACTCTCGATGGCCCAAACGCGACCGGCACCATCCACATCAATTCCCGTCGGAGTCACAATTTGGGGCGATTCGGCAAATAACTCGATCTTCAACCGGGGATCCGTCGAATGGGGTGACACCTCTTGGGCCAAGAGCGATCGATCGGACGCAAGGCAGACGATGATCGCAAGTAACGCGAACCGAAGGGACGGCATGCGGGGTCTCCTGATGGCTGAACGGGGAATCTGAGTTGCCCGCATTGTGTGATGCTGGAACGAGACTCGCAACCACCAGGGGATGACTTCCCCCCACAAGAGATTTCCACACCGACTTCTGTCCGTCTTGGCGGTTACAACCAACCCCGTTTTCAAGAGATCAGTTGTCTCTCAAAACTGATCCCATATTTTTTCATTTTCTTATAGAGCGTTGTGCGATTGATCCCCAAACAATCCGCAGTCTCTTGACGGTTCCACCCATGCGTCTCGAGTGCCTCGATAATCAATTCCCTTTCGGGCGAGGCGAGGGCCACTTTCAGATGATTTCCGGGCAGACTCACACTGCTGCCGGATTCGCGACCCATTTCGTCTCGACGCAACGCTTCGGGAAAATCCGTCGATTGAATCACGAGGTTCTTCGTGAGCACTACCGCACGCTCGACCACATTGATCAGCTCTCGCACATTCCCCGGCCAGCGGTAACGCTGCAGCAGTGCGAGCGCCTCGAGGCTGAATCCGGTAATCGATTTGTTGTTTTGTTTCACGAATTCCTGCAGATAATGCTCCGCCAGAATCGGAATATCGCTCGTCCGTTCCCGCAGCGGAGGCTGCATTAACGAAACAACATTGATGCGATAATAAAGATCCTGGCGAAATTGACCTTTTCTCACCGATTCTTCGAGATCCAGATTTGTCGCCAGAATCATCCGGACATCCACTTTATGGGTTTTTGTTCCCCCGACCGGTTCAAATTCCCGGTCCTGCAGCACACGGAGCAGCTTCACCTGCAAACTGGGCGATGCAGTGCCGATTTCATCGAGAAAAATCGTTCCCCCATTCGCTTGCTGAAATTTGCCGATTTTGTCGTGATGAGCCCCCGTGAAGGATCCTGCCATGTGTCCGAAGAGTTCACTCTCCAGTAGAGAATCCGTCAGCGCACCGCAGGCGACTTCCACAAACGGTTGATCACGACGCTGACTCAATTGATGAATGGCACGGGCCGTCATCGTTTTTCCGGTCCCCGATTCCCCCAGAACCAGAACCGTCGTCCGGGTGTCGGCAACACTTTCGATCAGATCAAACATCTTCAACATGCGGTAGTCGTGCCCAACGAGATTGCCCAGGCTGCATCGCTGATTAAAAGCCTGCTGAATTTGCCTCCCTTGGACAGCCACTTCCTTTTGGCCAATGGCTCGCCGGATCGAAAAATCCAGTTCGTCGTCGATCACCGGCTTGGTAAGATAGTCGAACGCCCCCAGACGAATCGCATCGACCGCACTTTCAATCGTTCCAAAACCGGTCAACATAATGATCCGGGTTTCAGGGGACTCTCTCCTGGACCAGTCGAGCAGTCGAAACCCATCCTCATCAGGGAGATTCACATCACAAATGACCGCATCAAACGGATGCTCTTTAATCCGCTGGATCGCCTCGCGGCAACTCTCGGCAGTCTCTGTCCGATATCCGAGACTCCGCAAATCATCCGCGATCGATTCCAGTAACGGACGATCGTCGTCAACAATGAGGAGTGAACCGAGATTCATGGCTCGCACTTTTCAAATAGGGTCGTTTGATCGGCAAAATAATAAAAACCACAGCCTGTCAGGTCAGCGCGATCCCTAGTTCTGGGGGTGGGGATTTACCCAGCGTGCTGAATTGACGGATTGTGAGGAATTTTCGTTCTGTAACATCCCGCGAAACGTGACCCGTCGGGCGGTATGGGGAACATAGGTCAACGTTGCGTGTCGTCAATTTTTTTTGTCATCATCGGGGGAATTATCCTCATTTGACTGAAGTTTGCCGACGAAACCACCGGGTGAGTCAGCAAACACCGACCGCTGGGTGGCGATTTCGCAAACTTCGCTCTTCGAAATTCAGGCCAAATTTTTGCCGAGAACTCTTCCACACGAGGGGCAGATCAGCGAACCTGATCAGTGGGAAGTCACCTCGCTCAAATCATCCGAGTTTTGCTCAGGCCATGACAGATTGTCGGTCATTCAGAAAGAACCTGATCCTCATGAAAACTTGCTTTGCACTCTCGTGTCTCATGCTCGGAACGTTCGGTTTCTCTGCCAGCTTGCTGCTCGCCGAGATCGATGTGCGTCAGGCCCAGTCCAATCGGACTGAGGTGGTGAGGCAGGCGGCCCCGGCCGTGGTGGCGATTTTTTCTGCCGATGGGAACGGCGGAGGATCCGGAGTTCTCATCAGCCCCGATGGTTATGCCTTATCAAATTTCCACGTGACGAGTGCCTGTGGAAACTTCATGAAGTGTGGACTGAATGACGGAGTCCTGTACGATGCGGTGATCGTCGGGATCGATCCGACCGGAGACGTGGCACTGATCAAGCTGCTCGGACGGAATGATTTCCCTTTCGCGCCACTGGGTGATAGCGATCAGGTCGCAGCAGGCGACTGGACCTACGCCATGGGAAATCCTTTTCTGCTCGCCACCGATTTTCAGCCCACCGTAACGTTTGGGATGGTGAGCGGCGTTCATCGCTATCAGTACCCGGCCGGAACGTTCCTCGAATATACCGACTGTATCCAGGTCGATACCTCGATCAATCCCGGAAACTCCGGTGGACCACTCTTTAATATCGCCGGCGAATTGATCGGGATCAATGGGCGAATTGCCGTGGAAAAGCGAGGTCGAGTTAACGTCGGTGCGGGCTATGCCATTTCGATCAACCAGATCAAACACTTCATGGGACAACTGCGTGGAGGCCTCGTCGTGGATCACGCCACGCTCGGAGCCACAGTCCGCTCGGGGACCGATCGAACGGTCCTGGTGGACTCGATTCTGGAATCATCGAACGCTTACCGACGTGGTTTGCGTGAGGATGACGAGATCATCTCGTTCGCCGGTCGACCGATTGGAAGCGTGAACCAATTCAAGAATATTCTGGGAATCTATCCCCAGGGGTGGTCGGTCCCGCTGGTCTATCGACGGGAAGGAAAGAAAGAACAAATCATCGTCCAGCTTCCTGCACTCCATCGCAAATCGGAATTGCTGCAGCCAGCGGGACCAAAGGCTCCCCCGCAGCCGAAACGCCCGGATGGTCGCGGTCCCAAATCACCCGATGATCCCCACCCGGCAGAAGCCAGCTTGCCCAAGGACGAATTGTTGGCCGAGTACAAAAAACTGTTCGTGAAAAAAACAGGATATGCCAACTACTATTTCAATGAACAGGAACAACAACGAGTCTTGGCGGGGTTAAAACCTTTCGCTGGCTGGCAGAATGCACCGGCAAAATGGGTTCTCAGTGGGAAAACTGCGGATCAGGATTCCTTTCAAATCAAACTGCTTCCCCAAGCACTGAGCGCCCAGTTCACCAAACGAGCCCCCGGCCTGCAAAACCTGGACGGAACCGACTTCCTGGATGAACCCCCCGGTTCCGGTGGGCTGCTCGCCGCCCTGCAACAGTTCAAAATGCTGTTAACAGGAGGACCCGCCGCATTTACCGAAATGTCTTACCTGGGGAATCAGCCACTCGACGGACGAGGGGTATCAGTCGATGTGCTGGTGACCCGAAAATCAACTGTCGAGTGTCGTTGGTACTTTCGATCCAGCGATGGTGTCCTGGCGGGATTCGATTCTTCGCTGGGAACCGATGTCGATGCCGCCCAAATTCGTTTTCTAGACTTCCAAGATGTGCAAGGTCGGTACTTTCCGAGTCGGTTTGCAGTACAATACGGCAATACGGACTATGGAACATTCGAGTTTACGACCGTTGATATTTCGGCGGCCAACGAGACCGCCAATTAGTTTTGCCGAGAAGATTGGTCTGTTTGCCGTTGTTCGTGTCGGATTCCCCCCCTTTCGATTCACAGGCTTTCCAGGGCGCTGACATGCTCTCTTCCAGCAAATCGCTTTCTTCCGTAGTGGTCATCCCATTCCCAAAGCTGGGCTTGTTGCTGCTCACACTCGCCCTCCTTGCCATTCCCAACGTGGGCTGGTCGCAATCCAACTCGCAGACGATCACTTCGGTCTCACCGAAAGTGGTGAAAATCTTTGGCGCGGGAGGTGCCAAAAACCTCTACGCTTATGGTTCAGGCTTTCTGGTTTCCCCACAAGGCCACATCCTGACTGTCTGGAGCCATCTGCTCGACAGCGATACGGTCTCGGTCGTACTGAACGATGGGCGTCGCTTCGAAGGGAAGGTGGTGGGAGTCGAGCCACCCCTCGACCTGGCAATCCTCAAAATCGAAGCCGATGGCCTCCCTTGCTTTGAGCTGAGTCAGGCCACCAGTGTCGGACCGGGGACACGCGTACTCGGCTTTAGCAACGCGTTTAAAGTCGCCACGGGGGATGAACCGGTTTCGGTCATTCACGGTGTGATTGCGGCAAGGACCACATTAACCGCCAGACGCGGCGCCTTTGAATCCCCCTACAATGGGACCGTTTATATCGTCGATGCAGTCACCAATAATGCCGGAGCCGCCGGCGGTGTGCTGACCACTCGCGAGGGAAAATTGGTCGGCATGATTGGGAAAGAACTGCGAAACACCCAAACCAATACCTGGTTGAATTATGTGATGCCGATCAGTGAATTGAGTGACACAGCTGAGCAGATCATCAGCGGTCGATTCACCACAAAAAAAACCGACGAGGACGAAGAGGGGGTGAGCAAAAAAAAGCCCAGGCGGTACGAGGCTGCCGATTTTGGCCTGATCACCATCCCCGATGTTGTCGCCAGAACACCCGCTTACATTGACCGTGTTCTCCCAGGTTCGCTCGCCGAAATGGCCGGTCTGCAACCCAACGATCTGATCCTGTTCGTCGGAAACGATCTGGTGCAGTCGTGCCAAATGCTGAGGGAAGAACTCGGCCGACTTCAAAGTGGCGATCAATTAAAAATCGTCGTGCGACGCGATGACCAATTGGTCACCGTCGGTATGACGGTCCCCAAAAAATCGGTCGAATAACCCGCTGGAATGATCTGAAACCTTAGACCGGAGAGAAGTCATCGTGACAATGCCCCCGACTTGGAATGATTCGCAACGACTCTGGAAACTTACGACTGCGGTCGTCATTGGTGTCAGTTGCTTCGGCATTGAGTTCAACGGGACGAACGTTGCCGCGGTCGATACACTCAATACCGCCACGGCGTTACCCGGCGACAATCCGTTTGCGTTGCCGAGTTCTCTGCCGTTCCACACTCCTGCGTTCGACAAGATCCGATCGGAGCACTTTCTGCCGACGTACGCGTTCGCCATGAAGCAGCAGCTTGCGGAAATGAAGGTCATTGCGAGCCAGACGGAAAGCCCCACGTTCAAAAACACCATCGAGGCGATGGAACGATCCGGCGAACTTTTAACCCGCGTGAGCAATGTTTTTTCCAATCTCACTTCGGCCGAGAAGACCAAGGCGCTCCAGCAGATCGAGACGGAACTCGCTCCCCAGCTTGCGGCCCATTCGGACAACATCCAACTGAACCGCCAACTGTTTCAGCGGGTCGAGAAACTCTGGCAGGGACACGAGTCACTCGGGCTCAGCGAAGAACAGACGGAAGTGCTCAAGAAAACCTATGAAAATTTCGTTCGCGCGGGTGCCAGGCTCAATGACCAGGATCAGGGACGAATTCGATCACTGAACGAACAGCTCTCAAAACTCGAAACCAAGTTTGAAGAGAATCTTCTGGAGGTCGCTAAAGAACGGGCGATCGTCGTCGAGACGGCCGAGGAACTGGATGGCCTGTCAGCCGCCGAAATCGCCGCCGCAGAACAAGCGGCCAAATTGCGTGGTCTGGAGGGGAAATATCTGCTGCAGATCTCAAACACCACGCGAGTGCCAGTTCTCCCTTCCTTGAAGAATCGAGCGCTCCGTCAGCGCGTCTGGGAAGCCTCGGCCTACCGCGGCCTGGGCCGTGATGGTGGCATTGATAATCGCGGACTGGTCCTGGAAATTGCCCAGTTGCGTGCCGAGCGAGCGAAAATCCTGGGCTATGAAAGCCATGCCGCCTACAAGCTGCAAAATCAAATGGCGAAGACTCCCGCTGCCGCACGAAAAATGCTGACAAACCTGGTCCCCGGAGTGCTGGAACGAGTCAAACAGGAAGCCGAGGACCTGGAGGCCATGATCAAGGAGTGCGGCGAGCAACATGCATTGGCTCCGTGGGACTGGGAGTACTATTCCGAGAAAGTTCGCAAGGCGCGGTTTGAAGTCGATGAGGCAGCCGTCCGGCCTTACTTCGAGCTCGACTCCGTCCTGAAGAACGGAGTCTTCTTTACGATGAACAAGCTCTACGGCATCTCGTTTAAAGAGCGAAAGGACTTGCCTGTCTACCATAATGACGTGCGCGTGTTTGACGTGCTTGATCAGGATGGATCTCAGATTGGACTGTTCTACGCAGACTATTTTAAACGGGATACCAAGCGCGGCGGAGCTTGGATGAGTTCCTTTGTGGATCAGTCCGGGTTACTACATGAAAAGCCGGTGATCGTGAATTGCCTCAACATTCCCCGTCCGGCCGCAGGGGAACCGGCACTGATCAGCTTTGACAATGTGACGACGCTGTTCCACGAAATGGGTCACGCACTGCACGGACTGTTTTCCGATGTGACCTATCCCACCGTTGCGGGGACATCCACACCACGGGATTTCGTGGAATTTCCTTCGACGTTCGAGGAAGATTGGGCG
Organism: Schlesneria sp.; assembly: GCA_044354755.1. Taxonomy (GTDB): domain Bacteria; phylum Planctomycetota; class Planctomycetia; order Planctomycetales; family Planctomycetaceae; genus Schlesneria. The sequence continues at coordinate 13,086 of JBIKZJ010000027.1, read as the reverse complement.
ATTCAGCCAGAAATTCTCGCTAACTATGCCCGGCATTATCAGACCGGTGAACCGATCCCCAAAGCGCTGCTCGACAAGGCGATCAGCGCAAAGAAATTCAATAAGGGATTCGAAACACTCGAATATCTCTCGGCAGCCTTGTTGGATCTCGAGTGGCATACGCTGACCAGCGATCAGATCCCGTCTGACATCGAAAAATTTGAAGCGGAATCGTTGAGGAAAGTGGGAGTCGATCATCCTGCCATTCCTCCCCGCTATCGGACTGCTTATTTTGCTCACATCTGGTCCGGGGGATACTCGTCGAGCTATTACGCGTATCTCTGGAGCGAAGTGCTGGCTGCGGACGCATTTGCCCATATGATTGGGAAGGGAGGCTGCACTCCAGACAACGGCGCTGCGTTCCGAAAGCAAATTTTAAGTCGCGGTTCCAGTCGTGATCCGATGGTCTCGTACAAAGCCTTTCGCGGAATTGAGCCGACGGTGGACGCACTGCTGATCCGGCGCGGATTGAAGTAGGGGTCGAAGCGGGCTGGAGTACCGTCCGCTGACCTTGAACGTTCGGCGGCCCCCATGATCGCGCAGTGAACAATGACAGCATTTGAAATGCCGAGGAGTCACCCTGCACAGCATCATCAAACGCTGGACACACTGCGTCCTCTTCGCTGCACGGATTGCAGGAATCCCCGTCTTATCCAGCTCTGATACCGTGTTTGCTCAGACGAATGAACCGAGCCGTAAGGTGCTGACATTCACCGGGCACCGCGGCCGCGTCAGGAGTGTCGCATTCAGTCCGAATGGGAAACGACTGGCAGCATGCAGTCATGACGCGAAAGTGAAGGAATGGGATATCGCAACTGGTCTCGAGACCTTCTCACAGACGGCATTGGTTGATCCGCAGACCGCAGAATTGATCCTGAATATCCCGAATCCCGCTGCCAATTACGTCTATTCCATCGCCTATCGCCCCGATGGCAAGCAGATTGCAGCGGCCAGTTCCGATGGAATCGTGCGAGTGTGGAACCTTGCACTTCAGCCGTGAAGCGTTGTTGAGGTTGAAATTAACCGGCGGCGTACTCGCCGTCCGTGTTGAACCCCATGTTCGGGATTCGTTGAATTGCGATACGAAATGTGTGCGACTGTGTCAGCAGCGTCTGTGATCAGCGTCTAATAGAACCAAACCACGCAGCTTTGGGGCGAGCTATTCCTTCGGCGGTAGCGCACTCACACCACTTTCAACGGCGTCAGAACGATCGGCGGCTGTGGGGGGGACGGATTGATTGTCTTTTGAATCGTCAGGACCGCGCGGGGCGTTATTTGCCGCCCCATCGGGCGACTCTTTGTGATAATTTTCATGCATCGACAGTCCAATCCGCTTGAGTTCAGCTGCGGTTGCAACTCGTCGCGCGGCCTCGGCTCGTTGCTGCTGGGCGGCGAAATCGCACCCGACACACAATAGCCCGAATAAGACGAATAGGCCGAAAATCGGAATCTTGTTAAACATCGGCCCAATTCCCAAACTGACACAGTGGATTTGTCAAGCGGCAAGCGTTGAGATGACCTAGCGACGTACTCGCCGTCCGTATTGAATTCATTGTTTGGTCTTCATGGCTTCACGATATGAACTGTGTCACCCATTGTAAACAGCGACTGCGATCTCCGTTTCTGCGTCCTGCCCGATTGATTCTGGTTCACTTCGAATCGCCGAATGCCCGCGGTAAGCGAGCACGCATCGATTCGGGATCGATTTCAAAAACAGGGGATCTCGTGCTCCGGTTTATGGCTTTGTTTGCCGCCGTGGTCGGCTCGTCGGCGAAGCGACTTTTGTTGTTTGAGTGGATCGTCTCGTCTTCTTTGCCAATCCGCGAAGTATCTCTAAGCGATTTTCTGGGGCGGTGGGGGAGAAAAACTCGGGAATCGTATGCTTGTTTCGTTTCGGACGTGCGAGAAACTCGACAGGCCATTCCGTGACCCGACGACGCTTCACGTGAACGTACTTTCCCTGCTTTGGTTCGTCGATGTATTCCAGTTGAAGTACCAGTGCAATTGGATCGTCGGCCCCTTCGTAATTCTGCGAGAACTGAAGTGCTTGGGGATAGTTGGCGAACGCGAAGTAGTAATCATTACCATTATCTTCATCCAGTGCGCCAGCGGCAGGACAGCACCACACGCGATACTCAAGTACCCCATCCCAAACGTAACCGCCTCCAGCAAATGACTCGGCCGGATACTTACCGACGCGATGTGGATTGATGGCGCGTGGAAATCGTTTTTGAATCATCGTGGTCCCCTGGTACTTGGCGAATGACAAAAACCGCCCGTTTGCCGCCAGGAGACTTTGTTTTGCGGAAACGGCCGATCGGCAACTCGAGTGCATTTTATGATTACCCCACGTTCTTGGCGGCGTGTCAGGTATCGTAGTCTCCATCCCACGGATCAAAGAATGCCATGAAATTTCCTGGTTGCAATTCAATCGTGGGCTCATCGTCATCGTCTTCGCATTCGCGCTGAATTAAGCCAAAGTCGATACCAAAACGACTCGTCGCAAAAGGGGCGATGCGAATGTCGCAAAACTCGACATCGCCGAGGGATTCAAGTCGTTGCTGATAAAGTAACGACGCAGCCTCAAGATCGATTGTCGCGCGTGGGCCGAGATTTTCGATCGAAGCTTCGAGGAAGTTTCCATTTGCGTCGAATGTAAACAGAGCGATGAACTCGGCTCCCGATTCCTTGCCGTGTGCAGCAACAAACGGAGTTGTCAAAAAGAATTGGCGACCATCACCGGTACGACCGATATGTTTAGCATGGTAATCATCGTGGTTGATTGGAAACGTATCAGGTATACCGTTCATTTTCCGCCATTATCCCGTTATGGAATCTTCTGTGTGGGGTAAGGAATTGCGGTCTCATCGGAAACGGTTTCATCAACGAACGCGTTTCTGGTGAGATTATGCGTTAAACTTTGCCGCTGCGTGGGTGCTGCAGGCGATTCCGGAATCAAGCGTGTTGATGTAGCAAAGCGAACTAGCGCAGATCATAAACTCGTTGTCTCGCCGTGTCGAGTTGCGAGCCAGGCGAACGAAAAGGGGTAAGTCCAAATCTCGAATCGGATCGCGGATCACGGATTCAGATGGTCCGATGCTTGTCTCGGATGACCACGTGAGCGAAATGTCGACTTCCGTCCCAATTGCAGTCCCCCTCACTTCGCTGTGAATTTAGGACCCGCCCGATCCGCCGCTCGGGTTGCCCCCCCTTAGTTCGTTGGCGTTTTTGAGTACCTTATGATCCGGACCTCGCCGTCAAATTGGCATTTGGTCAGTTCATCCTGAATGATCGATTGGATTTTGTCTGGATTACCGCCGCCAGAACCCGCCCCGATCAATGGAAGTGCTAGCGATTTGTATCCGCGATCTTGAGCAATCTTCATCGCGTTTCGCACCGAGTCCCGGACGGATCGTTCTGAGGAACGCCAAAGCAGGTTGATGCCGGCGACATGGATGATGGATTTGAATGGCAAACGACCGGCGGAGGTTTCCACCGCATGACCCAGCGGAATCGCCCCCATTCGACCAAGTTCTCGGAAAGGTTGCAGTCCAGCACGTCGCTTGATTGCGCCTGACACACCCTGGGGAATGAGCAACCACCACGGGATGATGTTCCGATTCCAAGCGTTGACGATGACTTCGACATGTTGGTCGAGCAGGTCTCCGTTAACGTTAGTGATAATCATAGTGCACGATTTTCATGGGGCGATGGGAAACCAGGATGACCCAGCCCACAAACATTTCCATTCACCAGCGGTGTACTGGCCGTCCGCGTGGAATGTCATGTTCATCGTTCGGGTTTCGCAATAAATGATAGACGCGAATTCATTCATTGAACAGTGACGCCGTGGACTGCGTCTTTGAGTCCTGATCCCGTTGAGATGTCCAAACAAGTGCGGCCTCGGTAATCGACCAGAAGTTTAAATTGAATACGACAGTGCAAGCAAAGGCAATGATTGCCAACTGGAATTGAACTCCAAGTCCAGCGCGACTTGTGATCGGCAGACACAGCCCATAGACAAGTAGAAAACGCCTGGAATGGCGGCTGTAATTTTTACCAAGCTTCATGATCGCTTTTCGAAAACACCAGCCGAGCAACGTGAGGATGATGATGATCATCGCACAGTACAGTCCACGGAAGAACACGAATTCGGCAATCGACAGTCCAATTGGCGCTACGAGACAGAGCATCGTGCGCAGGAAGTTGTTCCAGCCCGCAAAAGTCAATAGTAGCGAAAACCGATTGGACATCAGTTCACCCGCAGTTCAAGTGGCCAATGTTCAAGGTCACGCGGGCGTACTCGCCTGGCGTTGCCCGTCGTACTCGACCATTTTAAGGCCTGAATGTTGGTTTTGGAAACGAGATCATTTGTTTAAAAATTGCAACGGTCGGTCGGAACGAACTTGAAGCAACTCTTGTATCAAGTGTTCCCGATCATTCTCTGGAAGCCGCCGCGCAACATCGAGGATGTGGTTGACTGTATTCACTTCATACTCAGTCTGCAGTGAAAGAATGGTTAATCAGGCCGCAGCCAACCAACTTCGACTTCGCAAATCACGCGGCCTGCGGCTCAGGTCTAACCGTTTGTCACCTGAGCGGCATTGGGTGTCACGAACCAATGAGTGTGTTTTCCCACTCATCATCGTCTGCAGATCGCCACTTCACGCTATCAATTCTCCATCCGTCCGACTTCTTTAGAATAACGAAGCGATACGCTCGCCAATCAAGCTGCCTCGTATCAACGTGTGTTCGGGTGCGAGTGACAACTTCGATATTGACGATGTTTGCTTCAACAACCTGTGTGTAAGCGGGCGGTTGCTGATAGGAAAAGACACCATCGACGTAGGCACGCTTCTTGTGCGTGCAGTAGTTGTGAATGATCTCCGCGTGCTGTTTTTGCAAGTCGTGATCACGCAATCCATCGCGCGTGCGATGCACGCGATTTTCCCATTGTGTAAACGCTCTTGCGAAAGCGAGAACGACGCCACGCGGGTCGTCACGATTTAAGTCAGACACGGATTTCGATTTCCTGTAGGGACAATTGTTCGGTTAGCCGGGCCGAGGCTAACCAAAGGTGATTTTCAAAGCCAAACGGCCCGCAGCTCCATGGGGAACCGTTTTTAGGCGGTCGCAAAGTGGTCGGTAATCTTTGATGCGAGTTTTCTGTGCAAATCGCAATCGCACTTTCCTGGAATTGTCTCGTTCCACTTGGCCAGGATGTCTTTACCACCGCATAACTTCATCAATGTCTCGGCACACTTCCTGTGGATTCCGTAATTTGCAATTACCCTTGCTCTGGTGGCCATCGCGAGCAACCGCTCGTTATTGTTTCCAATCCTGAGCAGCGTCCGAAACGCCTCTTTACATGCTTGAGGGACGTCATGTTCCCATGTCCTTTTCCAGGCCGCTTCAATGGCGTCAAAGGCATTCCGAGATGCCCCTTTCATCTTGCCAACCATGTCGATCGCGTATTTGTAGGTGGCACCGTCCTTGATATGGAGCAGGGGCTCAATAATTGGCAAGGCGCTCGCTGGAAAGCTCTTGCGGTGAATCGAGGTCAATAGCTCATGGGGTCTCAGTCGATCAAGACGCTTCTTTTCCACAATTGCATCGACGACATTTTGGAGTTCGACAAGATCCATAAATACGGCCTAACGTCCGCCATCACCCGGCACGCGCGAGCAAGCCCCCCATGTCAAAAACTACCGATCGCGTGCTCGGCGTGCATGGAATTGTTACCCGTATTTTAAGCGATTGATCACAAGTTGTCGAGATTTGCTTTTGCGATTGGCAAGCCATTCAGTGGTCCCCTGATTTCCACGGCGATATCCGAACGACTTTCAAATGGGGACGGTGGCATACGCTCTCGAAGTTCGTCATTCCGTCGCCGAACGGCAAAAATAACTGGCGGCGCACGCGCCGTCCGTGTTGAATGCCTTGTTCGGTGATTTTTTTCAGTCGATGGCTTCTTGATCTGCGAATGAGGGAGTGAAACAGCGAAAGTCCCCCTTATTTTTCCCCCTTTGTTTTTCCAGGAAACGCCCGATCGGCAACTCGGGTACATTTTTTGGTGATACGCCTCTTTGATGGGAGTCAGAAGTCTAATCCAGCCATCTTTCGATAGATCAGTTCGCGTCCGCGAATCTCATGACCGAAATTGACGAATTGGAGTGTAGCCGATTGCGGAGCCTCTCCACAGAATTCCGCGTAAGGCGTTTTTGCAATAGCTCCAAGAATTTGGTCGCATGTAATCCCTGTTTTAAGCTCTTCTCCCAGTTCTTGTGCGACCGCATTTTGCAGCTTGGTTAGGTCGGCTTTTCGTTTTAATGCAAAGCCGATATTCAGGATTGAATCCACGGGATGTTCATGGGCCTCGAATTCGACGAGAATCTCAGCGTTCTGCGATACGAAAGACTCAAGTTTCTTGGTATCGGCTTTGTTCAGTGGCTTTACAAAATCAGCGTGAGCCGTTTCGACGGCAAAGGCTTGCTTCCATTTGTTGTTGACGAGTCGTTTCAGAATGAACAAGGGACCATCATAGAGTTTCTTTGGGTCCTTGAGCGAAGCTCTCGGCTCGAAGTGTGCAGGAATCTCCGAGGAGACACGCCAAACGCCAGCAGAATATGATCTCACCCAGTCATTCTTTTTAATGCTCATGTAAAATCTCGATCGGATAATGTCTAAACTAACCCGGTTGCCGCGAGCGAGCATCCCTTTTAAAACCCGTGAACGGCAACTCGGGTTCAGCGTTTTGTTGGTCGGAGCGATTTCGTTTCAGGCAAGGCGATCGCTGGGTCGTTTGTACAGTCGCGCCATCTGCGACGAATGTCACTGCGCCACGCTTCACCTGCACTTGTACGAAATCCACGTCCTCATCGATATCAGCCACTGCCACACCATCGACAAGCAGCGCGGTAGGCTGCACGACGATTTCCTTTCGCCCAGTATTGATCGTCGCCGTATCTGAGGCAAAGGTGCACCAGCAATATATCGAATCAGATTTGGCCACGACGGCACGTCCCGAGCGTAGAGTACCACCCGCAGAACTACCAGAGATCACCACAATTGCAATCAGCATCGTGATTGCAAGCAAAGGAACTGCGATTAGCACAGTTTTGATCAACGATCTCGCCATGAGACTTCTCCGAATTTGAGAGAGTGAATCGCTGCGAGGGTCTCAGATTCTTCGGTTCACATCAAGATCATCTGACGAACGATCAAGCTAATCCAGTGGCCGCGAGCGAGCTTCCATTTCAAAAACCGGTCATCGGCAACTCGGGTACGGCGTTTTGTGATGCCACGCGCCGAAAACGGTATTCAGGCTGATGAATGATCGGCAGGACTTCAGCACCGTATTCCATCCCCACTACCGTTGTCTGATCGAAGTGGACGTGAATTGGACTTATCCCCGTTTCCGAGCCGCGAACGCCAAAACATGGCTGTTGGAACCGCGATGTCATGTCTTCCGTATTCGGCGAACGTTGAAGCTCAAGCGACCGTACTCGCCTGGCGTTGAGCGGATTGATCGACCATTTTATTGCCGTAACATCGGATTTGAGAAATCATGTTGTCTGTTCAACTGGAGATTTTCGCGGTTATATGGACTTATCTCTCTTTCCAAATACGCCAGTGGTGCTTTCCGAATACGCCAGTGGTGCTTTCCGAATACGCCAGTGGTGCTTTCCGAATACGCCAGTGGTGCCGGGTTTCTGAGTGCTCCTCTCATACACGAATGAGCGTGCGAAAGCCTCGGGCCGCAAAGTAGGACTCTGCTCCGTTGTGATACACGAACACCTTGCCGTAACGACGATCACAGAACAGTGCTCCGCCGAGTGAGCGGACATCGTCTGGAGTTGCTACCCAACTGGAGGTCTTGGTGTCGAACTCGCCCAGATCCTGTAGCTGACGGTAGTGTTCCTCGGACAGCAGTTCGACTCCCATCTCGGCGGCGAGGTCCGTCGCACAGCCTCTAGGCTTGTTCTCCTTCCTGGAGTCGAGTCCCTTGCGGTCGAAGCAAAGGCTACGCCGCCCAGTTGGGCTCTCGGCGCTGCAATCGCAGAAGGTGTACTGCCCGGACGTCTTATCGAAGGAGATCACGTCCGGTTCACCGCCGGATCGCTCCATCTCGCCAATTGACCGGAGCGCCGCATCGCTTGCTTCTAGCTTTGCTTGCACACTTTCCCAGCAAACGCCCCTGTGGCGCTGCCCGTGCTTCTCAAACCGAGCCTTCAGGGTCTGAATCAGTTCTTGCTGAACAAGTGTGAGCATGCGAAACCCCAATGGTGGTGCTGTCTGCCGCGGAATGACCCCGATGACCGAGCGGTGGCAAGCAAAGTGTCCATCAAGAAACCCCCGATCAACCGCTTCGATCCATCGGATTGTTCGTCGTATTCGTTAGTAATTCGACAAAGTGAATAAACATTGCCCCTGCTACTCCGCACACGAGCACAAAACCAGTGAAGCGATCAAAAGGGGGCATTCCATAGGCTTCGATTTGATCGGGAGTATAAGTGTTTCGAGTGTACACAACTGCAGGAAGTAGAAACCAGAGACATCCCGCAACACCGACCAAAAATGAGTGTCGACCAACTGACTTTGCTACCGCTACTGCAATCGAGAAACACAAAATCGGCGCTAACAACAATGCTGCATAGTGAGCATAAACGAAAAAGCAACCGCAACAGTTTAAGGCAAGGCAAATAGCAAGCCCAGTTGCATACCGAGGCGTTTCATCAACTTCAGCCCTTCTCCCGCTGAGAAGCGTCCAGATGGCAATCAATGGGGGAATCAGCGTAAGCCAAACAAGTTCCTTCAGAATCGTCATTTATGCTTCACAAATACCAGAGATTTTTGTTTTGGAGGGGAACCTTTAAGGTAACGCAGATGTTTTCGCTTTGTGTTGAGCGACTATTCAGCCATTTTATTGTCTTGAATTGGGTTTTGCAAACGAAACCGTTCTTTCAATGTTGGCTTTTTTCCGGGAATTTGACTTACCCCTTTTCCGCAACCAACCGAAGTAGGAATTCCTAAACAACCCAGTTGGAGCCGTGATACCTGCAGCGATTGGTATCGATGAGTCCCATCAAGTGATGTCGCCGATCGCGTTGATTCCCGCGGATAATTAGCGATTGAGATCGCAAGCCAGTTCTCAGCGGTTTCGTTGCAGAGCCAAGGGCTTTCTTCTCATATCACTGGGTGGGTTATCTGGAGTTACTCGATTGGACCTGCAGGCAGGTGGCTCCGGGAAAGCGAGTGACCTGGCCGTGAATTGAACTTATCCCCGTGTCCGCAAACCCGTGTAACCGCCTCTAGTGAACGACAGAGACGTTGCATATCGGGGCTTTCGACCAAAACCTGGGAAGGCCATTCCGTTTTCGGTTACCAGTTCTAATGGCTTCGCTTCACGAATGGTATCCGCGATCCAGCGCGGATTGCGCGCGTGAGATCGAGCCAGCTTCGTTTTCGTGTGGAGGAAGCCTGTGCCGTTATTACCCACGATCCGGCAATGACACGAAAGATTGCTCTGCGGTTCAGTCTTCCAGCTTGCAGCAGCGTTGACCGGGCCGCCGCCAACCAACGTTGACTTCAGGAACGACCCGATCAGCGGCTTCCCGTCCAATACTTTGTTAGGTGATGACTCCGGTGACTCTTTGAATCATACGGCACGCATCTTGTATCTTCTGCAACCTAGCAATGAGTACATCCATTTTCGCATCGGCGGCATGGCAATGAAAACCATTTTGTTCGAGTTGTTGTAGTACTGAGTCATACACAGGTCGCAGGTAGCCATGCAACCACGTATGTATGGCAATTGCAGTCCTATCTTCGGGTAGGATCACCACGGCCCATTGCCAAACACCACCCTTTTTGTTTCTCGTGTCGATGTGCTGACAGATCTCTGCGAAGTCGGTGGGAACTTCCTGGAAGCGAATTATCGTGCCAAACCCAAAGCCTCTGAACCAGTTTGGTTTGAATTCCTCGCGCACGCTCTGGCGGATTTGTGTGGCCAACTGGTGTATCGAATTGATGCGTGGAGAGTTCAGTCCGATGAGTCCGCGATGAATGTTGAGATTCTTTTTCTCCCAGATTGCCCAATCAGTTTGAACTTTTGGCTTCGTGCGAGTCAGCAATTTCGTCGGGATGTCAAACTTCATTTTTATTCACCTCACGAAAAAGGTAACCGGGCGGCGGCAAAAACGGCTGGAAGACAGAGAACGCGAAAACCGCCGCTGCGGTTGACCGACTTGTTCGGCTCTTAGGCCGGACGGAACACCATGTCCTCAGGAGAGTAGAGCATTCTCACAACATCACCTTGAACATCCACAACATTATCAAATGAAATCGACGTTCGTCCGTCCGTAATAGTCGAAAGCGTTTCTGAGTCACGACTTGCCAACCACGACTTGAACCCTGCGAGACTTTGGTGATTTCGCAAGTATTCCTCCAACCGACGCCACAGCTTGGGAAAGATCGGTGCTATCGTTGCCAGATCTGCACGCTGTTGAATAACGACACCGTTAAGGGTTCCATCCGCTTGATGCAGCACGAGACCCGCTGTTCGTGCTGCGAGAAACGCTGACGAGAGTTCTCGCCGTATTTCCATGAAAAGCGTTTCGTAATACATTGGGTATGCATATCCAGAATCGACCATCTTATAGTTGACGCTTCGCTTAACAAGAGCAGCGTCGATAAAGACGTCAGAGCCATCTGGTTCATTGATGTCACCAGAATAGGCGAAACTGACTGGGCGACGGTTGCCGTCCGTTTGACGGGTAAGAATAAACCCTCGGGGAATGTCAGTAAAACGGTCTCCGACTTCCCGTAACAAGTCGAAGTTCTTGTCTCGTGAATCGCCAGCGAGTGGCTGGATTGCCGTCTTTTCAATGGTATCAATCCCTTCATACCGAAGCTGAACGGTGCCGTCCGATTTAAACTCCACAAGCCTACCACGAAGACGATCAAAAAGGCGGTCGTCATCTGCCAAAAAGCGAACCGAATCCCCATCGGGGATGCCAGCATCGAGATGAAACGTCCCCTTGATTAACACAAACCCCATAGTATGCTCCTTGCTGGTATATATAAGGATGACTTGGCGAATTACCGAAATTATGGCGTAAACTCAGGATAAAACGTTCGCACATGGCGGTCGTTTGGACTGCGAAACATCGGAAGGTTGTATTTGACCCCATTGATGACGGCCTTTTTCGGCGCCATGGCTTCAGGTAGACAGCGAACAGTCCCGAGTGCCAAGAGTCCTTCGATGCTTGGACCAACCCAGAAGCCCCCAATGGGTTTCGTCAATTTGCGGAACTCTTCCGCCTCATAGTCAAACGCGCGCCATTCGAACGAAAGCGTAACCACTTCGGGCGAATTATCTTGCGGCCCCTTCCAAGAAATGAACTTGATCGTGTCCGTCTCGCTGTCGCTTGGATCGTCTCGGCGAAATCTCTCGTCGAGGAAGTACTTGTACCAAGCGTGGTAGCCTTGAACTTTGCCCTGCTTCTGTTCCCCGACGACGACGTGTTCAAATCCGCTCAAATCTCTGTTGTTTCCTTGGTCGAATCGTTCGAACCACAATCTTTGAAGAATTGCCCACCATTGGTCCTTGCTAATTGTTGCGCCCGTCTGCTCTTCAACATAGGCGCGTGCAACTTTCATGGGAGGACTATCGTGAACTGCGGCGAGGAACTCCTGTACTTCGGCGGCCTCTTCGGGGATATCGTTTTCATCCTTCGTCTGGTCGAGCGTGTAATTGTTGAAGAGCGATTTCGCTAACTTATATGTTGATTGTTTTGAAGGAGGAATAACGACGGACTCGATTACACGGTGGCTTGCGTCGGCAGTTCCATTCTCATTGACCACGACGTAACCATGATTTTGAAGATCCTGTGTAATCGTCGTCGTTGGCCGGATCGCTTTAAGTCCGGCGTGCGTTTGATCTGCGTCCCAAATTTCTTGATAGATATCCGCCATCTCGGTCTCCTTGATCGATACTCTATAGATACACTTGAGTGTTCACTCAGTTCGCCGAACGGCCGAGGTAACGCGAGCGTACTCGCCTCGCGTTGACCGATTTGTTCGAGCATTTCATTCCCTTAAAACGAATTGTGGCAATCCGTTCGTCTGTTCCATGGGATTTGTCATTGTTAATTGGACCAATCCCGGTTTCGGAAACGTTCGAGGCCGCTTTGGGAACATTCAATCCATCGTTGTCCCCTGTTAATTGAACGAGGTTTTAAACATATGTGACCATCCAGTCTCCAGCCCGGTTTCGCGAATCGACATCAGCAAAACCGCCTGGCTCAAAAGCATGGTTTAGCCCAGGTTTCCAGCGATCGCTGTACCAGTTATAGGAAGCCTTATCCGGCTCGTGGATAATATTCTCTTTTGCGAGTGCCTCAATTAGCGGCTCAGAATTCTCAGAGGGTTTCACCACGGGATCGTCTCCGGTGTGAAATACGATTGTCGGCGGGAACTTGGCCACGCCCCCTCCGATCAGCGGAGCGACGTACCCGTAGAAGTTGGCAAATGCGCTGACCGTCCCTGCAGGCATCGCATTGATGAATGCCATCGAGACCCCGGCTCCGAGCGAGAAACCGGTCAAGCCGACTCGCGAAGCATCCACATCGGGGCGATTCGAAAGATAGTTAAAGGCGGCGGTGAGCGCAGGCAACTTACCCGCGATATCGTTGTCAAAAGGGTTCCCTTGTCCATTCGGATAGTATGTCGGAAGCGCTGTGACAAATCCCAAGGTGGCGAGTTGCTCAGTAAAGTTACGGAGCAGTTGCCCGAAGGGTGCGCCAAGCCCAAAGTTGCCGTGGACGACGATGACGAGTGGCAACTTCATTCCCGACGGTGCCGCAGCAATCTCAATGTCAAACGAGGTCGTCGCATCAACGTCGTAGGACTCTTTAATCAACATTTTGGTCCCCATTGAAATGAGTCATCGAAAAACCTCCGATTCAGCAACCGGAAATTAAAAGGTAACGCGGGCGTCTTCGCCTCGCGTTTACCGAGTCGTTCAGCAATTTTATTGTCTGAGAT
>JBIKZJ010000313.1:0-7909 GCA_044354755.1 Schlesneria sp. | reverse complement strand
AAACAAGAGCCAGACCAAAAGAAGTCTCGTTGGCAGTTTTCGCTTAAGGGGAGAAAAAAAATGTCGAAAAAATCTTGGAAAGTTGTTATGGAATTTATTTTTAATATGTTTAAAAGTTTTTTTCATTTTTTCTGTTCAGTAGGGTTTGCAAGGCTCTAGGATTGTTTCAGGTTCTGAATCTGAGGACATCGCCCGGGAAGCAGGTTTCGGTCCCGCTGACTCCCGTACTTGTTGCGAGAAGACTCGACGCAGAGACGTTCACGGAATGGTCAACAATCACCGTGATTCCATCACCTCGATGGTTGGCCGCGATCGATGTGGTCGAAAATGATGGCGTGATTGTGGGTGAAAGGTTTTCCACAACGATTGAATCCATAAAAATTTCAACATCAAGATCGTTTCTGATTTTCTCGGAAAAAATGGGAGAGTAATCGTGCATAGCGGAACCAAAAACAGAATGGATCTGGCCGAAAAGCGAACCGAGCGAAACGATTCCTGGCGCATGGTATCCAATATTTGGTCCGACAACGAGTCTGGGTGGCAACGAGTCGGGGTGGCAACGAGTCGGGGTGACTGCGAGAGCGGGGATGTTCTCAGGATTGCCGGAAGATCGTGATTTTTGTACGTTAAGTGAAAATTCGACGTTCTGTCTGGAGGTCTAAGTCTCATGTCCCGGCGCAATTCGGATTCTGGTCGTATGGCAGTGGCTTGGCTGGCGACCGCTTTTGTCATCGTGATTGGTGCTGCCACTTCCGTATTTGTGATTGTGGTCGCGACAGAAGAACGAAAGGGACCACTGATCGTCTCGGCGATCGCGCTGAGTAGTCTCGTGATGATCTTGGTTTCGCTCAGCGTTCGTCGGGATAATCCCGTCAGTCGGTTGCATCTTTGGTTTTCGGCACAGAATCGAAGTGATCCAACCGATGACTATCGAGCCGCGCGGCGACGAATTAAAGCCCGCGAGCAATTGGGTCAAAACGAACCCCCAACGATAGAGACGGTCCGAGACGCCGCGAATCACGGTAACGCATGGGCTCCTCGTTCCGCAGTGAGCGCCGAATCAAAGCGAGCAAAGAAATAAAACCCGGCGAAGCCAGTCTCCTCATCTTTCCTACAAGCTATTCCTCGACCGGTGCGACATCGACGGAAACCGTCAGGATGTGCGGCCCGCCGCCGGTTAAGACCCCTTGAATCGGTGCAACGTCGCCATAATCTCGACCCCAGCCGATCGTCACATGACGTGCTTGCGGGATCACATTGTTGGTGGGATCCAGGTCAATCCAGCCGTATTCCGGGCAAAATAACGATAGCCACGCGTGTGAGGCGTCTGCACCAACCAGCTTTGGTTTTCCCGGCGGTGGTGTCGTCACCAGATAGCCGCTCACGTAGCGGGCTGCGAGTCCCAAACTGCGGAGTGCGGTAATCTGTAAATGGGCAAAGTCTTGGCAGACACCGCGGCGCTGCTTCAAAACTTCCCATGTCGGCGTGCTAATGCTTGTGGATGTCGGTGCGTATTCAAATTCGTGATAGATCCGCGAATTCAGGTCCAGGGCCGCCTCAAGCAGTGGGCGGCCGGGGGTAAAGCTGACTGCGGCGTAATCGCGGGCAGCGGCGAAATAATGGATATAGGGTGATTCGAAACAAAACTGACATAATTCCCGCAGTTCAGGTGTCGCTGGGACGGCGAACTGGTCGCGGACTGTTTCCCAGGGAAGTGTCTTGGCGGGATTGGGAAGTGCTCGCGGAGTGACATTGACCCGACTGCGGGCGGTCACACGCAGTTCTTGGTGTGGTTCTTCGAGCGAGAAATACCAGACTTGATTGCCGAAAAAGTCGATCCACGGGCGCAACAACATCGGTTCTGGCGAGACGTCCAGATAAAAGCTGGTACTCGTCTGAAATTCCGTCTGACGAGGGGTCAGATGGACATCGTTCTGGCAAATCGAAACCGGGTCCGGGTACGAATAAATGGTGGTGTGTCGAACTTGGTACTGCATGGAAGGGTGTTCAGTCTTTTCGAAGGCAAGTGTGGACCGCCGAAAGTGCAATCAGGCGCGTCGTGGGATTTGCAATTGGGGATCCAGTTGTCGCGAATCGACTGTGTGCGTGAGATACGTATGAGTAATACTATCCGAGAGGGCGCGAAGATCTGCGGCCAAGCTGGCCAGAAACTTGTCCAAGTGTCGCCGATCCCCGGTTCCATTCACGGTACAGAATGACTCGACATCGGCCAGCCGAAGCGCCGCCTGCGCCGAGAGGACCAGTTTTTGTTCTGAGGTTCGAATCGTTTCTGATTCGTCATGGGCCAGACTGCGAACGTGTTCTGACAGCGCCATCAATTGAAATCCCACCGCGCGGGGGTTGGATTCGTCGGCGAGGACCAGGTCCAGCACGGGGGCCAACTGCAGTGTCGTGAGATAACGATAGCGATACGTCATCGAGCTGTCCGCAATTTCCAGCATCGCCTCCAGTCGTGGCAGGACATCGGTCTGCCCTTCGACGAGCAATCCTCGGATGACGCGTAGCGTTTGCAGTGAACGTTCAATTCGCCGACCAATGTCGAGGAATCTCCAGCCAGGTCCTCGCGTCATGCTGTCGTTACAAAGTCCACTGAAAGCGGAAAGTGAAGTGAGTAATTGATTGAGTGGGGCAAGCGATTCTGCCAGATCTGCGGACGTTCTCGGAACTGCTGCATGGCGAAATTGCGTCAGTTTTAATTGATTGATGATTCGCCATCCATCAACCGAAATCCGATCCCGAACCACCGAAGCGGTCCGCTGGGTCGACTCGATCGAGTTCAGCAAGCCTCCTTTTCGGTAGGGGTCGTATAAAAACAACCAGACCGAGTCGACCAGCATCTGCCAAAGCCCTGTCTCGTCCTCTTCCCGACCGCTTAGCGGCGACTCGCCCGGATCATCGATCGACAGCACCAGGCGATGCAGATCCGATAACCGTGCTGGCTGAAGTTCGCTGGTCATCCGTGCGACGACACTTCGGGCATGGCGGACTTGGGCTTCCGTTCGTTCGACCGAGCGACCGAGCCAGAACAGGTGATCGGCAGCGCGGCTGGGCAAATCGTTGGCACTTCGACGTAGCTCCAGGGCGGTCTGTTTCGGTCGCAGCAGCGACACCGGTTCAACCGGACCCTCGGCCAGCACCCAGACATCTTTGCTGCGCTGACCAGCAGCCATCGATTCATTCAGAGTTTCCGAGCGGGTCGCGACACGCGATAATCCCCCGGGCAATACAAGATAGTCACCATCGGTCGCCACGGCGAAGGCTCGCAGAGTGACATGCCAGGGCTGTAGTCGGTCATTCACCAGGATGGGGGCGGTCGAACCGACAATCGGCTCTTGTGCCACAAATTGACTGGGCCGGGCATGCATTTCTGCCAGCAGTCGGGCTCGTTCGTCGTAAGCCAGATTTGGGCCAATATAGGATTTCACATCATGGTGACGATAGGCATGTCGTACGATGAGCCGATCGAGGTGGGCTTCGACATAGCGTAAGTCCGCCTCGCGACCACACCACCAGGTGGAGACCGAACTCAGCTTCAATTCTTCACCCAGCAGAAATCGACAGGCCTGTGGCAGAAAAGCTTGCAACAGCGGTGCTTCCAGGAAGCCGCTTCCCAGTGCATTCGCCACAACGACCCGGCCATCGCGAACGACCTGCATTAATCCCGGGATTCCCTCGCGCGAATCGGGACTTAATTCCAGCGGATCGCAGTGTGTGTCACCCATCCGGCGAAAAATGACATCCACCGGTAGCAGTCCACCGAGTGTTTTCAGATAGACACCGTCACCTCGGACCGTCAGGTCTCCCCCTTCGACGAGCGTGTACCCAAGATAGCGAGCCAAATAGACATCTTCGAAATAGCGTGAGCTGCGTGGGCCTGGAGACAGCAGTACAACTCGCGGGTTATCGCGGTGACTATGAGCCAGATGGGAGAGCGTGTTTTGTAAGGCAATAAAGAATGAGGCAAGTCTGACGACATTCAGGCTTTGAAATTCTGCGGGGAGCGTGCGTGAGACGACGATTCGGTTTTCGACTGCATACCCGGCACCGGAGGGACCTTGAGAGCGGTCACCCAGAGCAATCCATTGGCCGCTTTGATCACGGGCAAGTTGCGCCGCGTACCAATGAAGAAAGATTCCTTCCGGGGGGAAAATGCTGGCACAGGGAAGTAAAAAACCAGGGTGTTCGAACAAGGCCTGCGGAGGCAAAATCCCCGACCGCAGCAGTTCTTGCTGACCGTAAACATCCGCCAGAATTCGATTGAGTAAGCGAGCACGCTGGCGGAGGGAATCGCTGAGCGATTTCCATTCGGCGATCGGTATCATCAGCGGAACCGGGTCCAGTTCCCAGGGACGCTCCAGATCTTTTGAGGCTCCATAAACGTTATAGGTGACTCCGTTTTCCCGCAGTAAATGACGAGCTTGATCGCTGCGTCGGCCCAAGCCTGACGCACCATCCATGTTCAGTCGCTGACCCAGCTTTGACCATGCAGGACGGAGATTTCCGGTGGAATCCAGCATTTCATCAAAAAACTGTCCCGGTGGCTGATACTGCGACACGATCTCGCCGGCTGGATGAGCGCTCACCGCACCGGTACTTTCAATCATTGTGGCTGAAACTCCTCGAACATTGGCCTGCTTGTTTGCGATTCGGTCCCTGACGGGTCTGCTATCGGATCCGACTGACGGACCCCCTCTCCTGATCGCGACCCGCAACGGCTCGCCTCATATCGAGCGTCAAAGGGTAGTCGACATTCGGTTCGCTCTCGGGAACTGATAGAATTCCCGGAGTGTGACCGATTTGGAAGAATCTTGCCACACGACGACTCTCGGCTTCATACGCATTGACTGGGAATGTTCCGTAGTGGCGACCACCGGGATGCGAAACATGCCAGGTGCAGCCTCCTAAAGACCGTTTATTCCAGGTGTCGATCAGGTCAAAGACCAATGGCGAGTGTACACCGATGGTCGGATGCAGGCAGGATGGTGGCTGCCAGGCGCGGAAGCGAACCCCCGCGACAAATTCGCCTTTGGTCCCGGTCGGGTGCAACGGGACCCGGCGTCCGTTACAGGAAACCACAAACCGTGGATTGGTCAGCCCGCGGACCATCACTTGGACACGCTCGACCGACGAATCGACATATCGGGCGGCACCGGTCCCACCAAATTCTTCCCCCAGCACGTGCCAAGGCTCAATCGCTTGCCGCAATTCGAGATGTACCCCCGAAATCGCCGTCTCACCAATCAAAGGGAAGCGGAATTCGATATGGGGAGAAAACCACTCCTTTTGGAAGCGATAGCCGTCGTCCGACAATTCTTGCAGCACTTCGTTAAAATCTTGCTCGACGAAATGCGGCAGCATAAACCGGTCGTGCAGGCTGGTTCCCCAGCGAACCAGTGATTCGTGGTAAGGCTTATTCCAGAATCGTGCGATCAGCGCCCGCACGAGGAGTTGCTGTGTCAGACTCATTCGCTCATGGGGGGGCATCTCGAATCCACGCATTTCTACCAGTCCGAGGCGTCCACTGGAGCTATCGGGCGAGAAGAGTTTATCAATGCAGAATTCGGCACGATGCGTGTTTCCCGTCAGGTCTGTCAGCAAGTGGCGGAAGACGCGATCGACGAGCCATGGTGGCACAGGCTCGTGGTCTCGTAGTTGCGAGCACGCAATTTCGAGTTCGTACAAGCTTTCGTGCCGGGCTTCGTCTAGCCGGGGTGCCTGACTGGTTGGACCGATGAAGAGTCCGGAAAACAGATACGACAGCGAGGGGCGATTATTCCAATACGAGACCAAGCTTCGAAGCAGGTCGGGGCGCCGTAAGAACGGACTTTGAGCGGGAGACGGGCCACCCATCACAATGTGGTTCCCTCCGCCAGTCCCCGTATGTCGACCATCCAGCATGAATTTTTCGGTGCTGAGCCGGGAGAGATGGGCCTCTTCGTAGAGGACCGTGGTGTTGCGGACGAGTTCTTTCCAGGTTCGTGAGGGCTGCAGATTGACTTCGATGACGCCGGGATCCGGTGTCACTTTGAAGTGATCGATTCGGTAGTCATAAGGGGGGGGATAGCCTTCGATCCGAACGGGCATCGATAATTCGTCTGCCGTGGCTTCAATGGCCGAGACCAATTCGAAATATTGTTCAATATTCTCGACGGGGGGCATGAAAATATGAATGACCCCGCCGCGTGTTTCAACACACAACGCGGTTCGGACAATCGGGTCATCACCCGTGGGGGATTCTGACGGATTACCCAGCGATTCCTGGTCGATTCCGTTGAGACCATAGGATCCATCGGATTTGCCGAATCCGGATCGAGTGCCGTTGCTGGCGGTTCGACGATCGGGAACATGAGGGAGCGTGGTTGTGGTGACATCGCCATTCGCTGCATCGACACTTGGACCGGTCCCGACATAAGCCGGTTCGAGATCGCTCAGCGAACGTTGGACGTAATCCAGAATTCGCGTTTGCGTTTGCATCCGGTGAGGGACCGTCATCGCCGCTCGGGTCCCGTTGGGCGCTCGGGTCCCGTTGGTCTGGAAGCCATTCGGATAGGTTTCCTGGGTTCCCAGGTATCGATCAGCGAACCCCGTCGTTTTTGGAAGTTCACCTCGATCCGCCATCGGGTCGAGTGGGATGATCACGGGGCGTTCTTCGGGACGGAGCCACGGGAGGGAATCGAGCGGCAGCCGATAGCCCATCGGAGAATCTCCCGGCACGAGAAACATCCGCCCCTGTCGCAGGTGCCAGGGGCCACTTTTCCACCGAGTCAGTTCCGTGGGTGAATCGTTGGGCTTGAGAGGCAGCACATAGCCGACGACATTGGCTAATCCCTGTTCAAAGACACGCGCGAGTCTGGCGCGATCTTCCTCGTTGTCGAGTTTCGAATCAAATGGATCCACATTTGCCGGGAGTTTCCGCGCTTTCCAGAGGTAATACCATGTGTCTTCATAACCGGCCACAACGTGGGCAGGCTGGACCTGCAGTTGTTCTGCCAGCATCGTGATAAATTCCCGGGCATCCTTGTCTTGATGACCGTAGTCGCGATCGTCGTCGGCAATCAAATCGGGGCGGGTCCAGACCGGCTCGGTATCTTTTCGCCAGTAACAGCCCAAAGCCCACCGCGGCAGAGACTCGCCCGGATACCATTTCCCCTGTCCAAAATGAAGAAGTGGACCGTTCGCGAAGCGTTTCGCCAGTCTGCGAAAGAGTGTTGCACCGAGTTGGCGCTTGGTTTCTCCTAACGCGGCCGTATTCCATTCCGGCTCATCACGATGATCGATGGAAACGAAGGTCGGTTCGCCCCCCATCGTGAAGGCACGCGGGCCAATCGCCAATTCTCGATCGACATCTTCCCCCAGTTGTTGGATGTCGCCCCATTGCTGATCCGTGTAGGGTTTCGTCACACGTGGGTCTTCATGAACGCGTGTGATCGTCATTTCAAAGCCAAACTCGACTTCACACTCATCGACCCCACCCGAGATGGGTGAGGCCGATTGTGGGTCGGGGGTTGCTGCGAGGGGGATATGCCCTTCCCCGGCGAGCAATCCCGAAGTGGGGTCAAGACCGACCCAGCCCGCACCGGGAAGAAAGACCTCAGCCCAGGCATGCAGATCGGTAAAGTCAATCTCGGCACCCGAGGGACCATCCAGTGACGCCACGTCGGGCTTGAGTTGCAGCAAATATCCGGAGACAAAACGGGCGGCAAGCCCAACATGCCGCAAGAGTTGTACCAGCAGCCAAGCGGAATCACGACAGGAACCGCTCTGTTTCGTCAGAGTTTCTTCACAGGTTTGCACCCCAGGTTCCATCCGGATCACGTAACTCACCGCTCGCTGCACATATTGATTAAAATCAACGATGCAGTCGTTGGTCGTCACGGAATGTCGCGGA
>JBIKZJ010000312.1:0-7923 GCA_044354755.1 Schlesneria sp. | reverse complement strand
AATCCGTCGGTAATTGGTCAGGCTTGTCCTGATTCCCGCATTGGAATCGGTGTGTGTGGTCTTGAATTTGTATGACTTATGACCGTTATCTACTGCGAAACTTCGTGCACACGTTTGGCGTGTGTTTCATTGCGATGTTTGGTTTAGTTGCGGTCATTGACCTGTTCGAAAATCTCGACGAACTCTTGGAAATCAACGGTGGCAACGGCACAATTGGCCTCGTCAATCTGATCGTGACCTTGAACGCCTATCGTTCGGTCTTGTTTCTTGATCGTGCAGGGGCGGCATTGACGATCATTTCGGTCATGACCGTACTGATCCTCTTGCAGCGGAGTGGCGAACTACATCCCCTGCTGGCTGCGGGAATTCCCATGTATCGCATTCTCAGGCCGATGATTTTTGCGGCGATTGCGGTGAATGGACTGCTCGTATTCAATCAAGAATTTCTTGTTCCGCTGGTCGCCTTTCGCGAACATGAAGTTCGGCATCGGAACGACCTTTCTCAGTCGGAAGTCGAGTCTTTAACAGATCACACGACGCGGATTTCGATTGACGGGGATACGGTGAAAGTTGCCGATCGAATGATTGACAAACCCGTGTTTGTATTACCGACTCCGAGTCTGGTAAATGAAATTACCGTGCTCGAAGCCCCGACGGCGAAGTTTTATCCCGCCAAGGGGAAACGTCCAGCCGGATGGTTATTGTTAAATGTCACGACGCCTCCTTTGAGTGATATTTCCCGCAATCTGACCGATCGTGGGCGGGAACTTGTTCGCCCGGTCCCCGGATCGTCTAATGTTTTTGTCGTCTCTGCAGTCACCTGCGATCAGTTGTTTAAACGAAGTTCGAGTTATACGAACTTATCAACAATGGAAATCCTCGATCGAATTCGTTGCCCCGCGTTTGGAATGATGTCAATCCATCGTCTGGTGTTGTACATCCATTCCCGGTTCATGCAGCCCGTTTTGAATGTGATTGCAGTCCTGCTGACGATCCCCTTGATGGTTCGACGTGAAAGCACCGGCTTACCGGCAGATTCCTCGTTATGCTGTTTGCTTTTGGCAACCTTGTTTGGAGTTGCTCAGGTTTTTCAGTCACTTGGGGCGAGTCAGGTGATCCCACCAGACCTGGCGGCGTGGGGTCCGGTGGTGATTGGTGGAGCCCTTTCGGCTTGGGTATCAGGGTTGATCCGTACGTAAGTCGGGAAGTTGACATGAGTCCGGAAGACCAACCTGCTGATTCTGTTGCATCGCAAATTCCCTCAGCGGCTGCAATCAAATCCGATTCTTACGAGCAGGCTCGCTGGAAAAGTTCGGCCGACTGGCCCATCGTATGGCCCCTGATCGCGTTGGTCCTGCTCAGTCTGATGATTCGCTACTTTGCCATCGATCAACAGGCCTCGGAACTCTGTTATGACCCCGTGGGACAAGTTTGGCCCCTTGAGACAGCGGAACCCTGGTTGTGGTTTTACCGGAATGGGACGATTCCGCCGTTACTCGTGGGAATCACTGGTGCCTTGGTTTTCATTTTTGGTGCCAAATTACTGCCACGTGCAAATTCCGTTTTTCTGAATCGGATCCGTCGAAAGGGGTTGTTCCTGGCTCTGTTGCTTCTGATTGGGCCGGGGTTGATTGTGAACTCCAGCCTCAAAATGCTCTGGGGACGACCACGTCCTTTGCAATGTGAACAATTTGGCGGCGCAATGACATTTTTACCCGTGGGAGAATGGGGGACTCGTTATTTGCCCAACTCGTCATTTCCCTCGGGACACGCGGCGGTTGCCTTTTTTCTAATGGGACTCGGTTTTGTTTGTCATCCGGCTCAGTTGTATTGGCAGCGATCCCTTTTCCTGGCGGGAATCGCTTATGGATTGGCGATGGGCCTGACGCGTGTGTTGCAAGGGGGCCATTTTGTCAGCGATGTGCTCTGGGCGGGGGCCATCGACTACTTTGTTGCAGTGACGTTGTGGAAAATCTTGATCGGGCACGACTCGGTTGTTCAGTTGCCTGCGGAACAAACAGTCCCCTCCGAACACAATTCATGATGTCGGTCGGCGTTTTTTCCGGGAGGCATCAACCGGATTGATGTGAGGAGCCGGTGGCCCCTTCCCCTCGTCTGCTTCGCTGACTGGATCGCTGTCGTTTTCCGATTCGGCTTGCATTTCCAGGGACGCTGGCGTTTGCTGGGAATTGGCTGGCTCGCTCGATTGGTTTTTCTTTGGCTCGAAGACCCAGCCCCATGGACCGCTCACCAATTGCGGCATTAGCACCAAATTGCCGAACAACGTAGCCCCCATCACCGTTGCCATCAGCCAGCCAAACCTGCTGATTAATCCCAATTCTGCTGGAACCAGCGCGAGTGAGCCAATCGAGATGATCAGGGTTGATTGCCAGATCGCCGGTCCGCAATGCTCAAACGCATCGATCGTGGCCTCAGGTCGCGATGCTCCTTTTTTGAGAGCGATTCGAAACCAGGTCAAAAAGTGCAGGGTTCCATGGACCGCGATACCCAAGGCAATGCATGCGGTGATCATGGCGCCGATTTCGATTCGCTGGTTCAACCATGAGTAGACTCCAAACACCATCATCAGAGGCAAAATATTGGGGAGCATCGCCATCATGGCTCCACCGAAATTTCTCAGCATGACCATGAATACCGCAAAAACCAACAAAGAGGCCAACGTAAAACTACTGATCAGGCTTTGCCAGATCGCTTGTTGCGTCCGTACAGAAAGTGGCATCGGCCCCGTAATCGAATGTTGTGCACCGGGTTGCAACTTCAGTACGTCCTGGGTGATCTGGTGAAGGTCGGCTAATACGGTCGAGAAATGATTATCGGTCATGACATTCACTTGTGCGGTAATTCGCCAAAGTTCGTCAGCGGGTTGATTGAGTCGCTGATCCCCTTTCACATACAGGTCGTGACCTCGTTCCGAGACGGTATAGAAGGATCTCGCACTTTCGATTTCGCCATCGCGAATTCGTTGCTGAATGAGCGTCGCTTTTTTATTATATTTTGACTTTTGCAGAAACCCGGCATCCTCAGCAGGGGATTCACTGACTGGCTGAAAATCGGCCAATGAGACAGATCCGCTAATCTCATCATGATTGGACATCTGATTTTGAATTCTGCGAATCAGTTCGAGTCGATCCAGAAAATTCGTCTCTTTCTGAGATTGTTCATCAAAACGAACAATGGTATTCACGGGCATGGCTCCTGCGAGATTTGTTTCCATAAACCAGTAATCCTGAGAGATTCGGGATTGTTCAGGAAAATGGCCAACCAGCCGGTTTTCGGCTCGCAGTTGGGTCAAGCCGAGACTCAAGCCTAGCGACACGGCGATCAAGAGCACCGACTGCCACCCGGCATGCTGGGTGAGTCGTTTTGCGAACGCCCGCCATCCAGGATGTTCCAGTTCTTTCGCAACAGGAGGAGCAACAGGCCACAATTGCATCAACGAGGGAAGCCCATAAACCACCATCACCAAAGACAGCGTCGCCCCCAGGGCCCCATACAGTCCCAATTCGCGAACGGGAGCCAGACTGCTGGTGCAGAGTGAAATCAGTCCGATCGCCGTGGTGATACTCGCAAGAAAACAGGGGCCCCAGGATGTATGAACGGTCTCGACGATGGCTCGTGTCGGATCCTGAATGGCGGCGTGCCTCCAATAATTCACAACATGAATCGCTGCAGACAATGTTAATACGACGAGCAGCACGGGGATCACGATCAGCACCATGTTCATGGTTCCCCCTGTCGCGGGAATCAGGGCCATGCAGCAAAAGGGGCTAAACAAGGAAATCAGCAAGACCAAAGTGGCGAGTTGCAGGTTGCGAATCAGGGCGTACGTGAGCAGCGCACTGATAAGTGCTGCTGCCAGAATGACGGAACGGCGGTGCAGCTGGGTGAGCGGAAACGAGTTGTTCCAAGCCGAATTCAGCACCTCAGAATTCAACTCGCTCGCAGAGACAACGCTCCCGATTAGATGTAACGAATCAGTGGGAATTCCGGAGAGCCGGCTTGCTTCTCGAATCGCGGCAACGGTTTCCGCTTGATCCGCCATTCCTGCCTCGGAAATCCCCACCGTCAGGGCAACAGGCGAGCCAATCACGAAAAAACAAGTCTCTACCAGCGGTTTTCCGTCCCCCCGTTTGGGGCAATAGGCACAAATCCATTCGGCAATTTCGCGGGTTTTCGCCTGCCCAACCTTCATCCCTTCCCAAGTGACCTGCAGGTCATGATCCACCGTTTCCTCATCGATCAGTTGACCCGCCGGCGAAAGAATGGCGGGCAAAACAGCGTCGCTCTGAGATTCCGCCGTCTCTTGGGGTAAAGGGATTGTGATCAGCGGCATGAGATCGGGAGTGGAATCCTGAATTGCCAGTTGCACCCCAAATCGGGCTTTGGTCGCCAATTGCAATTCTCGGCGGGTCTTTTTCAATGCCGCACGACCCGTTTCGGTCAGTCGCAAGCGAAGCGGACCGGCGCCGAGCAGTGTTCCCTCTAATCGGGCCACGGCTTCCCGTGGGCCAATTCCATTTTCCAATAATGTTCGCATCACCTGCCTTGGGTCGATTACCGAACTTACATAAGGCAAACCGCCTCGTTTGGTTCCATGATTATCTGGTTTCCCAACCAGTTGTTCGACCAGCTTTTCGATGCGGGGATCGTTGATGGAACTTCCATCCCAGCTGAGCAGAATTTGCTCGTCCATGGGAAACTGTTCTCGCGCCCAATTAAGAGCCAGGACTTCCGGTTCATGGTCTGGAAGCCATTTTTGGACCTCATTATCCAAACGAAGATTCCGCACAGACCAGCAGCAGATCGGTGTGACAAATGCCATCAGCACGACGAACCAGAGGCTCAGGTGATGCCCCCAAAAATCCCGTTTTTCGAAAAAATGCTTCATGGATTTCCTTCCGCCCGACTCGCCAAGCATGGCATGATCATCAATTTAGAGATTGATCGAGTGAAATTCGAACACAATCAGAAATCCACTTTCGCCCGGACACCCGCCAAAAATCCCGCATCAACCCGTTGTCGGAACGGATCAATCACCTGAAGATCAGGTGTGATGTGGAACCATTGTGTGACAGCATAGTTATAGAACATTTCGACGCCCTGTTCGTTTTGCAACCGCAACAACTTGGGGGCGATCTCTTTGATGGTGTTCGAGACATCCGCGTAATAGTAGCCAGCGCCAAACGTGTCTTGAGATCTCCCCTGAAGTGGGCTGCGACCGCTAATTCCCATGTTTGAGCACCATCGGATCGGATTGGGGTTTCCATCAGAAACTCCAAAGCTTCCAAATACCCCCCAGATGTTTTTCGGGTCATTCGGAGCGGCGTACAATGCCTGATCAAAGTTGTAGGTCATTGACCACGATCCGGTCCGGTTTGCCAGAGCGATTCCCGGTCCCTGATTCGGATCGAAATATGGACTTGGCTGCAGGTCATTGTAAGTTCCGCTGCTGTAAGTCCCCGTCACTCCCTGGTGACCCGGCAGGCCAAAAAAACGGGTCGGAACGTTTAAGGCACTGACGACTGTCGCGCCGTTATTGAAAAATGTATCGAATCCGGTGACGGTCGGTATATTGTTGGTATCAATGACCGCGACGGAAAAAACGGGTTCGAAGTCTTTGAGGTACGCAAATCCGGCACCATAGGATGAATAGGGGATCGTTCGTGCCAGCACCGGGTTAAAGATCATCGCCGTGTTCATGAATCCGTTTAGGCCCGTGGCACCAGTGAGAGGTTGCACAAACCCATCGAACATGTTCAGACGCCCACCGAACACCAGCATCTGCTCGGAAAGAAACTGTGTTACCTTGACCGCTGTGAGGGCCGTGACGGTCCCTGTTGGTTGAGGAACAACCATCATCAGGTTTGGAGGAAGCAATGCACCGGTCAGATTGTTGGCGGATTGTCCATAACGGGTTTCCCCGTGCAGGTCGATGAACAAACCCTTCCAGAGTCCCACCTTTTCGCCATCAAAGTTCAGAAAATAATCATTTCGTCCGCCATAACGGAACCCCTGATCGAGACCTCCAGAGGCGACTCCCTGAAAGTACTGGGTGGTGCTAAGATTGACTTTGACCCCATCGTCTTGCAGTTCAGAACGGTATCCTCCCCAGTCACCCGTCAGGGTACTTCTTTCCAGCAGTGGACCGGCATCCGAAGCGGCCGCTGGAGGTAGGGGGGTCATTGTCGGCACAATCGCCTGACTGGCTCCCGTGGAATTGGGATCAAGTCTCCATAATTCATTTCCGCTCGCTGTTGTCGGTGTTGCCGACGGGGTTGGAACCAATAATCCCAACGGGTCCTGAGCAACGGCGGACTGGGCTAAGCCGATCACGCTCACCGCCAGCCAAGCTCGAACAGAACAAATTGTGAAATGCAATCTCGAATGCATGGCGCAGCCTCCGTGCAGATGTTTCATCTCTATTTCGTCATCAAAACCGCCACCTGCGAAGCCGAATCCTGGCTGACGATGTGCGGCATATCATGAAAGTATCGGATGGAGTTTCCCGCTTTCTGATTGAGGATCAAATGTCTGCAACACCGTCGCTGCGAAATTTTGTCCGATGATCGACTTATTACGATTGTGTCGATTACGCCACGTTGAGCCCGCGCAAGGAGTCGGCAGAGTTCGCCGCTTCTGGTTGTGGCGCGTCTCAGAAAACGGACACCGCGTCTGTGGATTGTTCCTGCAAGTCTCAAGGGAAACTTCACGGATTGTGTTCGCGGTATCGCGTTGATCGTAGAAATCGTTCGCGGTAGATGTTAATTTCCATAGCATGCGAAGCGACCAAACTTGATTCCATATTGAGGTTTTCATGTATCGAAGTCCCGGCGCTAGGCCGTTTTTCAAATCAACGATTGGATTGATGCTGGCACTGAGTGTGACTGCGTTCGTGATTTCGTACGTAGTGACCAAGCTGACGACGAATAAAGTGGCGGATACCGTTTCACAAACTCTGGGAACGCCGCAGTCAACTCCAAAGGATAAATCCGTCCCCGCAGCAGACCCTTTGCGGGAACTCGATGCACCCCCAACTGGAATGGTCTGGATTGCTGGTGGTGAATTTTGGATGGGAACCGACTCGAAAGAGGCTTGGCCAGATGAGCAGCCAGCCCATCGCGTTCGGGTCAATGGGTTCTGGATGGATACCCATGAAGTGACGAATGCCGAGTTTCGAAAGTTTGTCGCATCGACCAATTTTCAAACGACCGCCGAACGAGCCCCCACGCTGGAGGAGATCATGGCGCAGTCACCCCCGGGAACGCCACCACCTCCGTCGGAGAGTCTGGTACCCGGTTCGCTAGTTTTCAGGCCCACAGATCGTGAAGTTCCCCTGAATGACTTCAGCCTTTGGTGGCATTGGACACCTGGGGCAAACTGGCAGCATCCCGAAGGGCCAAAAACCGATTTGGCAGGCCGGGAGTCTCATCCAGTGATTCATGTCTCTTGGGATGATGCCGTGGCTTATGCAGAATGGGCGGGAAAACGACTTCCCACCGAAGCCGAATGGGAATTTGCTGCAAGGGGTGGGCTGGATCGCCAACACTATACTTGGGGAGAATCTTCGCCAACGCCGACCAGCCAGTTGGCAAACCTGTGGACAGGCGATTTCCCTCATCGGAATACCGTGCAGGATGGATTCGAGCGGACGGCACCCGTTGGATCGTTTCCGCCGAATGGGTATGGATTGTATGACATGGCGGGCAATGTCTGGGAATGGTGTTCTGACTGGTATGATCGAGATGCCTATAAGCGATTGAATCGTGAAAAGGTCACGGTCAATCCCGATGGCCCTTCGGCAAGTCATGATCCGCTGCGTCCCTTTACGACTCAACGAAGCCAGCGTGGCGGATCGTTCTTGTGTAACGACAGCTATTGTTCCCGGTATCGTCCGAGTGCTCG
>JBIKZJ010000311.1:0-7936 GCA_044354755.1 Schlesneria sp. | reverse complement strand
CCCAACGAGGGAAAACCCAATACAGACCTCGTGAATTCCATTCCCTCCCGTTCCGGTTACCTCCTCTCACGAGTCGACTTTGTCGAGTCGACGGGATTTATCTTTCAATCTCCAGTCACTGGTCAGGACACCGTGGCGAATCTCGTCAGTCTCAGCCAAGGGCCGTTTCCCCATCGCGATCGGATGCTGGAAATTCGCTGTTATGAACCAGAAAACCAACAGCGGTTTTTAGACATCAAAATTCCCAATCCCGCTTTTCAAGCGGCATACGTCGAGTGGTCACCCGAATCTCTTCCGGCTTCCCGAACAATTAAACCGCTCACCGTCACTTTAAACCATGGGTTAGACGAGTTTAAAAGACCCACATTATCCGATGAGGACCTGACCGTGACTTCCACCGACCCGCGATGGAATGTCGATGAACTCGCGCGGAACTGGTGGTTGACGGATGTCACCGGGAATCGATCCCCCTCGTTATTAGATCTTTCTCCGTTTGAACCCGCCTGGAAGCTCAACATCCAGTTCCGGCGAAAAGCCTCGGCCCAATTTTCTGACGAGGAAATCGGGTGTACGAAACTTTTCTCATTACCGGCCGAGTCCTCTGCACAAAGAATTTCAGCCCACCAGCGGATCGAGGGAATTGACTGCCGTGCCACCGTCATCGCTTCGGCGGGAAAGGTGACCGATGATGGTGTCGACCTTCCATTCGAAAACGAAATCCTTGCGGGAACTGCAGGGAAAATTTCTCATGGCACTCGAGCAGGACGAGCATTTGTGACGCTGCAGTCGCCAAAACCCTTCATTCATGTGATCCATTCTCGCTTGGACGAAGAGACCGAGTTGCTCTTTAACGTTCGCGATCAGACCGGTCAGGTGATTTCAACCGGAAGCAGTCATTCGACGGAAGTCCAAGGTGAATCCATGCGGATCATCCAATTTACACCCACCGTCGTGACAACAGAGGTCCTGTTAGAAGTCACGGTCAATCGCGGACGGACATGCGAATTTTTGGTCCAGCCGGGTCCATGGAAAAGACCCGATTAGGATGCAAATCCTTTTGCGTTGACTTAAGGGACATCGAATTTATGACCGCTGGATTTTGTATCTGTCCCGTTTTTTAAACCGGGGGATTGAACAAAAGGTAAGGAAGATAACGAAGAAGAGGTCAGGCAAAGAAGATGGTGTCCACGGGAATTTGCACCTTGGGGATGTCCAGAGAGGGGATTTCCAGAGAATCGCTGTCGGTTGCTTGGGGCAATATGATCAGGGACCAAAGCCCCCGTTCCCCTCTTCCTTCGTTCATACTGCTGCGTGAGTTCAATCTCCCGATCAAAATCCCTGAATCATCGTTCTGAGTTGCGTGAGTTGATCGATCAACTGGGGAAGTTCCGCCAACGGGATCATGTTCGGTCCGTCACTGAGCGCCCGATCCGGATCGGGATGCGTCTCGAAAAAGATCCCGTCACAGCCGCACGCAACCGCCGCACGGGCGAGAAACGGAACAAGATCACGACGGCCACCCGTTGTCGCTCCACCCGGCAACTGCACGCTATGTGTCGCGTCAAAAATCACCGGTGAACCAAACGACTGCATGACAGGAATACAGCGAAAATCATTGACCAGCCGACCATAACCAAACATCGTACCACGCTCGGTCAACAGCACGTTCGGATTCCCAAACGCTTCACACTTCTTCACCACGTGGACCATGTCCTCGGGGGCAATGAATTGCGGTTTTTTCACGTTGATAATCCCGCCGTTCCGAGCGGTCGCCTCGGCGACCGCTTCGACCAGATCCGTCTGCCGCGCGAGAAAAGCGGGGATCTGCAAAATTTTGCAGACCTTCGCCGCAGGCTCGGCCTGTGAAGGTTCATGCACGTCGGTCGTCACGGGCAGCCCAGCGGTCTCCCGAACTTTTTGCAAGATCTCCAGGCCCCGAGTCAACCCCGGGCCCCGAAAACTGTCACCACTGGTTCGATTCGCTTTGTCAAAACTCGACTTAAAAACGATTTGCACGTTCTTCGTCTGAGCGAGTTCTGCAAGTCGATGTGCGACCTGCAGCACCAGTTCTTCACTTTCAATCACACAAGGACCGGCGATAAACAGCAACGGCAGCCCGCGACCACACTTCCATTGCCCTACCTCAACAGGATTATTCGGCACGAAAAGCTCCTTCTTACCGACCAGCCGCCTTACTTGGCGTATTCAATGATTTTTGTTTCTCGCAACACGGTTACTTTGACTTCACCCGGATAGGTCAACGTCTGTTCAATCGAGGTTGCCAAATCACGGCACAGCTTGGCCGCTTCACGATCATTCACGTCCGCCGGGTTCACAATCACCCGAATTTCTCGCCCCGCTTGCACGGCAAACGCTTGCTCGACCCCTGGAAAACCACACGCCAAGGTTTCCAGTTCTTCCAGTCGACGAACGTATTTTTCGAGCGTTTCGCGGCGAGCCCCCGGTCGAGATGCCGAACAGGCATCGGCAGCCGCGACCAAGACCGTATAAATATATTCTGGACGAATATCGTCATGGTGCCCCTTGGCCGCATGTACGACTTCTCCCTTTTCCCCATAACGCTTCAAGAGTTCTGCACCGACTGCCGGGTGGCCCCCTTCCATTTCATGGTCGGCGGCTTTGCCGATGTCATGCAGGAATCCACAGCGGCGAGCCAGATTGCCGTTCAGGCCCAATTGAACCGCCATCATCCCTGTCAAATGAGCCACTTCAATCGAATGTCGCAGCACGTTTTGACTGTAACTGGTGCGGAAATAAAGCCGCCCCATCAGTTCAATCACCTTTTCATGCAGATTCGGAACATCCGCTTCCTGAGCCGCTTCGGCCCCTTGTCGTCGGATGAACTCTTCCATTTCTTTTTGCGATTCCAGCACAATTTCATCGATGCGCGTCGGATGAATGCGGCCATCCTGAATCAGTTTGACCATCGCCTGTTTTGCAGTTTCACGACGAACACTGTCAAACGCGGAAACAACCACCACGCCCGGCGTATCATCCACGATCACGTCCACACCCGTCGCTTTTTCAAAAGCGCGAATGTTGCGCCCTTCGCGGCCAATGATGCGGCCTTTCATCTCATCATTCGGAATATCAACAGTCGAGACGGTCGTTTCCGAAGTATGAGCCGATGCATATTTTTGAATCGACATGCCGATGATTTCCCGAGCCAGCTTTTCCGACTGCTGCTTCAGTTCGGCTTCATGCTTGAGAATCAACCCGCCCGTCTCGTTCTTCAGTTCGCGTTCCAACTGGTCCATCAACATCGACGTGGCGGTTTTTTGATCCAGTCCACTGATCTTGTAAAGCTGTTCCTGCTCTTGTTTAATGATTTTTTCCAGCTCTTTCTCGCGGGCATCAACCACCTTGCCCCGTTCGGAAAGCTTTAACTGGGTCGTCTCAAGCATTCGCTCTTTCTTAGCGATGTCATCTTGCTGGTCCTTCAGCCCCGATTCCCGCTTGTCGAGTTTTCGTTCCTGATTACGGATTTCGTCACGCAGCGAATTGAGTTCTTTTTCCACGGATTCGCGGCGTTTGAGCCCCTCTTCCTTGGCGGATAACTCGGCGTCCCGGCGCAGATTTTCGCCATCGCGTTTGGCGAGTTCCAAGATTTCATTTTGTGTTTTATAGGCAGATCCGCGTATCAGTCGCTCAGCAAAAAATCCTGCCGCGCCACCAAACACAAGACCTAACAGAGTTGATACGGTATCCATACGTGAGTGCCCTTAAGATCCTGGTCACAGAGCTACCAGACCTCACGCAAAACGCAGGATTCGTTCGGCGGAAGTTTGCGCCGATGCTGCACGATCGCGATTCCGCGTCGTTATTCAGAGTGAGCAGGGTTGATTGAGCATCACGAAAATTAGCGGACCGAGCGGCGTGACGGGACACGAACGAGCGCCAGAGACGGCGGTCGTACCAATGACTGCAACTTCCTCCACCAGTCCCGGGGGGGACCAGCAGCGAATCTCGCTACAGCGATCGCCTGCTCAGACGATTCATCGTTCAAGTTCCATGGACCGAAGCAGAGTTGAATCAAGCCGTCGCCAGCCCAATCCATTGCTTGCTCGATTCGCCGGGAAAAATCCCTGTGAATCGCCATCAACACGACTAACAAACCGCCAAGAAGTGAAAACATTCTGGCTATTCCACAAAAAAATCGCACCTCAACAGGCAATCCACAGGGGATTGCCATCAATCCGATCTCCTCCGAACCATCATCGGCCCGGTCGCTTCTGGTAATCTTTACCGTCTGCTGACGGCTATTCACCAAAAATTCTTCATGTATCCTAACAAACGCTCATCAACCTTCAACTGATGACACCCGAGTAAGGGGGCAACTCCCCAAACTTCAGCGACACGACGACGAAAGATCCCCCATTCCCCATCAAACAAATTCCACCGTTTAAACCGATTCCGCCAATTCTACCGCCCCCAACCAAAAACCAGCCCCCCCACGAAGTTCGCCCCCAAGTTCGCCCTCTTCACTGAACACTGAACACTGAAAACTTCTTCCTCCCCCCCGTCTCTAGCCATCCCTCACCTTAAAACGCTATTTTGTCGCCAAACGGTGCCCCGGATTTTGCACCCCGGCTTTTTGCCCCCGGCTTCAGGAACAAACTCGATCATGACCGACTTGATCCCCCTCCCCCTCGGTTTCGCGACCACTGGCTTTCGATGTGGCGTCAAAAACGATGCCCCCAAACTCGACCTGGCACTGTTTGTGTCGGATCGACCTTGTTCCGCCGCAGGTGTCTTCACCACGAATCTGGTCTGTGGAGCTCCCGTCAAGGTGACGCGCGAACGACTCCCCCGCGCCACCGCTCGTGCCGTGGTGATCAACTCGGGCAACTCTAACGCCGCAACGGGGGAACGCGGCATCGCCGATGCACAGCGGATGACAGCATTGCTGGCGGAACAGATCGGTGCGGGTCCCGAAGATGTCCTGGTCGCCTCGACCGGTGTCATCGGGCGATTTCTTCCGATGGAAGTTTTGCTTGCCGGGATCCCCGCCGCCGCCAAAACCGTCACCCATTCCCCTGAGGATTTCCTTCGCGCCGCACAGGCGATGATGACGACCGACACCTTTCCCAAGCAGGCGACCGCCACGCTGAAAGTCGGCGGCAAAACTGTCCGCATCAGTGGTGCTTGCAAAGGGGCTGCCATGATTGCTCCCAACATGGCCACGATGCTGTGCGTCATCATGACCGACGCCAAATTAACGCCAGTCGATCTCGCCCTGATGTTGAAAGCCAGCGTACAGGACTCGTTCAATTGCATCAGTGTCGATGGACACGAAAGTACCAGTGACTCTGTGATCCTCTTGGCCAACGGTGCGTCCAGTGCCACCATCGCCACGCCCGACGAACAGCAACTGTTTCAACAGGCCCTAAACCTGGTCACGACCAAATTAGCCACCGACATCATCCAGGATGCCGAAGGGGCACATCATTTTGTCGAGTTGAACGTGACAGGCTGTCGCACGCGAGACGAAGCCTTTCAGATCGCCAAGGCCATCGCCGACAGTCCACTCGTCAAAACCGCGATCTGTGGTGCCGACCCGAATTGGGGCCGCATCGTTTCCGCAGCGGGCTACGCCGGTGTCCCGTTACTCGAAACCGATATGAGCCTCGTCGTGAATGGATTCCCGCTCTATCAGTCGGGAACTCCTGTTGCTTTTGATGCCAAAGAGGTTTCCGCCAGTTTACGCGATCACCGCAATGTGACCATCGACCTGACCCTGATTCACGGTACCGCCAAAGTCCGTTTCTGGACCTGCGATCTCACCAAGGAATATGTTGAGTTGAACGCCGACTACACCACCTGATGGATTACACCACCTGATGGATTACACCACCTGATGGATTGCACCACCTGATCGACAAGGTGATCTGATCAACGATGTCATCTCGGTGCCGCTTGAAGGCGAACTTTCAGCGGCACTTTTTGATTCCGTCGC
Source organism: Schlesneria sp. (assembly GCA_044354755.1). Classification (GTDB taxonomy): domain Bacteria; phylum Planctomycetota; class Planctomycetia; order Planctomycetales; family Planctomycetaceae; genus Schlesneria. The sequence goes on along the minus strand of JBIKZJ010000311.1, from coordinate 1,959 downwards.
ACGACCACCACAGTGATTTCCTCGCCCGCTTTTTTCCCGTCGAGAGCCCGCGGAATGTCACTCGACCCAGTCACCCCCCGACCGGCAACTTCGACCACGATGTCTCCCAGATGAATGGTGCCATCGATATCTCGGTATGTCGACAAAATCCCCGCCGCCTCGGCACCGCTCTTCTCGAATACGCGATTGACGAGTGCTCCCCCACGAACCCCCAACCGCCGCGCCATCCCGTCTTCAAGCAGTTGAACTCCCAGGGTCCCTCGTTCAATCACCCCTAACCGAATCAACTCGGGCACACTTTGATTGACCGTATCAACCGGAACGGCAAAACCGACTCCGGAAAAGGCACCGGAAGGACTGACAATCATGGTGTTCACCCCGATCAACCTTCCGGCACTATCCAGCAACGGACCACCCGAGTTTCCCGGATTGATCGCCGCATCCGTCTGAATCACTCCCGTGATCATCCCTCCCCCGACCGATTCAATTTCACGCCCCAAACCACTGATGACACCTGTCGTCAACGTCTGATCCAGGCCGAACGGGCTGCCAATCGCAAAGACTTTCTGGCCCACTTGTAACCCTGCGGATTCGCCGATCGCCACTTTTTTCAGCCGCGCCGGAGGCGCCTTGATCTTCAATACGGCCAGGTCTTTATCACGGTCATAACCGACCAGCTTTGCTTCCCAGGTACTGTTGTCCGCCAGCATAATCCGGGCGGAGCGGGCTTTTTGAATCACGTGAAAATTGGTCACGATATGTCCGGCATCATCGTAGACGAATCCCGTTCCGGTCCCATCGGGAACATCCAGTGCTCTGAAGCTCAACGGATCGCGTCCTTGCGTTAACGTGGTAATATGCACGACACTCGGCGAAGTTTCGCGAAACAACTGAATCGTCGATTTTTCGTCGTTAGAGAGATCGCCACGGGGAGTGATCGGGCGTGATTCTTTCGCCACCCGGCCACCAAGTCCCGGCAGGTATCCGGCGTTCTGCAGCATCACTCCGGCAACAGCGATCAGCAAAATTGAGACCAGCCATGCGGGGACCGAAGCCGCCGGAGTTTCATTCCGACGATTCAAATGGTCGCCATCGCCCATCGTGGTACTCCTTCCAACTTTCAACTTCTCACCGGAATCAAAACAAACCAAAAGAGACCGCCAGATCAGCATACACCCGAGTATAACCGAGTATCACCGCTGGAATACCCCATTCTTCCAATCCTCAAGACATCATCTGCGGAACCTCGATCATACCGAAGAAACCTCGACCGTTCATCTGATTCGTTCGTGACCCGACCAATCCACCCCCACTCGCCGTCGATCGGAAGGATTTCCAACACGGCGATCGATGGCCGGTCCAATCGCCCGGTCCAATCCCCTCACAGTCCGCTACGCAGTCTGTTGAAAAACGGGGACTGGCTCCGACCAACAATAAAAATCCACTGGCATGAGACATCATGCGAGGTGCCGTCCCCATTTTTCAACAGACGGTTAATGCCGTCTGCAGACTTGTCACCCGTGGCGGTCACCGGTTTCGGATCAGCGATCAATCGGTGAGGTGAAAAAGTCTTCTCACCAGCGTTCGACCGGTCCTGACGGTACGGGGATCACGAGGTCAGGCAGGACTCCGGTGCGCGAGCCGCGAGTGGGTCCCGAACTGGCGATGTCGCGGACCGCTGCTTCGAATTCCTCACGCGTCCTCGCACTTTGCATCTGGTTGCGCAAAGCGGCCCGGACGCACATCGCTTTCAGGTACCAATGAGCCATTTTGCGGAACGAAACAATCGCTCGTTCGGTTCCCCGCTGCTGCTCCAGGTAGCCAAACTGGCGCAGCAACAGCCCCAATCGATCTTCGAAGTGACCAGGTGGCGAAACGTGTCCCGTTGCCTCCCATTCGACAAATTGACGGAAGATCCAGGGATTTGCCAACGCCCCGCGCCCCATCGAAATCCCCTGA
>JBIKZJ010000026.1:0-26570 GCA_044354755.1 Schlesneria sp. | reverse complement strand
CCAAGCCCTGAATTACGTGGGGCATACTGGCAAGCTGGTGTTTGTCGGGATTACTACAGACAACGTTTCGTTCCCGCATCCCTTGATGCATCGCCGTGAGATGACGCTGTTCGCCAGCCGGAATGCCATGCCGGAAGACTTTGAACGGATCATCAATCTGATTGAAACCGGGGTGATTGATACCCGACCATGGATTACGCATCGCACGAACTTTGATGAACTGATCGGCCAGTTCCCCAGCTATACCAAGCCAGAAACCGGCGTGATCAAAGCGGTTGTCGAAGTCCCTGCTGCGTAGTATTTGTCGTGTTTGTCGTGTTTGTTTTGAGTGACTCCATCCCAATTTCGGACGTCGTTTTCGCTGAACATTACATTTTTGCTGATCAGTTCTCCGGTCGTAACCGGGGGTTGGTTCGATCGCAAGAACGTCCTTTTCAAGGAATATCCAGGTGATGAAACGGATTCCATTCGGCCCCCTTTTGGTGATGCTCACAGCAGGTTTGCTGGGGTGGCTTTCGGCTTCAGATCGATTGATCACGGTCTTCGGGGGAGAAGCCAATCCACCGGGGACCTCGGTCGGGACGTCAAAGGTCCTTCCGATCCCCTCGCCTCCGTTTCGCGGGCAAATCAATCTGCGGGCGAAAGAATCCAAGAGTGACTTCCCGCAACCGCAAAAAGCCCCTGCCGGTGCACCGAACGTCCTGCTGGTGCTGTTGGATGATGTCGGGTTCGGCGCAACCAGTACGTTCGGCGGACCCTGCTCGACCCCGACTTTTGACAAGCTGGCTGCCAACGGACTGAAATACAACCACTTCCATACCACGGCACTCTGCAGCCCCACTCGGGCCGCACTGATTACCGGCCGGAATCACCATACCGCTCATACCGGAGTCATTACCGAAGCGGCGACCGGTTTCCCCGGCTATGACTCGATCATGCAAAAAGATACGGCAACGGTCGCCGAGCTCCTCAAGCAAAATGGTTTTGGAACGTCTTGGTTCGGCAAGAATCATAACGTACCCGATTGGCAAACCAGCCAGGCGGGCCCATTTGACCTGTGGCCCACGGGTCTGGGATTCGATCATTTTTATGGCTTTATTGGTGGCGATACGAGCCAATGGCGGCCGGCGGTGATCGAGGGGACCAAGCCGGTCGAACCGTATCTCGGGAAACCGGATTACAATTTCGACTATGATATGGCTGACAAGGCGATTCAGTGGATCAGCATGCAAAAGGCTGTGGCCCCCGAGAAGCCGTTCTTCTGCTATTACGCTCCTGGAGCGACCCATGCGCCCCATCATCCGAAACAAGAGTGGGTTGATAAGTACAAGGGTAAGTTTGACCAGGGATGGGATCAAGTTCGCGAAGAGACCTTTCAACGGCAGAAGAAGCTCGGGGTCATTCCCCCCGAGACCGAACTGAACCCGCTGGCGCCCGGATTACCCGCCTGGAAGTCACTGAATGCCGAGCAGAAAAAACTGTATGCCCGATTTATGGAGGTGTATGCCGGTTTTCTCGAACAGACCGACTACAACGTTGGTCGAGTCATCGAATCCATTCGTGCAACGGGGCAGTTAGACAACACGCTGGTGATTTTCATCGCGGGGGACAACGGGGCCAGTGCCGAAGGGAGCCCGCAAGGTTTGCTGAACGAAATGACTTTTTTCAACGGAGTCCCCGAAGACCTGAAAGAAGTGCTGAAGCGAGTCGACGACATCGGGACCTGGAAAGCCTATAACCACTATCCCGCTGCCTGGGCTCACGCCATGTGTACCCCCTTCCAGTGGACCAAACAGATTGCCAGTCATTACGGCGGAACCCGCAACGGCATGGTGATTTCCTGGCCGAAAGGGATCGCCGCCAAGGGGGAACTGCGGACCCAATGGCACCATGTGATTGATATTGTGCCGACCATTTTGGATGTCTGTGGGGTGACACCCCCGACGACGGTCAACGGCGTGGCACAGAAGCCGATCGAGGGTGTCAGCATGGTCTATTCCTTTGAGCACGCGAAAGTAGAAGGCCAGCGGAAAAAGCAATATTTTGAATTGGCGGGACACCGCGCCCTGTATGCAGACGGCTGGGTCGCCAGTACGACTCCCCCCAATCCCCCCTGGGATTCCGGGGGGGCAGGTGTGGATGAAATTACCGGTTATCAATGGGAACTTTACGACACGACCAAGGATTTTTCCCAGGCAAAAAATCTGGCAAAAACCGAGCCCAAGCGACTTCAAGACTTGCAACTGTTGTTCTACACCGAAGCGGCCCGCTACAACGTCTTGCCATTCGACAACAGCAAAGTCGCCCGTCTCGATCCGGCTATTCGCCCCAGCCTGACCCGAGGGCGGAATTCGTTTCGCTATGCCGAGGGGATGACGCGGATCCCTGAGGGAGCCGCGCCAGACATCAAGAACAAGTCCTGGTCGATTACGGCCGAGGTCGATATTCCGGCCAACGCCACCGGAATGATCGCGACCCACGGCGGACTGTTCGGCGGTTGGGGGCTCTATCTGGATCAGGGGAAACCGGTCTTTCACTACAATTTTGTGGGTGTCGACCAATATCGGATTGTTGGGAAAGAGCCACTGCGTCCGGGAAAACAAACGATCAAGATGGACTTCACCTATGATGGTGGGGGGATGGGCAAGGGGGGAACGGTCTTGATCCGTGTGGGGGACAACGAAGTGGCGACCGGACGAATCGATAAGACCATTCCGATTCGGATCACACTCGACGAGTCGCTCGATATCGGAGAAGACTGTGGGACTCCGGTCAACAACTCGTATGACGTACCGTTTCGGTTTTCGGGGACTATTCACAGCGTCACCATTGACCTGAAGTAATGAATCGCTGAGTATGATCGGAATTCATTGATGCGTATCAACCAACTCAGATCAGCAGGGTGATTTACATGCTCACGATGCTTGGCAGTCCGAGGCGTTGTTGTGATGGAATTACGCGACGAGAAACACTCAAGGCGGGTGCGCTATCGGCACTCGGTGGTTTCGGTCTGCCGCAGATGCTGGCGGCGGAAGAAGCGGGGTTGGTGCAGAAGGCCAAAGCCAAAAATGTGATTTTTGTCTTTTTGCTGGGTGGTGCGGCGACGCAGGATATGTACGACATGAAGCCCGAGGCTCCTGTCGAAGTTCGCGGCGAATTCAAATCGATCGCGACCTCGGTTCCGGGGATCGAGGTTTGCGAGCACTTACCGCAGTTTGCCCAGTGGGCGCATCGGTTTGCCTTTATCCGCTCGGTGAATCACAAGGCGGGTTGTCATAATTGCCTTCCTTGTTATACCGGTTACGACCTGACACCTCCTGATCAGCATCCGCGCGACACCGATCCCCCGAGCGTGGGATCGGTCCTGCAGTACCTGAGTGGTGCTCGGGTCGAGTTACCTCAATATGTGTATATGCCGAACTGGCTCGGCTGGGGTCAGGCCTTTCGTCGGGCGGGGCCTTACGGGGGATTTTTGGGTAAACGATTCGATGCACTCACCACCGAGTGTCAGCCCTATTATGACAAGGATTCGTTTGCCCCTGCGGCGGGAAATCCCCAGATTGTCCGTGGCGCACCATTATTGCCCAGCACGTCGTTACAGGATGGGATGACCGTCGACCGCTTGAATTCCCGGCGTTCGCTGCTGGAACAGATTGACGAAGAACGTCGGCGATCCGAGATTCTGCTCCCCGCCTCTCCCTTTCAACGCAATCAGCAACAGGCGTTTGATATCCTGACCTCGTCCAAGATGCGGACAGCGTTTGATTTGACGCAAGAGAATCCCAAAACGATTGACCGCTATGGTCAGACCCTGTTTGGAAACTCGACCCTGATTGCCCGGCGATTGATTGAAGCGGGGGTCCGTTTCGTCAATGTCACGTGGGACCTGTTTTGGGGGCCCGTGAATGTCGATTACGATGCCTGGGACACTCATACACAGAATTTCAAGATCCTGAAACAGAACAAGCTCCCCGGTTTCGATCAGACGATGTCTGCCTTGATGGAGGATCTGGACGCCCGGGGATTGCTCGAGGAAACGCTGATTGTTGTCACCAGTGAGATGGGGCGAACGCCACGCATCAACGCCAATGCGGGACGCGATCATTGGACGAATTGTTATGGATCACTGTTGGCAGGGGCAGGAATCAAAGGGGGGACTGTTTACGGTTCTTCCGATGCTCAGGCTGGGTATGTGAAAGACAAACCGGTGCGACCGGCGGATCTGGTGGCCACGATCTACCAGACTCTCGGAATCGATCCGGAGTTGCGGGTTCCCGATCATACCAACCGTCCGGTCGAGATTTCTCAAGGGGGAGTCCCGATTACCGACGTGATGACGTAAGTCGCATGTCAGGGGGGTGGCATTTACGGGCTGGTGAACGGGTGAGTGTCGGCTGCGATTTGAAATTCCGACCGACACTGAGGCCAATGCGATCGCCGCATGAAATGGTCCGGAAATTTAACGCAAGGGGGCTAGGACGCAGAGACGCGAGGAATACAAAAAGCAGATTCGATTTTGCCTCACTGTCTTCTATGCGTCTCTCTGGCTTCTATGAGTCTCTCCGTCCTGGCGTCTTTGCGTCCTGGCGTCTTTGCGTTAAGTGTCACTTCCCCGCGTTTCAGCCGCGATGAATTGAACGCGAATGATCATTGACGATTTTTGGTGAGTAGGCAAAAGACAACGACGCTCGGGCTGGGCTCGAGCGTCGTTGCGTCGTTCGAAGACTTGATCAGGATGATGAGACTACTTTGCGGAAACCGCCGTCACATCGAAGATCAGCGTGGTGTTCGGGGGAATCTTTAAACCACTTCCGGTGACGCCATAAGCGCTCGGGGAGGGAATCAGGAGTTTGGCGACAGTGCCGACTGGCAAGAGGGCAAAGGCTTCATCCCAACCCTTGATGACCTGACCGACTCCCAATTTGAACGAGAATGTACCCGCCGTGTTCGAATCAAATTGTGCCCCTTGGGTTCCATCCGCATTCAGCACGTATCCCGTGTAATTTGCCGTAACGGTCTGCCCGCTGGTCGGAATGGCACCGGTCGCCGGTGTGGTGATCACATAGTTCAACCCGGAATTGGTCTCTCTCGCAGTGAGGCTATTCGTCGTCAGATACTTACGAATATTTGGGAGCTCGGCATTCACTTGGGCATCGGTCGCGACGGTTCCTGTACCGCTGGCCGAAGTTCCGGCGCTGTTAGTGTTGGTTGCCGTGATCGTGGTTGAGCCTGCTGGGAGCGGAGCGTTATTCAAATCGAGCTGCCAATTTCCTGCCGACGGTGAAGTCAGGTTGGTATCCGTCCCCAAAACGTAAGTCTTTCCGTTTGCTGCAACAGAAAGACTGGTTCCGGATTTCGAGTCAAACGTTCCCGTGACGATCGGGGTGTTCTTCACTCCCGTCAATGAGGCGACCGTCGGGGTTGCCACAGGACTGGCCGTAGTCGCGGAAACAACGGTCACATCAAAGATCAGCGGTGTGTTCGCGGGAATGTTGGGAGGACTTCCCGCAGCCCCATAGGCGCTGGAAGAAGGAATCAACAGCTTCGCGACGGTGCCGACTGGCAAGAGGGCAAAGGCTTCATCCCAACCCTTGATGACTTGACCGGCTCCCAATTTGAATGAGAATCCTGGCGAGGTCGTATTCGAGTCAAATTTCGTTCCTTGCGTTCCATCCGCATTCAGCAGGTAACCGGTGTAGAATGCCGTGACGGTCTGGCCGCTGATCGGAATGGCTCCAGTTCCCAGCGTGGTGGTCACATAGTTCAACCCGGAATTGGTCTCTTTCGCGGTGAGGTTATTCGTCGTCAGATACTTACGAATGATTGGGAGATCGGTGTTCACTTGTGCATCAGTTGCAACGGTTCCCGTACCGCTGGCTGAAGTTCCATCGCTGTTGGTGTTGGTTGCCGTAATCGTGGTTGAGCCTGCAGGGAGCGGCGCGTCTTTCAAATCGAGCTTCCAATTCCCCGCCGACGGTGAAGTCAGGTTGGTATCGGTACCCAAAACGTAAGTCTTGCCGTTTGCTGCAACGGAAAGAGCGGTTCCCGCTGTCGGGTCAAACGTTCCCGTTAAGATTGGGTTGTTCTTCACTCCCGCCAATGAGACCACGGTCGGGTTTGCCACGGTGCTGGCCTGATTATTGACATTCACGTTCCTCAGTTCGGGCGTCACATCATTCACCACCGCATTCGGCGTCTGGTTCAAGGTGGTTTGGTGGCGTCGCAAGCCGAAAATTTGTTGGCGGCCATAGAAATGATTGGAACCACCGGTTGCCGAACCATTCAGATTGATCACGCCGTCACGGCCCATCCGAATCAGGGTATCGCCGGAATAGGTTGACGAGGTTGAGCTGAAGGTACTCTCGCGACCATGCTGGATGTTTTTTAGCGATCCCGTGATCGTCGATTTGTTCATGATCAAGTCGTGAGACGAGTTCCTCAGATCGCCCCCGATCGTCGAATCTTCCAGTTCCAGCTTGTCCCCCTCTTGTCGCCCTAAATCTGTGCGCAAATTGCGGTCCACGGTGGACTGTTCGAGGGTGACGCGATCGTTGCCTCGCCCTCCATGGAACGTCATCGAATCCAACTTGACATCGGTCAACGTCAAATCGCTACCCCCTTTGCCGCGAACTGCGAACACAGTCAGATTCCCCAGCTTGGCTGTACCGTCACCGGTGAGGTTGATCTGGTTTGCCTGAGATCCCAAAAACATGGTGACCGAAGCGGGGCTGGTGAGCGGCACGCTATAGGTCGAAAAATCCTGACCCCCGACACGGAATTGAGTTCCGTTGCGCCCCGTCAGCACGAACTGCGTTGCGGTGTAGGCAATGTCAAACGAATCGCCAGAACTGGATCGCAAACCGTCAAGATCCCGCAATGAAATGGAGTCCTGACGGACTTCGACAGCCAACAGACTTGTGAGCAGCCGTCGTGATTCCAGTGGCTCCAGCTGGGAGATCAACGCCCCTCGCCGATTCTGATCAAAATAGCTGCTTCGACGGGAACGACGTGCAGAGGTCCGCGTGCGGCTGGATCGAGTCCGAAACCAGGAAGTCAGCATTTCTGTCCAAATGTTCTGCATCATCATTTTCCAACTTTGATTTCAATGTCACGTCGGTTGCCACGTCAGTTCCGAAACCCTGCGAATTGAACTACCAACGTCTACGTTATAACACAATCCGCATCCGAACATCCATCATACTCTGGGTGGTTTAGTTATTTTTGGTAAGTCATTTGGGTTGGGCGGGGTTGAGCGAGTTGAGCGATTCGTACGGACTGTATCGCCTCGGACGAGATATTCTCGCAATCAATCACAACCTCATCCCGTTTCCCACAAAGTTTTCCTTCAAGGCAGGTTTCCTCAGGCCGTTCCTACGCCCGATTCGCCGGGAGTGTGGGAGACATTTTTGTTTTCAATCGTTTTTTCAAACACTTTCCAGCGATGAAATGGTCCCAGAACGCTGGCAGAATGTTTTAAATTGCCGCTATTTTTCGTCCATTCTTTCATGGTCCATGATGAAGTCAAGAGTCACTCGCACGATTGCTGATTTCTTCAACCGGCGCACCCCTGCATGGGTTGGTTTATTGTCCCCTTCTGGTCCAGTACCGGAGTCTCTGCAGATCATGCTTTGGTTTGAAAATCCTCATCAAATCTCATTTCCCCATTGGCTGCTGGTGGCCAGGCAAGTAGGATCCCTTTGGCCGGAACGGATTGGATGTTTCTTGATGCTCGATGCAGGATGGTTTTGAGATCCATCAGATCCGAATTTCGCTGGAACCTGATTCGCATGAACAAACGAAGCTGGCGTCTGGAAAGCTTGGCAACGCCGATCGGTGTGCCGATCAATTCGAACCCCTGTCTGTGCGTTTGACTGGGGAACATTTTGAGTTGGGACCATTTGAGTTGGGACCAGAGGAGCAGAACGATCGACATCAACGCCCCCCACCCGCATTCCTTTCACGTCAATGAGACGCTACGGATCGCCCTCGCATTCTCGAACGGAGTTTTTGTGCTGGGGTTGTGTCTGTGCCTGATCGCCCTGCCGATCTGGGGTGAGGAACCCCCGGTCGGCAAAGAGACCCACGCGATTTTCCAAACCGATCCCACTGGGGATATGGCAATCTCCTCCTCAAAGCGGGTGAAGTCTGTGGGGCAGCACCCCAATCCCGCAGCCAGCCCGAAGGTGGCCCGCTATGCGCAGTCGCTGTTAGCGAAATATGATCAAAACCAGGACGGCAAGCTGCAAAAAAAGGAATGGGAGCAATTCCAGGGGCATCCCGAGTTGATCGACCTCGACGGAGATGGCGTGGTAACCCGCGACGAATTAATCGATTGGATTGCGGATTATGGTCGTCGCAAAAATCAAAGTCTCGGGGTTCCGGCGATCCACACGGCAAACGGAATGACCGAGTCCGGAAAGAAATCGGAACCGGACGAACAAGCGGATGTGGCGAGAGTGAACTCCGAGTCCGACAATGGGGCGGTCAATGCGGGGCCGCGTCGCCGAGACCTCCAATATTTTGTTCCGGCAAAACGACTCCCTGCGGGGTTACCGGATTGGTTTCTGACTCGAGATCTCGACGGAGATGGTCAATTGACTGCGGCAGAATTCAGTCCGATGGGGCTCGCCGCCGAGTTGGCAGAATTCGCGGCTTACGATCTCAATGCGGATGGCATCTTGACGGCAAAAGAATGTGTCCGAAAAGCCGTAGGGAAACCTGCAGCGTCAAAATCAGAGTAATTCCCTGACCATCGCTTCCTCACGCTCAGGGAAATCCTGACTTTCGTATCAGGAAGCCCCTGCAATCGACCTGATTTGCCTGGGATTCCGCAAACGCATATTGCCTTGGACTCGTCAGAGATCGATGATGACTCTCAGGACGCTTGATGTTTTGGCCTCGGTTCTTATGAGAGAACCCCAGTGATAAGAATACTGATGAGGTCTGCATAAAATCAGCCCCTAATGGCCTAACCGCCGGAAAGATTTTGTCGCGTCGACATCGGCTTTACGGTTGGATTGAGAACAGGGCTCTCTGAGTCAGCGAACATCAGCGAGACCACGTGAGGTCGCGAACTGAAGCAAATTCGTTTCCGTTCGCGTTAGCAGTCTATTGTTTTTTACGGAAGGGGGCGGTGATGATGAGTATCAGTGCGGGATTAGCTCGTTTTTGTGGGGTTTTGGCGATACTAGTTGCGATGGGTGGGTCGGCCCAAGCTGGCTCGATACAGACTCCCGCAGGGCTAGTGATGGGTGACAACTTTCGCATTGTGTTTGTTACGCCAGGAACAATCCAGGCGATATCAGCAAGTATGCAGACTTACGATCGTTTTGTCAATTTACAGGCTGGCAATACGACATACGGTGGCAACCTGATTAGTTGGCAGGCGTTGGGATCAACCAGCAGCATCAATGCGGTTGATCATATTGGTACCGCACCGATTTTAGGTCTCTATACGGTTGATGGTATTAAGGTCGCATCATCGACCGATACTTCCGTGGGGGGGCTTTGGGAAGCGGTCCCATTACTCGCACCGATTACCAAGGATCAATTCGGTAATTCTTATGCTGGCAACTTTGCCTGGACCGGTTCGAACGGGATTGGGCGTGTATATGAAACCGTGGCGGGGGGGAAATTCGGGCTGGGGTCGACCAGCAATGGGGGTGGATATTTTCCGGAATTTCGGACCGAAGTAGGGCTAATTGGGGGGACGACTGGTTATGACTGGGTCGAGGTTGGCGGATTGGGGGGCGTCCTTCCCACAACCGACCTTTACCAGATGTATGGGATTTCGGAAGTGCTTACGGTGGTTCCCGAGCCTTCTTCGCTGGCGATTGCTGGATTCGGGATGTTGATCGTCACTTTGAGTCGACTGAAGGGAAAGAGGTTGAAAAAGGATTGAAAACTGATCCACGATGAAAATGGTGCTGAGAGAGTTTTCAGTTTTCAGGAGCCGCGAAGTACCCTCCGCTTAGCGACCTCGGCATCTTCGAAGAGTTGGACCCTCGGGCGAATCGAGGATTGCTCGGGGATCACAACTAACGTGGATTCGGTACTGCTCGATTCCACGAGGGATCCGAAAATGATTCAGCAACGATCCAGCCGGGCCTGATTGATCTCGTTCGGGAGGGTCACTTTGGGACGGTTGTCTGCCCCCCCCAGCGGTTCAGTTGGGTGTTTGCAAGTGGTGAAGAGCCGCAACAAGAGCTGTGGTCACAGCGGATTACCGATGCCGATACAAAAATGGAATCGGATATGGGTTGTCGCTGGTCGCAAATCGCTGGTCGCAGTAGGAAACGGGCTCGTCGTACCTACCAGAACGGTCGGCTGGCTGGCTAGCGCATGGCGATCGATCGACTGCTTCAGTCTGTTTAGTCGGCACGCCGCGATTCCTCCCCCAGCAGCGAGTCCCAGCCGGGACGAGAAACGGCTCACAATTTGGTGCTGCAACGTGATTTGAGCAGTGAGTGTAGTCCGTCAGCACCGACACAGGGGTGATCACTGCTGGGCCGTTTCGCCGAGACCTCGCGAATATTTCGTTCCGGCGAAACGACTGCGTGCGGTATTGCCGGGTTGGTTTCTGACTCGACATCTTGACGGACTGACTTAAGAACCTGAGTGTTGGTCTCCGTGGGGTCAAGCGGCAAGTTCTTCCAACCCAAGTTCTCTCTTCGACCATTCGACTGGGTGAATTTCATAACTTCTCAATGCATCGAATACGTCAGGCGAGATTGCATGGTTTTGATCATTCAGTATGGCATAGGCTCGCGAGCCTGGGGATCTCGCGTCTTGAGTGTCCATCCAGTTCATTACAAATGTCATTGCGCTAGTCTTCGTCGGATAGTTTAATGTTTCGAGAAGCCGCTCCGGGTACTTTTTTGATCGCGGAATGACGAACTCGAACAGATGGTCGAATCCGCTCTTTCCAGTCAGTTTAACCCGTGATGTGTAGCGCACATCATTGAGGTCAAGCCACGCCTGCACATCTTCAATGAAGACGCTCGACGATGCTGGTTCCGCCAGGAAAAACAGGTCATTAACCGAGAGCATCGCCTGAATAAGCGAATGCTTTCGGAAAGCAAAGTTCTCTTTTGTCGCATGCGTTTGTAGGCTTCCGTCATGGTTCTCAATACCAAATCCCGCAAGCGTCATTGATAACAGTTTCTGTCGCTTAGGCGAGTCAACCGGACAACCAGAGTGAAGTAGGTCACTAATAATGTATCCGTCATCAGTCAAAATAAACCCCGACTTGTCCTGTTTGGCATAAATCTGAAGCATATCATTATGGCGGTCGAGGTATGGAGTCGTGATTTCGATCCAGTCGTCACCAATGTTCTTGACTGCGGTCTTATCGCGCAGCCACTTCCAATGTGAATCTAGGAGGAGTTGGATTTCGTCAATCATTCAATCACTCCCCTGGTAAAGCGCGGAGGTTCAACGATTGCACAATATCGCATGAAATCATTGAGCGTTTTCCACTGATCATGAAGATTTGAAAACTGACTCGCATCGGGAACGTAAGCCCACTTGTCGCCAAATCCTTCACAGTAAATATGCAAGTGGGGGCATGGCAGTTCTTCGCCATCAGGGTTTCTGTGAGGCGCTCCGCCAAGATCGAGCCGCGCGAGAATCACTACCCTCTGCACCCGCGTCTGTAACTTGAGTTTCGAAAGTTTGATTCGTGAGACGGAGATGTCAAGAAGAAAGGAATCGCGTTTATCTTGTGAAACCAGCGGAATGATCAACGATGTACACAATAATGGGAAATCGTGCTGATCATCATTAACGCGAACCTTTGGCGCTGTCAAAAACTGATTGGCTTCTGCTTGTGAGATTTGTATTTCCGACATTGGCAGCGCATTTCAATGAAAAAACGAGAATTGCCACGGTCAAACAACCATACCGATTCTCATTTTCCAATTTACGGCGGAAATCGCAATAGTGATCATGATTTGGCGTTTCACAACGATCGTGTTTGAGACCAAAAACTGCTTTTCCCGCAGTTCCCTCAGCTTAACCACTTCGGTATAATCTCAACAGCACGACCCTCGAGCCGAGCTCAATGATTGCTCGGGGATCATCACTGGCATGGATTCGGTCCTGCTCGATTCAACGAGGGATTCGAGAATGATTCAGCAAAGATCCGTCCGGCTTCGATTGATTTCCTTCAGGGGAGTCACTTTGTCGCTGTTGTTTTTATTCGCCGGGCTGTTCACCCTGCCGTTGGCAAGTGGTGAGGAGCCTCAAAAAGAGGTCCCCGCAGCCGAACCGGGTGACCCACTGGTTCCGAATCCTGCGGTGCCGGATGTGAAATTGTTGCAGGGGTTGTTGCGTGATTGGTTTGCACCCAAGGGGAATGGTCGACGGCCGAATCCTGCCAATCCACTGGCACCCGCAAAACCCGGTAACGGCGAACCCTCGGCAGCATCGAGTACGACGCGTGACCCGATAGACAGTCGGGCACCCCATGATGTGAAAATCGAGCAGCTCCTTTCTGCTGCCGAGTCGGCCGTCAAACGGAAAAATGGGAAGCTGGCACTCGAGCTGTTTCAACGTCTGCTCGATCAGCCCGAAGATTCGTTGCATCGCTCGGCAGACGGGACTTGGCAATCGATTCGGCGGATTGCGAATCAGCAGCTGGGGCAGCTTCCCGAAGCGATTCTGGCCGAGTATCGATCGCAGTATGGCGGCTTGGCTCAGCAGCAACTGCTGGTGGCGCGTCGGAGCGGACAGACGGCGGATTTCGTCAACGTAGCGACTCGTTTTTTTCATACCCCTGCCGGCTATGAAGCGGCCAACTATGTGGGGTTGATGCATTTTGATCGATCTGAGTTTGGGTTGGCCGCCCGCTGGTTTGACGAATTAGCCGCATCTCCCGCAGCGATCACGCGTCAGGATGCCTGGTTGATGCAAGCGGCTCTGGCATCAGCTCGATCTGGCGACATGAAACAGGGGACTCGTTTACTGGACCGGCTTTCTCAGGGACAACAGACCGTGGTGATGCTGGGGACCGGGCCAGTGAAAGCCTCGGAATGGCTCAGTCAATCCGCCGAGGAACCCTCGGTCCGAGCCATCGGCCTATCCGACTGGACTCAGCTCTATGGGTCGGCAGCACGCGTGGGGACCGCCTTGGGTGGCGATCCGATCCTGATTCCCAATTGGTTTTTGCCACTCACTTCCAGCAACACCGTCCGCAACTCACTCAAGTGGTTGATCCAGGATTTACACGACCAGCAGCGGTCATTGATTATGGCCTCGGTCCCGCTCGTCGTGGATGGCAAGGTGATTTATCGTGATCTGCGGGGGATTCGTAGCGTCGAGATCGAACGGGGATCGCCCCTCTGGGAAGGGATCGAGGGAGTGTCACCCGAACGAATTCTCGGTGGGCTGCCGGCTCAGCAGTTTGCCCCCATGAATCCGTTTCAATTCCGCAACATCCGGGTGCAGAACGGGGGTGAATATCAGGGTCTGTCGGCCGAATACAGTCCCTTGGCCAGCCTGTTATTTCGGGATGGTGAATATGGTTTAATCAGCAGTGATGGCAAACAAGTCTTTGTGATCGAGGACCATGGAATTCTCTCAGCGAATCAACCGGGACAGAACTGGGGCTGGGATGGGAATCCCGAGGGACAAGATCCCTTCGGGATGCCGTGGCGAACGAATCGACTGGTCTCTTACGACTTGAAAACCGGTCGGCCCGCCTGGAGTTTGGGGGGAAGTGAATCGCGTGAGTCATTCGATCTACCGTTAGCCGGGTCCTATTTCTACGGCACTCCGGCGATCGAAGGGAACGAGCTTTTTCTGGTGGCGGGCAAGGGGGATGATATTCGGCTGTGGGCACTCGATCGCCTCACGGGAGCCCCCCGCTGGTCGCAGCTGATTGCCTATGCTGATACCAAAATTGAGGCGGATATTGGTCGCCGCTGGCTGACATCGCAGGTCGCGGTCGGAAACGGACTCGTCGTCTGTCCGACCACGGTCGGCTGGCTGGTGGCGATTGATCGACTACGGCAGTCGGTGGTGTGGGCACACCGCTATTCCGCAGTGGCCAGCGAGCCTCAACCGGGTCGCGAAGCGGGATCCTTATTGGTGCCGCAACGCGAGTTGAGCAGCGTGTGGAGTCCGTCAGCACCTGTGATCGCCGGGAATTCGATTGTGTTTACCCCACAAGAAGAACCCTTGCTCTTGTGCCTTAGTGCGATTGATGGTCATCGGATCTGGTCACAACCCAAAGAGCGGGGGCTGTATCTGGCCGGGGTGTTTGAGCAACGCGTTCTGGTTGTGGGCGAAACCAACGTCACTTCCTATCGGCTGTCGGATGGCGAAATGATCTGGGTCAATGCGCTGGAAGAGGGGGTACGACCGTCAGGTCGAGGGGTCATGGTTGGCTCGTGTTACTATTTGCCGCTCAGCAATGGCGAATTGCAATCGATCGATCTGGAAACGGGAAAGCGACTGGCTCAGACATTTGTGGCTCCACAGCAGTCGGCTCTGGGGAACCTGGCCATGCATCGCGGCAAGCTGGTGTCACTGAGCCCTCAAGGAATGACGGTCTTTGGGCAACGGGATGCGTTGCTGGTCGAGATTCAGAAGCGACTGGCGGTCAACCCGCTGGATCCCTGGGGGCTGCTCAGATCGAGTGAAATTCAACTGCTGAACCATCAGTATGCCGAAGCGTTGCCCTTATTAAGAAAGATCCCTGGGGATCAGTTGACCCCTGAGGAACAAATACGACTTCATGCGGCGCTGATCGAATCGCTGTCGACACTGATCCGGACGGATGTCGCGCAGCATGCTGCCGAACTGGACGAATTACAACGTTTGGCCACCTCGCCCGCCGAAAAGATGCTCTATCACGAACTGGCGGCCGAAAAACTGCTCGCCGAACAAAAACCGCTCGCTGCTTTTGACACCTTGTGTGCTTTGGCCGATGAGGTGAATGAGACCCCGTTTGCCAGACCCGAAAACCGCATCATCCAGACCCGGCCGATTGTCTGGTTAAGTGGGCGGATACGTGATCTCTGGGGGGCAACCCCTGCTACCGAGCGGCCGGCGCTGGATGAGCGGATCACGGTGATGACCCGAGAAGCTTCCGGCAAAAGTCTTGAGGCCTGCCAGCGAATCATTCGGCTCTTTTCCTTTCATCCTGCCGCCAACCAGGCTCGTGTTCGGCTCGTCGAATGGCTGGTGGAAACGGGGGATCCCGGTCGAGCCCGCCTGGTGCTGCAGCAATTAGTTGAACAGCCCGACCGCAACACCGCGGCGCATGCGATCGAACGACTGGCACGGATGATGATCAGTAGCCAGCGACCTGCGGATGCTGTGTATTACTATGAGCAACTCGCCTCCCGCTATGCCGATGTGGTGATTCGCGAGGGTGTAACCGGTGCAAAACTGGTCGCCGATTTGCGGCAGGCAAAGGAACTTGATTTCACGCTGACCGAACAACCGTCCCTCTGGCCGACAACCCCCTTGAAGCTCGTTCAATCGACGATGAATTATCTCCAACCACCTCAGAATATCCCGATCGAGACGTCCCTCCCGTTTTTCCAGCGACGCAGTATTGATGCCGCGCCGAATGAACAACGATTGACGATGGAAATGATCGAGAGTGGTGAGCTGGATTGGATGGTCCCCCTGCGGAGCACAGTACGTGGGACAGACGAAAATCAGATGTGCATCAAGTCGATTGGTCACCAGTTGTTCTTCATCAATCGTGGCGTGCTGCATGCGATCTCGCCGCTCGAAAAACGGAACCTCTGGACAAAGTCATTCGGGGATCAAGGGGAAGGGTCTGTACGACATTCGGCTCGCCCCGTGGTAACCACGATGCTGGCACCAGTACCGAATGACGGTGCGCAATCCCTGCTATTACAACGAGCACATCTCACCGGCAGCATGGCGATCGTGCAGCCGAATTATCTTTGCATCTATGGGCGGCGATCGCTGTCGGTGTTGGATCCGCAAACGGGCGAAGAACTTTGGGGACTCGAATCCTTGCCCATGAATTCACTGGTCGTCGGAAATCACGAAGCTCTGTTCGTCACGCATCCCGGAAAAGAAGAAGCCTCGGTCTATCGGGCTCTTGACGGAAAACCACTGGAAATTCCGGGGGTCGGCAACTTGCTGAATCATGCCTTGCTGGTCAGGGAATCCTCGTTCCTGTTACTCGAAACCAACGATCAAAATCCACTCAAGGCGATCGGCATTCGACGAGCCAAAGTCGTTTTGCGCTTGCATGACCCCATCGCTAAGTCCACGACCTGGCAGCTTGAGCTTCCCCCAGGAACAGTCGTCAGTCCGCTCGGTACCGAGGAAATTGTCGCGTTCCAAACCGATGGTCAGTTACAGCGGATCGAGGTGGCTACCGGGCGAACGATTTCAATGGAATCCATCAAAATCCGCAAAATAGGACAATATCGCGAACGGTATCTGCTGGCGGATGAGGATCGGATTTATCTGATTATCAATGCGTCAGACAATGGCCCGCAGTCTTATGGTGAAAGCCTGCCGTCGATTCGAATGAACGGAACGGTCTTTGCTTGGGGTCGAAAGGATAATCGGCTGCAATGGCAGCAAGACGTCAAACATCAAAACCTGGTGGTCGATCGGTTCTCGACACTCCCCGTACTGCTGTGCGTCTCTCGGTCCTGGAAACAACGTGGAGTCGGGAACTTCAATGTCGGCACACTGAATCTCACGGTCATCCACAAGCAGACGGGGCAACTGCAGATGGATGTCAAAATCCTGTCGCAATACAGTGGATTCCATGCCATCAGCCTGAATTCCCAAGAGCCTTACATCGATCTCAAATCGTATAACATGCGGATGCGACTGGTCCCGACGGTGGCGCCCCCTCCGGTTGCGGCTGCAGCGGGCGCCCCACCCACTGTGCCTGTCGAGAATAATTGACCCCCCATGGGTTTGGGGGTTATCCGCGTGGATGGCACTTTTCGTGAATCGACTTGAGTCGGCTGTGATCGACCTGCGTATAAATCTGGGTGGTCCGAATGCTGGCATGACCGAGAAGTTCCTGCAGCGCACGAATTTCCGCACCTCCTGCCAGCATGTGCGTCGCGAAACTGTGACGCAACGTGTGCGGACTCACCTCACGACTGACTCCGATTCGTGCCGCATACCGCTTCACCAGCTTCCAGACAGTGATGCGCGTCAATGTTTTTCCGCTGCGCGACAAGAGGAGTGGCGTCGTCGCATCCTCGTCGTGAACCAGCAGGGGCCTTTCTGCTTCGAGGTAAGCCTCGACTGCGGCGCGTGCCACCGGATTCAGCGAGACGATCCGTTCCTTGTTTCCCTTCCCCACACAGCGGCAATAACCCGCTTCCAGCTGGATATCGCGTAATGTGATGCCACAAACTTCCGAGGCACGGCAGCCGGTCGCATACATCAAAGCCAACAACGCACGATCACGCAAACGAAGCCGGTCATGACGTGACGGAGCCGCAATCAGTTCATCCACCTTTTCCGGGCTGAGAACCTTAGGAAGATGCTGCCAGAGTTTGGGAGAATTGACCAGTTCCACCACACTTTCCGGCAGGATCCCCTCCAGAACCAGGTAGCGAAAGAACATCTTCAGTGACACCAGATGCCGTGCCATCGAAGTGGCCGCAAATTGATGATCGTGCAAATCCTGCAAATACTGCGAGAGCAAACCGAGATCTACCAGTTGCAAACGAGCGGGTCCGTGCTCGCGATACCACGCATCGAATCGGGTGAGATCTCGTCGATACGCCAGCAGTGTATTTTCCGACAGCCCGCATTCGGCCTTGAGATAATGGATAAATCCACTCAGGTGCTGTGAGGGATCCGCAGGGGCCGCAACAGGTCCGGCAACTGCCTGAACAGGACGTTTACGTGGTGGCATGGCAGCGATTTCATTCTGAGGACAAAACCCGTTCCTCGTTTCTCCGTGACTCATACCAAACAGATCGACCGTCACGGAAGATCAGCTTGGCAGCAATTGTGATCCTACCCCATTCCCAGCGGCAAAAACTGCTAGAGTCCTGCCGATTGTCGGTGGTGATTCACGAGAAAAGGGGCAATATTCCGGAAAGTCGCTTCAGGCGTTCAGTTCAGCTTAACCGCTACAGTCTTCGTAGCCGATAGGAACGATAGGCCGTGGCCTGCGGAGACATCCGGTTGACGCTGCTGACATATCCGGTTGGTAGCGCACCGTGGATTGTGGAAGTGAGCGAGCGGCTCTGTTTCCAGTTGTTGCTTTTAAAATGAATCGTCGGGACAGGAGCGGATCATGCGACGCGGGAGTTGGATTCTTGCCATCTCGGGAATGATGGCACTTCATCAAAACAGCTTTGCCGCCGATTCCGTCGCGGACCAGTCGTCGGGTCGAACGGCGATTGGAACCCCGCGGACCCCGGCGACAGGGAAGCGTACGGTCAAAGGGGTCGAGGCCCAGTCGAATGGCCGCCCGAAAAACTATTACAAAGAACTGTTTGGTGAAGAAACGCCGCCAGCAGCACCGCAGACACAACCCCAGACCCCCGTTTCTAAAGGGGTTTCTAACGCGGTTACCAAGCCATTTACCAAGCCATTTACCAAGCCAGTTACCGCCGCCACAAACTCGGTCGACAATACTGCAGACTGGGCGGATGACCACGAATCCGTCTCGACCCACACCCCCGCTCAGCCTCCGATTGCCAAGAGTCGTGCGGAGAAGGTTCCCAGCGCAGAACCCTCGTTCGATGATCTCCCCGTCGTGACGGGTAAGACGAGTATTGCTCCGGTTCAGGGAGCCCGATCATCCGGGAGCGTCTCTCAAGTGGGCTATGATCAACCTGCAGGGAAAACGCAGGAGTTGCAGCCAATACGTGCGGACGGACGTCCCAAGAGCGCCCCTTCGCTTCCCGAATTTGACGAATCCGCAGCCAAAGTGCCGCGAACCAAACTTGGCAAAAATCCCGGTGCGACCACCCGAGTGAAACCGATCAGCGCGGAAGAGACTTCCCCCACGCTGCCGACGGTCCGGACTTCCGTGACTTCCAAAGCTGCTGCGGTCTCGGCGGCCCCTGTCGCGGTCGCACCGTCGACCGGTCCAGTGACCTCTCAAGTGACACTGGAATGGGTCAAGCGTGGCGAATTCAATGTGGGACAAGAATGTCAGGTCGATCTGGTCGTCAAGAATGCTGGTTCCACGACCGTGAATGAACTGGCGATTGATGCCTTTTTCCCCAGCAATATTCGTCTGATTGCTGCCGTTCCTACCCCCGAGTCTGCCACAGATCGCTTGACTTGGAGCGTGGATCAATTGACGGCGGGAAGCGAAAAATCCTTCACCGTCAAGCTGATTCCCAGCAAGCGTGGTGAGATTGGAGCTTCGGCCCAAGTTCGATTTACCGGGACCAGCAGTGCCGCATTTGCGGTCCATGAACCGATGCTGAAGGTCGCGGTCAAGTCCCCTTCGAAAGAAGTTATGCTGGGTGACCCTGCGTCACAGATGATCACTGTCACCAATCCCGGTACCGGAAGCGTGCATGATGTCAAAATTGAAGCCAAACTGTCGGCAGGTCTGGAACATCCGACTCGAGAAGATCAGCTGCTGATTGATGTCGGCACGGTCGGCCCCGGCGAAACCCGCAGTTACCGCCTCGGCTTGACCGCCGCACTCGGAGGTCTACAGGGTGTCACCGTTGTTGCTACCTCCAGCTCGGATGCTTCGAGCACCGATAGCGTGGAATTCAACGTGATCGCCCCCAGCTTGAAAATCGCCGTCGACGGGCCTGCGTTGCGATACAAGGGGCGTAATGCCAAATACACGGTGACCGTGACCAACGATGGTAGCCTCGTCAATAACAATGTGCGGGTTTCACAGACGGTTGCTGAAGGATTCAAATTCGTCTCGGCAGACCACGGCGGCAAATTTGACTCGTCGGCCAACAACGTCCAGTGGTTCATCGATCGCCTGGCACCAGGAGAATCGGCCCAGTTGATTTGTGAAATGAACTCGAAGCAGATCGGTCAGTTTTCGCAGGTCGTGCACGTCGTTTCCGATGCGGGAGTTCAGGCCGAAGCCGAAATCGAAACGCGGGTGGACGGGATCGCGTCGCTCACCATGGAAGTCGTCGATCGTGATGACCCGGTCGAAGTCGGTGCCGAAACCGCCTATGAAATTCGTGTCAAGAACGACGGATCCAAATCGGCTGCGGGTGTGATCGTGACTTGCGATCTTCCGATTGGGATGGAATTCCTGTCTGCCGAAGCACCGGTTGAACAGGTGCTGGAAGGTCGCCAGCTGATTTTCAAACCGATCGAACAGATCGCACCCGGAGATCAGGCGACGATTCGCGTCGCGATGAAAGTCGGACGCGAAGGGAGCCACCGTCTGCGAGCACGACTGACCGGTGGTGGCTTGGCAGAACCGATCCAGCTCGAAGAAGTGACGCGAGCCTACACCGATTGACGAGACCCCTCTTTCGGCAAAACATTTATCGCCGGGCCGGCCTCGTCAATGGGGCCGGTTCGGTTTTTTGCTGTGACCACTTTTGTGGTGACGATCCGCAGGTTCTTCGAGTTTCCCCGCGAGTGCCACACGCGACTTGAGTGGTGGACCCAGGACCGTGAGGCGTGGCGCTTGGGGCGTTGATCGTGGACCTTAACCTGGGTCACAACCTCAAGACTGCTGCATTTGTTCGTTGAAAATGCGGCTGATGTCCTGATCCGTCACCGTGATTTCTCGCGTAAATCCCGTGTGTGATCGGGAATACGAAACCTTCTGCGCCTGGGCAGGGTTCCGATGTACCATTTTTGCCAAGAACAATTTGTCTTCGTCGGTCAACTTTCCGACTGAAGGATCCCAGCTGGTACGGGATTCAATGACGAGCGAATCGACGCGAGCATCGTACTTTGTGTAGTCGGCCATTTGCGTTTTGAACTATTGAAAGAGTCGAAAGCGGCCTCAAACAAACAGCCAGCCGCGTAGCCAATATGATACTCCTTGCCAGGAAGACTCGCAAAGCATCAGACCGATTCTGCCGAATCGCCTGAATCGCCCGATTTCGCGATTTGAATCGCCGGGGTCGGTTCGGTTTGTGTCCTCTGGCTGCGGCTGATAATATCGCGGCGTCCGATTTGATTTACCTATATTGAGGAGACTTGGCAGATGGACGACATGCGGCCCAATCTTGCCGGTCCGAGACTCGCACCTTTTCAGGCACCACAAGGAGATCTGGCGATTATCGCCGGGACGGGTAACCCGATTCTGGCACAGACCATTGCCAATCATCTCGGTGTCACACTCACCCCTGCACGGGCCCATCTGTTCAGTGAAGGGAATGTTTTTGTCCGGATCAAGGAAAATGTCCGTGGCAAAGATGTCTTTATCATCCAGGGGTGCCATTATCCGGTCAACGACAACTTCATGCAGCTACTGTTCTGGATTGATGCAGCCCGACGGGCGAGTGCCCAGACCGTCACGGCGGTCATTCCTTTCTTCAGCTATTCCCAGGGTGACAAGAAAGATGAGCCGCGAGTTTCCATCAGGGCTCGCGTCTGTGCCGACGCCATCGAAGCGGCAGGGGCCGATCGAGTCCTGACCATGGATCTGCACAGTCCGCAAATTCAGGGCTTTTTCCGGATTCCCGTTGATCACCTCTACGGCCGAATCGTACTCGTGGAACACTTTAAAAAACTGAAGGTCCAGGACATTGTCGTTTGCAGCCCCGATGTCGGCTTCGCCAAGGGGGCCGCTGCGTATGCCAGCCTGTTAAATGCCCCGGTGGTGATTGGAAATAAACACCGGGCCGACCACACGGAAACCGTCCAGATTCTGGAAGTCATCGGCAACGTGCAGGACAAAAATGTGTTTCTGGTCGATGACCTCACGATCACAGGACGCTCATTGGTCGAGATGGCCAAGACCCTGAAATCACGGGGTGCCAAAGAAATCTATGTCGGGGTGACCCACGGCGTCTTATCCGAAGGAGCCGCAGCGCGGATCGCGGGGAGCGAAATCAAAAAGATGTTCATCACCGACACCATCGAAAATTCGTTTGATCCGCTGCCGCACAATATCGAAGTGGTCTCGATGTCGCACCTGATGGCCGCTGCCATCAGGTCGATTCACGACCGAACCAGTATCAGCATGTTATTCCCTGACAAACAGGGAGAATAATCCCACGCTCGATCATCCCCGGACACAACCGCGTCCGGATTCGAGCCGACAGGGATCTCATGCGGCTTCGACCTCACGCCGCTTCGGCATCCGAATCGAGTTCCTGCAGTGGTTGATGGCGCGTGAATGGCAAAATTTGTTCGTCAAACGAATAAAGATTGTATCGCATCACATATGCATCTTCTTCGGTATCTTCATAGTGTCCACGCAGGACCGAGTTTGCCACCAAACCCTGCTTTTTGAAGAAGAGCTGTGCCGTCAGATTCGTCTCTCGCACTTCCAGCGTGATCTCTTCACGACGTTGCTGCGACAGCTTATTGACCAGTCGTTTCACCATTTGACTGCCGATTCCCTGACGTCGCGACCAAGGGGCGACGGCAAAGTTTAATACGTGCAGCTGGGACTTGAGCAGCTCATAAATCATGAAGCCCACAATCCGTTCCTGGCGTTCAGCGACCATGCCGATGCAATTCCGCTGCCGCAAACAACAGAGAAAATCTTCCTCTGTCCAGGCGAATTCGAAGCTTTGACGCTCGATTTCCAAAACCTCGGGCATATCCCGACGGATCATCCACCGTACTTGAACGTCGCATTGAGATCGGTAAGGGCCAGTTTTCGATGTATTCCCGGTGGTCATGCGGACCTCCTTGTCCTTCTGATTGCTGGGGCCGGGCACCTCTCAATCATTGAGATGCGCATGGTGCGACAGTAGCCGATGGATTCTTTTCTGGCTAGTCGAAAGTGGAATTTTTTGGCCAGAATATTTCCCCACGCGGCACAGTTCCGTCGTTGTCACGCCAGAGACTTTCGCGACGTGCGCGGGAACCTTATCGTAGCGGATCCTCTATTCTACCGTTCAAACTCGATGGAGACTTTCCCGTGCGCCACCTCGCCTGTTTCCTGTTTCCGTTCATGATCGCCTCCGTACTCTCGGCTCAGTCCGAAAAACCGATCGAGCCGCAAAAATATGAATTGGGACCTGATTCCAATCCTGTTGTCGGTGTCCCCGAGGGAAAAGTGACTCGGCACAACTGGAAAAGTCAGGTCTTCGAGGGGACGATTCGAGATTATTACCTCTATGTCCCAGCACAGTATGATACTGCCAAGCCAACCGCCGTGATGGTCTTTCAGGATGGCCATGCGTATGTCAACAAGACGGGCGAATACCGTGTTCCCGTAGTCTTCGACAATCTGATCCACAAGCAGGAAATTCCCCCGATCATCGGGATTTTTGTCGATCCCGGACATCGTGGCGATCCGCTCCCCGAAAGTCGCTGGCGGGCGAACAATCGAAGTTTCGAATATGACACACTCAGTGATCAATATTCAAAACTGATTCTGGACGAGATCCTCCCGGAAGTGGCTCGGTCTTATCATTTGACGAACGATCCCAAACAGCGGGCCATCGGCGGTGCGTCATCGGGGGGAATCTGTGCCTGGACCGTCGCCTGGGAGCGTCCCGACGCGTTTCGTAAAGTGCTCAGTCATATCGGCAGCTTCACCAATATTCGTGGCGGGCACAACTATCAGGCGATGATCCGCAAGACCCCCCGTAAACCGATTCGGGTTTTTCTGCAGGATGGTGACCGGGACCTGAACAACGAGCACGGTAACTGGTGGTTGGCCAACCTCGAAATGGAATCCTCGTTGCAATTTGCCAAATACGATGTCAAAACGGTTTGGGGACACGGCGGACACAGTGGAAGCCACGGCGGTGCGACCCTGCCCGATTCACTGCGCTGGCTCTGGCGTGCGGAAGAAGCCCCTTACAAATATGACGATGAGATCAAAGCCTTTGAAGCAGCCGATCAGCTTAAAACACCCCCCACAGGAGCCATCCTGTTTGCAGGAGCGTCCAGTATCCGGCTCTGGTCAACACTGGCTCAGGATTTTCCACAGCGAACCCTCTTCAATCGGGGCTTTGGTGGCTCGATGCTATCCGACAATACCTTCTTTGCGGATCAGATTGTGATTCCGTACAAGCCGAAATTGATTCTGATTCAGGCGGGTGGCAATGACATCAACAATGGCAAATCGCCGGAACAGGTTTTAGTCGACTTCAAGGCTTACGTAGCGAAAGTTCGGGGCAAACTTCCCGAAACGCGTATCCTGTATATGGGGATCAATCCCAGCCCGGCACGATGGGGACAGGCGGAAAAACAAAAAGCAGCCAATCGGCTGATCAAGGAATTTTGCCAACAAGGGACCAACCTGGGATTCATCGATCAGTTCGACGCGATGCTCGGTCCCGACGGCAAGCCACGACCAGAACTCTACGTAGAAGATCAACTGCATCCCAGCGAGGCGGGATATCAGTTGCGCACCCGCCTGATCACTCCACATCTGAATCCGTGACGATCTGCAGCCTCAACGCCGGAGGCGGCACAGGGTAAGCGAGCGGAGCCATTGGGCGCAGGGACGGAGGGAGCAACCGCGGCGCAGCGACCGGAATTGCCGTAGCCGGATGGTGGTGATTTTGTCAGACGGGATGGAACAAGAAATGGTCTGTCCCCTCGCCCCGGTACGCCGGGGAGAGGGTTAGGGGTTCTTCGAACATTCAAACACCAAGGGTTTTTCAAGAACCCAAAAACCAACGATCAACCGTCCCAGCAAAGGAACCATCATCCGCCCCAACGAAGGATCCGTAAGACACCCAAACGGGCAACCGCAATCCATCCGAACAAGGGAACGATCAGGCGTCGCAACGCGGCACCCGTCTTGCGGCCCAAAGGGCCAGCCGTTCAAATAGCCCAGCCCCAACGGGCTGGGTCCGGTCGAAATAAAAAAACCGCAAAGGCCTTTAGGGCCGATCATTGTGCGAACTGCGTTTGCCCCACCTCATCGGCACGTGATTTGTCAATGACGAAGTTTGCCAATGACGAACACCCGTATTTGGAGTGACAAAAGGTCGGCTCGACAGGCCTTTGGGTACATCCTCCAGGCTTAACGCTGGATGCGGGCTGACCCCCCCTTGGCAAAGGATTCGACCTGTTCCAACGTCGACATCGTGGTATCGCCGGGGAATGTGGTCAACAGAGCACCATGGGCCCAGCCGATGCGGATCGCTTCGTCAGGCGTTTTTCCGCTCAGCAACGAATAAATGAATCCTGCGGCAAAGCCGTCCCCACCACCGACGCGGTCGTAGACGTCGAGTTCGCAGGTCGGGGCTGTATAGGTCTTTCCTTCGATCCAGCAGACCGCACTCCAGTCGTGCCGATTGGTTGTATGGACTTCTCGCAGCGTGGTGGCCACGACCTTGATGTTGGGCAATTGCTTGGCCACATCATCCATCATCCCGACGAATGCCGCAGGATCGATCTTCGATTTCGATTCGACATCAGGCCCCTTCAGGCCGAGTCCCTTCTGCAGGTCTTCTTCGTTGCCGACGAGCACATCCACATTTTCGACGATGCGACGCAAAGTCTGTTGAGCGGTCGCCAGACCACCCGAGATTTGCCACAACTTCGCTCGGAAATTCAAGTCGAACGAGACGATGGCCCCTGCCGCCTTCGCCGCCTTCATCCCCTCGATGATCAGGTCTGGGGTGGTTGACGAGAGTGCGGAAAAGATGCCGCCGCTATGGAACCAGCGAACCCCACCCGCCATGATCGTTTTCCAGTCGAAATCGCCAACCTTCAGCCGGGCTGCGGCTTCGTTGCTGCGGTTGTAGAACACGACCGGTGCCCGGACACCCAATCCGCGATCGCTGTAGACAGTCGCCATATTGGGGCCGGTCACGCCATCGTGTTCGAACTGTTTGTAAAACGGCTTAACCCCCATGGCACGCACACGTTCGGCAATCAAGTCGCCAATTGGATAGTTGACCATGGCCGAGGCGACACCGGTTTTCATGCGAAAACAGTCTGCCAGGTTGGCGGCCACATTGAATTCGCCCCCACTGACATGAATTTGACATTCATGTGCCTTACGGAAGGGGATAATTCCCGGATCCAGCCGATGGACCAAAGCCCCCAGCGAGAGTAAATCCAATGAGCCGGAAGGGGAAATCTTAAGCATGTTGTTTCCTTGGGATGCAGGATGGTTAACGACCACGATGCAGACGCCCGATGCGCTGCAATCAAATATGGCGGGCATGATAGTGGCTACGCCAATAAAGTTCAGCTGAAAAGACTTGCAGAAAATCAGATCACGGCACTTCGTCCGCCTTGTTTTTCCGCAGAGTGCCCCTCGGCCTGAAGAGAGATCCTGTTTTTCGCCACCCCAAAAGACTAGTCTTTGGGCACTTCGGCGGTGATTTCCTCAATACACCCTCCACAGAACAAAGGGGCGGTTATGTCGGGTCGAGTTATTGTCAGTGCATTGGTGCTGTTGCTTGTCGGACAAAGGTCAGCCTCGTCGCAACAGGCACATCTCCCCTTTCAAGATTTCGTCAAGCAGCAGGCGCTGCAGTTGCGGGCTAACGACC
>JBIKZJ010000310.1:0-7942 GCA_044354755.1 Schlesneria sp. | reverse complement strand
CACAAAACCCGCCTGCCGATTGACCGAAATCAACCTGTAGCATGGGTTGAAGGAAGCTCGGCAATCAACGCGAAGGTTTGAAGTAAACGGGATCAGGCCTTCACAGTGATTGTCGAGATTAATCAACGCAAAGCGCAACCAAAACGCCAGGAGGAATGTGGTCGTTCGGTGGGGCTGAGCGGAATGCCCAACATGCATTCTTATTTAAACAGTAGGATCGTCCCATCTTTGGCAACCACCCCTGCCACCCCTTTTCCGTCACTTTTGACAGAGTCCGGAAGGCCCGAGGGTCGGCCAGATCGATCGAATAATTGCCAGCCGAGTTGATTCTCTTTCTTCCAGACAACCAGCGTCTGACCGTCGATTGTCCCAATCGGCAAAATCCCGCTGCGCTTCCCACTGGCCCCCCGCGTCTTAATCTCTTTGGGAGCGATCGGGACACCATTCGCCCCCAGCTTGGCAAAATAGATCTCCCCCTTGGTTGGCCAGGCAGCCAGATAACCCTCGCCGCTCGGAACAACCGAATAATACGTCATGGGGCAGGAATCAATCTTCCAGGGGGTGGTGCTAATCCGAGTCTTGGTGACCTGGTTTTTTGCTTGATCCCAAAGTGCAAGATACATATCCCGTTCATCGTTCGTTTCTTCACGATACAAAATCGCCAGCCGACCATCCGCACCATAGGTCGAACTGGTCGTACAACAGTTACAGGGATTTAAGACGGGGTCAATCTCGACGGTCGCCGCAAAAGTCTTTCCCCCATCCTCGGAAACGTTGGCATACAGTTTGTCCGCCATCCAGACGGCGGTTACCAGCCCCTTGTCGTTCAAGGCGAGCGAGAAACCCTCGCTGGGCTGGTGGTTGATGTTTTTCAAAGGCGAAAACGACTTTTCTCCGGGAAGCAGCCGCGTATAAAAATATCCCCATTGTTCGTGAGGAAGCTTCAGCTTCCAGGCATTATTTCCTAACGCAACATGAACCGCCCCATCCGTCGCCACTGCCACATCCCAGGTGATGAATTCCAGTCCTGAAGGAAACACCTCTCCCTCCCCCGGCACGACCAGCGGCAGGGGTGCAAACGTCATATTACAATTATCATCTTCAAACCGAGTATAAAAAGGACCTTTGGGGGTCTCATACACCAGATGAATTCGCCCTTGGGTATCCACCTTGGCCGCCATCGGCCCTCCGGTGGAGGGAACCGGAACAGTCATCACCTTGGGGACTGCGGCGCCGGCCGATTGGGCAAATGCCCCCAACAGAAATCCCACCGCCAGAATGGTTGCGGAAAAGATTCGCAGGCGATTTCGATTCATGGATTTTTAACCAGTTGTGTGATGAGGCAAGTGAAGTTTGGATTGGGGATGATTAGCAAATGGCCAATCAACGCCACGATAGGAAATCGCGAGTTCCGGGGTCTCATAACGTTCCCCTTGATTGGCCAGACTATGCATAACTCGATCGAGAATTCCTGTGGTCAACAAGGTGCGTTCCACCGGATAAACCCCCTGCTGACTCTGGACGGTTGCCGAAAAAGCCTGCAAGAGATAGGCAAAGTGTCCGTAGGGTGCCCCTTCCTGCAGCTTAAACCAGGTCGCAACGGGTTCAGCGCGCCCCTTCAGCTTAATGGCCGTCGCGAAGTGGCCCGCCAACCCGTTCGCCATCACGACCGCTGAACGAAGTCCGTCCCGATGGTCCAGCAAATAGACGGCCGAATCCGATTTGACCTTCCAATCGACAGTATCCTCGGGGGCACCGGGCATCTGTCTGCGAGCTGCCGCGAACAGTTCCGAGGACCATTGTCCCGCGCGTTCGGCCTGCCGAACCCCGTCCCCCGCGAGCGCCCGAACGGTAGCCACACCGGTCTCACCCCCCCGTCGACGTTCGATCAGACATTGATGCGCTTCCAGGGCATGAAATCCATAGTCTTCCAGGCCACCATATCCGATCGTTAAAGCCGCTTCGATTTCGCAAGCTTCGGGCAGATCAATCAGTGGCAGCCGCCACGCAACCGGTAGTGACGACCCGGCCAGCAAAGGGATCTTCAGCTGGCGAGCCGTCTCGACCATCGACAACGCGTCTTCCCAGCGATGTGAGAGATGCTTGTCATTAAATACCGGAACCACCTTGCCGCAGCGACGAAACGTCGTTGCGATGGCATCAAAGAATCGACGACGGGGATATTCCTTCTGCTGCGTGTCTGTCGTGCGTGGATAGTCCCCATGCTCACCGATACTCAACACCCCTGCCACCTGCAGTTGGTTGGTCCCGAACGTCAGTGCATCGTCGATGGTGGGAGAAATCCGAAAGCCATACTTCCGGGACAATTCGCGACTCAGGTCACTCGCAGGAACCTGATCCGTATACAACGAGACCAGCCGTAGATCAGGCCCCGCACCCCCATCCTGCTGGTATCCTTCCAGGATTTTCCCCACGATTACATCGGCATGACTGGCGGTGTAGTAGGTCGTGACAATTGCGGCCACCGGTCGTTTTTCGCGCGGTCCGTCCTGTCCAAACAGACTCGCCACAGGAACTGCGGGAACCGTAGGAACCAACATCCCCAGTCCTGCCCCCAAGCCCGACTGCAGCCACTGCCGCCGTGAATACTCCATGCTCAATCCTTATTGCAGCCCGTTCCGGAATTCATTCAGCACTGGGTTTTACCAATCCCGATTTTGGCGTGATCAGGGTTTTGGCCAATGCAGATGTCGATGCAGGAAGTCATAAGTCCCCTGGCCATTGATCGTATGGGGCCCATTAAAGAACTCAATTTCCGTTTGATCAGCCAGACCCAGCTTGGCATAGTGCCGCCGGACTTTTGCATACTCGAAGGCGACCCACTCGTCGATCCCCACACCATCGTCATGTCCCCGCTCGACCATGAACGGGCGTGGTGTCATCAGGATCGAAAGTTCCGCATAGTTGGCTACGTGGCCCATATTCCATTCAAAGATTTCATATTCCGGAGTGAAAACATAAGCGAATGGAACTTCCACGCTGGCGTTCTTTGAGACCCATTCATTGAAGTCGGCCGAGCAGATCGAGAGGCAGTAGCCTGGCTGTCCTGCCCGTGGCGGAAGCATCGGGGGGACACGGACCGCCGTTTTGCCACCGTACGACAAACCATAAAACGCGAGACGATCGGCATCGACATTCGGCAGACCTGCCAGCCACTTCAGTGTCACTTGATGCTGGGGAATGATGTAGCTAAACAGAGATCGTCCCAGCGGATTCGACTTTCGTTGCAACGTGCGGAATCGATCCTGACCCCGATACGGGTTTTGCGGGGCGTAGGTAATGAAACCCCGTTTGGCCAGTTCGACAGCGAAGCTTTTGTAGTATTGGTAGCCGCTCGATCCGGGGCCGCTGATGGTATCCATGGGAACCCCTTCGAGACCATGTTGACAAACCACGACCGGACGCTTTTCATCGGGCTTCATCCCCTTCGGTAATAGCAGAATCCCGGCAGCGACGATGTCAGGATACGTATCGAGCACCACTTCGTAAGCCGTGAATTCAGGCTCATCCAGCACCTTCCGCGTCCGTGGATTTAACGGCATGCTTGGATCGGGAAGTTGACCGATCAATTCCTGATAAACATGACTCCGAAGCGTTTCTGCCGAAGCGACCCATTTGTCGACCGATGAACGGTCAGCCGCTGAGAACAGTTTGTCTCGGGTTTTATACGAATGACGAAGCAGCTTCTGGGTAAACTCGACCCCCTCTTCCACTTGTCGCCGCTGAATCGCCTGCTGATCAACAGCGGGAATCGGCCAATCGGGAGCCTTCAAATCCTGGCGGAATTCTTTCCAGCCGGATTGCTCACCCAGAACCTGTATTGCGGCAGTGGTCGTGGCAGATCCGCGTCCCTCGTCACCACTGACAACCAGTTGCAGCCGATTGCCGACCATCAACTTGTCATAAATGGCTCGTGCTCGGTCAAACTCGGACCTCACTGCGACGAGGCTGGCAGTTTTGATCTGACCGGGTGCCGCACCACCTCGGCGACCTGGCTTGACCGGAAGTGGCCCTTCGGTCTCGGGGATCGCACATGCCTCGATCACCAGCGGCCGGGGAGCAATCATTCCCGCAATTTCCGCGTCCCCGAATTCCAGCAACTGCCGCCAGACATTCCGGTCGATCGGCTCTTGCCAGACCCCTTCCCGCGGCTGAAAATAACCACTGACCAGCACAGAAGCCAAGCGGTTATCGAGTGCCGCACTGTACAGTGCAATCTGTCCACCATCTCCGATTCCAACAATCGAAATCGGACGCGTTTCATTTTTGGCAGTATTCAGTTGCGACATCAGATCGACGGCGGCCAGCACTTTCTGGACTTCGTAGCCAATCACATGGCGTCCCATTTCAAACGCCGATCGATAGACCCACTCGCGATTCGATTGATTGGTCATCGCGACGGCGGGATTCCCGGCAAATTCATCATCGCGATTGATCAGGGTCGGGATGACGACCAGAAACCCATTCTGGACCAACAGGTGCGGCAGGTTCGAAATGGCATTCGCCTTGAGTCCCGCCCCAATCGCCAATTCGTGAGGGGACCAGCGAGAATCAGGAACAACAATCACCATCCCTTTCCAAGGATGCGAACCGGCGGGAACCATCACCAAACCTTCTGCCGTCAGCCCCGGCAATACGGGCCAACGATTCATCTGCAGCTGAGGGCTGGCTCCCCCCGGATTGAGTGGCAACTCGAACTGGATCCGTTCGACACGTGCATCGACGGCACCCAAAATGGTGCGAAATCGGTCACGGTAGGGGGCCAGACTTTTTTCGTAAGCGTCGACGCTGCTGACATCCCGTTTCCACCGCGATTCACGCTCGTCTCGCACTTTCGCGATTTCGCGCAAACAGAACCGGTCGATCCCATCGACCATCAATACATCCAGCGGCGTATCGACCGTCAATGGCAGAGTCCCTGGCAAGGTTGCGGGGGCTTCCTGAGCCCAGGTTACCAAAGGCAAGAGGCAAAGTGTCAATTGCAGCATCAGGATACGCATTTCAGTCTCCAGCAGTTCAAACAGTGAATTAATCCGCAGGGGCTCAACCTCGAACTCGAACTCGCCCCCTGGACTCTTCTCGCGCAATCATTATTTGGCAACGACTAACTATGATCTGTTGAGCTCGACTTTGACAAGCCTCCAAGGGACAAGTGGTAGGGGACGACTCGGCGTGGCGTCGGTTGTCGTTCAGGATGAAATCCCGCGACCAGATTTCGTGCGGGGGTTGCCAGACCAAACAACCAAGCGGGATCGATGAAGACGATCAACTTGCCTACCGGCAGAAATGGCTGCTTTGCCTCACAAAATCCCTTCCAGCGGGCGGCATGCTGCGGAAAGCCGATCTGAAAACCGACTTTGCCGGTTCAAACTCGGTTGACTGCGTGAATTGGACGCGAACATCGTGACCGATACGGCTCGAGGACCGCCGACATCACGGGTTTGCATCATGGGGTCCGGTGCGGAAGTCGATATGAAATTTGATCAATTCGACTCACGTTCACACAACAATCAAGCTCGCTTTCGGCCCGAGTCCGTTTGTATCGAGTTTTGCACCCGCAAAATTCGGGCAACGATTTTTCGGGACGGCATGGGAGGGGTTGTCATCATCGGTTGCGGAAGTGAATGGAACTCGAAATCACCACACTCGCTCGGCTGGGAAAGATTGCTGATGCTGACAACTCCGGTCCCCACAACGCAAGCGGCTTCGACACTGACCGATCCGGCGACCCATCGTCCCACGGATGCCGCGACCATTCGCGATCGATCCGACCGTGAGACTTCTATTGAAACGCTTGCTGAACCAGCAGCCGACACGAACCACGATTTAATTCGCCCCGCCCCGGTCCCGGCTCCACGCTCACCCAAAACATGGCTGGAATCAGGCCTCTCACAGGCTCAGCTCAGCGATTTGCTGCTCAAGATGCTGTTTGTTCATGGCGTTCAGCTGGGAAGCGAGCTGGCTCGACTGACTCGATTGCCGTTCGGCGTTGTCGAAGAACCGCTGCGGACGTTGCGAGATCAACGGCTGGTGGAAGTCAGTTCCAGTGATCTGGCGGGACGTGTTTCCTATCGCTTTGGCCTGACAGAAAGTGGTCGAGTTCGTG
This sequence comes from Schlesneria sp., assembly GCA_044354755.1. GTDB lineage: Bacteria > Planctomycetota > Planctomycetia > Planctomycetales > Planctomycetaceae > Schlesneria. The sequence continues at coordinate 1,815 of JBIKZJ010000310.1, read as the reverse complement.
CTCACGAAGCACTGGAACACAACCGTTATGTTGGACCCGCACCGGTCCCGCTGGAACAGTATGTCGAACATTGCCAGCTGCAACGGATCACGGGGACACGCTGTACACCCGCCATTTTGCAAGCGGCCTTTCAGGACATTGTCATTCGCCCTGCGATGCTGGATCAACTGGGACCGGCCGTCTGCAGCGGGAAATCCATTTTCCTGTGGGGGCCACCCGGAAACGGCAAAACGACGATCGCCAAAGGGCTCGGTCGCTACCTGAATCGGTTTGCCAATGAGATCTATGTCCCCTACGCCATTCTGGTCGACAACTGCATCGTGACGGTTTTTGATCCGGGGATTCATCAGACCACCGACGATACAGACCTGGCCCAACGGGGAATCACCGCTCCGGCGAATGGGGTCTTGAGTGGCCCTGTACAAGATGGTCCGATCGATCTGCGCTGGCGACGCGTGCGGCGACCGGTCGTCGTGACCGGCAACGAACTGACACTCGACCTGCTGGAACTCAAATACCACAAACCCGGAAATTTCTATCACGCTCCCCTGCAAATCAAAGCCAATGGAGGGCTGTTCCTGATCGATGATCTCGGTCGACAGACCGTCCGATCCCAGGACCTGATTAATCGCTGGACCATTCCCCTCGAAGAAAGTGTCGACTATCTAACGCTGGCCAACGGTCGGAAGTGCATGCTTCCGATCGAACAATTAACCGTATTTGCCACCAATCTCGACCCGCAGCAGGTGGTTGACGAAGCGTTCATGCGCCGCATCAAACATAAAATTCACATCGAGGCACCGGTCCGCGAACAGTATGCCGCCATCTTCCAGCTCGCTTGTCGCCAACAGGAAGTCCCCTACGACGAAGCGATGGTCGAAGACTTGCTACAGAAATATCGGGACCTTGGCCGCACACCCCGATCGAGTGATCCACGTGACCTGCTGAACATGGCCCGCTCCATCTGCCGGTTCCACGAACTCCCCTTCACGCTCAACACGAATCTGATGCAGAACAGTGCCAGCCGGTTCTTCGACGCCGCCTGAGACTGCCCCTGCCGCACCGATCGGAAAGAAATTCCACCCCGCTTGATTGATCGTGGCAGTCGTCTCTGCGTACAACGAGTCTGTTGTCACAGTGACTTCTCAACAAAAGCGAGGTGGGTATGTCGACGATTTTCCGCTCGGTCTGCGCGTTATTCCAGGGGTTGGCCCTCACCCTGCTTTTCCTTTCTGCTGCGGAAGGGAACTGGAAGGGGGGGACGGCGAAAGCGGTCATCACCCCCACAAAGCCGCTCTGGATGGCTGGCTATGGCGGTCGGACCGAGCCGTCAGCGGGGGCCTTACACGACTTGATGATTCGGGTCGTCGCCCTGGAAGATGCGGCCGGACATCGCGGAATTATCCTCGCCAGCGATACACTGGGAATCCCCCAGTCGATGTACGATCAGGTCACCACGCAGCTGAAGACCCGCTACGGACTTGACCGTTCGCAGTTCATGCTGAACGCTTCGCATACCCACTGCGGCCCGGTCCTCAGCGGTGCCCTGCGCGACATTTATCCCGTCAGCGAAGCACAGGCCCGTGATATCGACGAGTATTCCGACTGGCTGACCGCCGAGATCGTCACCACGATTGGCAAAGCGATTGCCGACTTAAAGCCGGTCACCGTCTCGCGCGGAACAGGTATAGCCGACTTCGCGGTCAATCGGCGAACCAACCGTGAACCCGATGTCCCGATGCTGCGTGAACAAAATTTGCTCGTCGGCCCGGTCGACCACACGATTCCAGTTTTGGCGGTCAAACGGATGGACGG
>JBIKZJ010000309.1:0-7961 GCA_044354755.1 Schlesneria sp. | reverse complement strand
TCGATTATTATCATTTCATTTATTGGACTTCACCCCCTTTTTTGTTCAGTCGGTGAGCTTTTGTTGGCAACACCAGAAGACCCCTCACCCTCACCCTCTCCCCGGATTACCGGGGCGAGGGGATGCCCCCCGTGCGGGGGGCGATGGCAAGAGATCCGTCGTCTACCGCGCTGTCTCAGTCGGTGAATGTCTTGAACTTGTCGTGGTTGGGATAATCGTGGTTGGGATAATCGTGGTTGGGGTAATCGTGGTTGGGGTAATCGTGGTTGGGGTAATCGTGGTCGGTAGCACGAAGTTCAACACGAAACTGATGGATGTGCCTGCTTTCAAGCAAGTGGCGATGTATCGGACATACAAGTCGGCTCCACCCGCTGTTGATCCTGTTGCACGAGAAAGCCAGACACCTGCCGTCAGGCCAATCAGCATGAAATCGATGTTCCCGGTCAGGTCGACTCCGCTGATTCAGGTCGACTCCGCTGATTCAGGTTGACTCCGCTGATTCAGTTCGACTCCGCTGATATTGTTCATCGTCGCCGTCTGAGCCCAAAACCAGTGGTTCGATTCTTGACCGGACACGATCGAGTGATACTCATCTCGGTTTTCCAGCGATTCACACCCCGCCGAGATACGCCTCGTGCCACTCGCGCTGCCATAACCAAGCTCGATACTCCCAACCATAGCCCCTCCCCACGCATCCCCCCACATCACTTTCCACCACAATTTCTGCGGAAAATCGGTTTTCCTGTTCGTTGGGTCGTCGGCATCGAAATGCTACGCTACCATATCGGTTTCTGAATTTCCGCTTGAGGGGAACGATCCGACCGGACCATCTGGATCATCCTGATGATTTTCATTGTTTGGGGCTGCGTCGGTATTGGATTGGTTTTCGGCGATTCTTACGGAGTGTTGCAAAAATGACAGGGAACGCGGTCTTGATCGAGGGGCGTGGTCCTGTCCCGATTCTGGCGTCGGAAATCGATCTGCTGCTCACCGCACAGTTGGCCGTGGCCTGGGCCGGCGAAAAAGGGGAAGACAAACGACTCGGCTGGTGGGATACCGACTTGGTCAGTGAATTTGGTGGCGAAGATTTATTCCAACAGTTGATGCCCCATACCTGGGAATGGGCCGTACTCCAGGCGGCTCGTGAAGCGGCGCGGCGGCATGATGCGGAATTGCGCCAGCAAGATCATGACCCCGATCGGATTTTGTCGTTGTTCAACTGGGGCTTCGTCGTCGATGAACGGCTGGACGAACGACTCGCCGACCTCAAACAATCGACTCAGTCCCCGCTGGTCGCGTTACCGGGCCTGCGAGACGTGATTTTCGAGAACTGGGATGCGAAACGATTCGGGGAATGGATCCAATGTTATGGCAAGGAAGATTGTGTCCCCGCACCCATTGGTCGACGACTCAAAGGTGAACCCCCCGAATCGCGGGAATTGATCGCGCGGCGGCTGGTCGCGGCACTCTGGCCACTCGTCAAGGAATACCCCCTCCCGCACTTCCGGAGGGCTTCATGATCAAGCTCCCGGTTGTCGTACGAGTTAAAAACGGGTCCCTTGTTGCGGGTTGCCCGCAAAGTTCGTCGTCGGAATGCCGATCTGATTTATCAGCATTCGGTACCAGTTTGTCCCGATCGGATTTTTCGCCAGACGATTTTTCGCCATGCGATCTTTCACCAGACGACAGGAGGACCCCATGAACCCCCGTCCTGCTGAAGCTCTCGCCGTTCACAATCGCTTGGGGAAATGCACCCTCGAGCTGCCGCATTCCCGCGCTTACTGGGAACGTCGTGGCTCCGTCAACACTCCTGTGGATCCCAAACTGGCTTTCGAACAAGGCTGGTTTGGTGCCAAGGGGCTACCCCGTGTCCAAATGTTGCTGGCCAATTTTCGCGTCCGTTTCGACGCGTTTCCCTCCACCCTCCCCCTGCTTGCCGGTTGGCAACAGATGACCGCCGAAACCCGGCGATCCCTCTGTCATTGGCATCTCCAGTTGGCCGATCCGCTCTATCGCCGGTTTACCGGAACGTATCTGGTCGAACGCCGCGAGACACAGCGGATGGATGTCACTCGTGATCTGGTGACGCGGTGGGTCGAGCGACAAATCGAGGGACGCTGGGGGCTGGCAACCTGTGCCAAGTTCAGCAGTAATCTGCTGGCAACCGCCTACGCAGCTGGTTTACTATCGACGAATCGGGACCCCCGCCCCATGCGGCACCCCCTCGTTGATGACGTGGCCTTGACTTACCTTCTGTTCTTGCTGCGGGAAGTTCAGTTCCACGGGACAATTCTCGAAAATCCTTATCTCGCCTCAGTCGGGCTCTGTGGCGAGTTACTCGAACGGCGACTCAAGCGACTCACCGCGATCCGATTCCGGCGACAGGGAGACTTGGTCGATTTCGACTGGCAATTTACCAATCTCGCGGAATGGGGACGAATGACCGTCTGTGCGACCGAAGCGATCGGCTGGCGAGGTGCCTCGTGACCGACCAACCTGATCTGTTCCAGGACATTTCCCTGACGCTCGAAGATGCGTTCACCGCACTTCGCAAAGATTTGATTCTCGACGGTGGGCCGAGCATCAGCACGATGCGCAATTATCGTTTCGCGATTTTACAGTATGCCCCCGCAGACGAATTCAAACTGCGAGCCGAAGTTCAACGTCTGAGCAGCGACCTGATGTCGAATGGCTGGGTTGTCCTGTCGATCAATCTGCAGAAGCTCTTGTTGGATCGAGTCAGGTCGATGGGGGCCGACTGGGTTCACCGCGTGACCGAGATGGAACGAAGCACCTCCAAGTCTTCGCGAGCACGTTCGCTCGGCTATCTCAAAGACAAACTGGCCCCCCTGATTGAAGGCCCTGACGGGATTGCTGCCGACTGCAGCCGGATCATCACCGACTACATCGACGAACATCCTGACAAAGTCGATCACACCGTCGCCTTGATCGGGCGGTCCGGTTCGTTATTTCCCTTTTTTCGCTCGTCCGCGCTGCTGAAACATCTCGACGGCCGGACGCGAAACGTTCCGGTGGTCTTGTTGTATCCTGGCGAACGATGTGGTGAAAAAGGCCTTTCGTTTATGGGTGTGCTGGCTCCTGACAGTGATTATCGTCCTCGAATTTATCCCTGAGTTTTTACCATGCTGATTCGTAACCTGTTCGTTCTGGATGTCACCCGAGACATTCCTCCCGTCGTGTATTTCCACGAACAGACCCCCGAAAAACTGGCGACCGAAGTCAGTGAATATATCATCACCGGCGGCTGGACCGAGGGACACCCGAATCATCGGCGTGTTCCCGACGGCATTCACGAACAGTATGTGCGCCTGCTCAATAATATCACCGCCGAAATGGAAAAACCGGGGGGCGCCGAATTGCCCGCCGTCTGGATCTCGGGTTTTTATGGTTCGGGGAAATCGAGCTTTGCCAAACTGCTCGGCATGGCGCTCGATGGCGTGGCGTTGCCCAATGGCCAATCGTTATCCGAAGCCTGGCTGGCTCGCGATTCGTCCCCCTCGGCCAAAAAATTTCGTGAGGCCTGGAAAAAGTTACGAGCGAAAATCGATCGGCCGATTTCCGTGGTCTTTGATATCGGCGGCTTCGCGCGGGACAACGAACAAATTCATGCGGCCGCGATGCGGCAGGTGCAAAAACGGCTCGGCTATTGTGTCGTGGACCCGATCGTGGCCGATTGCGAACTAAAACTCGAACGAGACGGCGAATGGGATCGGTTCGAGCAAGTCGCCCTCGCAAAACTCGGCAAACCCTGGAGCGAAGCCAAAATTAGCGCACTGGTCGAAGATGCCTTTTCGACGGTGATGTGCGAAATGTATCCCGACCGGTTTACCGATCCCATGATGTGGTATTCCAGCCGGGCCGGGATGCATCAGCGATCCGAGTCGCCGGAAGAAGCGGTCGCGATGATCAGCGACATGCTGAAATTTCGTGATCCCGACGCGACGTTATTCATGGTCATCGACGAAGTCTCGCAATACGTCCGCGCGAATCACGATCGCGTCGATCGGCTGCGGGCCTTTGCTTCTGATTTGGGTGCCAAGCTGAAGGGAAAAGCCTGGCTGATGGCACTCGGCCAGCAAAAAATTGATGAAGAAGGGGGCGAGGAATTGCTGACGTGGGCCAAGGACCGGTTCCCCCCTAAATTACGGGTTCACCTGGCACCGACCAATATCCGTGATGTGGTGCATAAGCGGCTGTTACAAAAAACGCCCGAGGCCGAAGCGCTGCTCAAAACCCTGTTCGAGAAGCATCGAGCCGATCTCAAATTGTTCGCGTATCACTGTGATTCGATCACGGCAGAAGATTTCATTGAAACCTATCCGATGTTGCCGGGACACATCGAGTTGTTACTGCAACTGACCAGTGCCTTGCGAACGCGGTCGGCACGGGCACAGGGTGACGACCAGGCGATTCGCGGCTTGCTGCAACTGCTCGGAGAACTGTTCCGCAGTCAAAAACTGGCCGATGAACCGGTCGGGGCGCTGGTGACACTCGACAAGATTTACGATATCCAGCATACCGCACTCGGTTCAGACATTCAGAACAGCATGGCCCGGATTTTGAATGAATGTGCGGCGGATGCCAGCGGCGTAAAGATTCGGGCGGCGAAGGGGGTCGCCTTGCTGGAATTGATTCAGGATACGGTCCCGACCGACGCCAAGCTGGTGGCACAATGTTTATACGACCGGATCGATCGGGGGAGCCAGCTTGAAGAGGTGACCGAGGCGCTGGAAGAATTGAAACGGGCCAATCTGCTCGGTTACTCCGAGAAGCAGGGCTACAAGATCCAGTCGTCTGCGGGTGAAGAATGGGAACGCGAGCGACGTGAAATCAGCGTCGGCAGCAAATCCATTTGCGAAACCGTGCAGGAATCGCTGAAGCTGCTGATGTCCGAACCCGAATTAGCGAAAATGCAGGGACGTGGGTTTCCCTGGGCGGCCAATTTTTCGGACAGTCGGCAGTTTCAAGACGCGGTGCTCGTCGGGCCGCGTGATGACGCCGTGGTTCGCGTCGACTTCCGGTTCGTGACGCGTGACGAGCGGACCGATGCTGTCTGGATTAAGCGGAGCGATGAAACGGCGCTGCACAATCGGATTGTCTGGGTCTGCGGTGATACCGAGGAACTGGAAGCGACAGCGCGGGAAATGGCGCGATCACGCGACATGGTCAACAAGTACCAGCCACGAAGCCAATCGCTGACAGCCCCCCGGCGCAGCCTGTTGCAACAGGAAGTCGCGCGATACGAAGGATTCCAGACAACGGTCAAAGAGCTGACAAAAAAAACCTGGATGGCGGGACGGATCTATTTTCGCAGTCGCGCCGTCGCACCCACGGATCATGGTGCGGCACTCGATACGGCGATCGTCTCGGTCGCCAATCGGCTGTTACCCGATCTGTTTCCGTATTTCGTCAATCTGCAGATTACCCCGAAAGAGTTACTCCAGTTGGTCGAAACCGACTTGTCCGGGCCATCGCCGAAGTTTCTGGGTGGTGAGTTGGGGATTCTCGATCTGGATGCCGGTCGGTATGTGGTGACGTGCAGCGGGGTGATCCCCAAACGCGTACAAGACTCGATCGAAAAATTGGATGGGGTGAGTGGTTCGACGCTGATCACGGAATTTGGCGGCCCCCCGTATGGGTATACCAGCGACATGATCAAGGCCTGCGTCGCGGGATTGCTCCGCAGCAGCAAAGTCAAAATCAAGCCAGAAGCGGGAACAGAAATCACCGCCATCCGCGACGCAGGCTCACGCGATGTCTTTGAAGACCGCGCGTTTCGTCGCGCGGAAATCTTTCCCGCCAGTGACGACGATATCGGCTTTCCGGCCCGCGCCAAAATCTGCAAGTTCTTTCAGGACCAACTCGGGATTGTCGTCGACCGCGATGACAATTCCATCGCTGATTCGGTCGCGAGCTCCTTCCCCAAACAGGTTGACCGCTTGAAAGAGCTCTTCACACGCTTGCGGCAACTGTCGCAAACGGCGGTGATTCCGAAAGAACTCGACAAACTTTCGAACGGACTCGAAGCCTGTCTCCGGACGGTGCGGCAGACGAAACCGACCGTCAAGTGCGTGAAGAAAAACCTCGAGGGGCTGCGTGACGGGGTGCAGTTGTTGAACGTGTTCAGTGCCGAGCTGACAGACGCTGCCATTCAGGGGGTTCGTCAGGCCGAGGATGTGGTTGATTTCCAGTTACAGCAACTGCGGGAACTGAATCTACTGACCCCCGAGCTGCTGGCGGCGGCAGAACGGATTGAAAAGCAATTGTCGCTGGAACGTCCCTGGCGGGAAATTCGGGCCGTCGAGGGGGACTTACAGCAGGTACGAGACGCGTACATCACCGAACGGAAACGGATTCTACAATGGCAAGAGCAGCAGACCGAACAGGGACGGGGGCGGCTGAAGTCGCGTGACGGGTTTAGTACGTTGACCGCCGATCAATCGCATGCGGTGATGCGGCCGTTATCCAGGGCGACCACGGACACCACCGCCGAAGCGGTCGCACCCGCGTTGATGATGATGCGGGACCCGGTCGTGGTGGCGTTGCAACGGGCCGAAAATGAAGCGGGGGACCTGCTCGATGGGTTTCTGAGCGAAGGGAAACGCCCGCTGGTGGTCAAAGTCGATTTGCAGTTGCGCAATCGCGAACTGGTCACCGAAGCGGATGTCGAGGCGCTGATTTCGGAACTGCGCGAGCGATTGATGCAACAGGTCCGAAACGGCAGCCGGATCCGTTTACAATGAATGTTCCCCTGCGTTACTAATCGGTTTTGTGTGGCCGGATCGTTTGCCCGTGGTTTGTTCCTGTCGAAGAATTGTTTTTTATGTCGATGACACCTGACGCCAAAAATCAGCTCTCGAAAACGATTCGTGCGTTGCGCGCGACCTTGCTGGAAGATCTGCGCGGCGAGGCCGAGCGGCTGTATCGACTCTCGATCCGAATCGACGAAGCGGAACTGAGTCAGGCGCTGCGGGTGAAACGGCAACGGATGGATGCCTGGCTGGACGAGCAGGTGCGGACCGAGGCGATCCGGGGCAAACAGCAACGAACGAAAGAGGATTTTCGCCGGGATGTTGAAAAGCAGGCGGCGTATACGCTGCTCAACCGACTGGTTTTTCTGCGGCTGCTGGAAGCGTGTGGCGAACGGAGTCCGCAGGTCGTGACCGGGGGCTGGAACAGTCTCGGTTACAAGAATTTTCGCGAGATTGCTCCGGCACTCGTGCGGAACGACGAAACCGAAGGTTACGCATTTTTACTGCGGCTGGTCTTCGAGGATCTGTCGATCGATTTGCCGGGATTGTATGGGTCGGCAGGGATGGCCGATTTCATTCCCGTCCCCCCGAAAACCCTCCGCGCGCTGGTCGACGCCTTTGATGATCCGCAACTGGCGAGTTGCTGGACCGACGACATGACGCTTGGCTGGGTTTACCAGTATTGGAACGACCCGGAACGTGAGGGACTCGACGCAAAAATCAACGGTGGGGGGAAGATCGAACCGCACGAGATTGCCAGTAAAACGCAGATGTTCACCGAGCGATACATGGTCGACTGGCTGCTCCAGAACAGTTTGGGTCCGATGTGGCTGGCGATGTGCAAAAAGCAGGGCTGGACTGCGGCGGTCGAAGCGGATGGAACGCTGGATCGGCTGGAAGCGCGGCGTGTCGAGTGGCGTGCCCAACGGGACGCGGGGTTGGTTTCGCTGACGGAACTGATGCCGCTGCATACCGACGCCGAGCGGCAGTGGGCCTATTACGTGCCGCAGCCGATTCCGACCGACGCCGTCGACCAGGTGGCGTCGAGTCTGCGTGATTTGAAGATCCTCGATCCCGCCGTCGGCTCTGGGCATTTTTTGGTGGTGGCGTTTGATCTGTTATTTGCGCTGTATCAGGAAGAAGCCCAGCATCGGGGCGAGGGGGGGACGGAGCGGTGGTCAGATCGGG
>JBIKZJ010000308.1:0-7963 GCA_044354755.1 Schlesneria sp. | reverse complement strand
GTCGATCTGTCTAATCTCTTTTCCGGTGACGATCATCGGCTACGAATTGTTTCGACGATGGAACTCTATTGGGATTCCGTCTTTTTCACCGTGGATGATGCCCCCGTCGAAGTCCGTGAAACGGAACTAACCCTGATGCGCGCCGAGCTGGTTGATCGTGGCGGGGTGTCATTCCATTCCTGGCCAACTCACGGTAACGGCCCCGATCAGTTTGATTATCAGCATCTGGTTCCCGGTGAGCAGTGGCCGGCGATGTCAGGTCATTTCACTCGACTGGGTGATGTGCTTCCGCTATTGAAATCACGCGACGATCAACTGGTTGTCACCGGATCGGGTGATGAAATCCGCCTCGGATTCGCCGCACCACAAACTCCCCTTCCAGCAGGCTGGGTTCGTGATTTCGTGCTCTACACTGTTGGCTGGGACAAGGATGCGGACCTGAATACGGTTTACGGTGACACGGTCGAACCCCTCCCTTTCGAGGGGATGACGGTCTATGCCCACCGGGATGGCGAAACGCGGCCGCTCGACCCGGCTTATCAGGCATACCTGCGTGAATACCAGACCCGTCAACGAAATCCCAATCACTACTGGAAAAGTCTCCAGCAGTGGAAACGGGGTCAGAAGTAATCGTTCTACTTTTGCGGAACTCGCTCACGAACGAAATCACCCAGGTTTTTCACATCACCTGCATCCGGTGACTTGCCATGGATGACATCGCGAACGATCGGAACAATACGGTCATAGGCGGGCTGGGCGACAGGCTTAATGCGGGCCAATAACCCACCGGCCCCTTTTCTTTCCGCATCCTGATCTTTGTCTTTGCCATCCTTATCTTTGGATCCATCCGCCTTAAAGGCCAGATAAACATCCCAGACACAACTCTTCCAGACCGGGTCATTCGGCTTGGCTTGTGCAGCAGTGGAAAGTTGCAAGGCAAAGTCCGCAACCGTATTGACGACATCTTCGGGCTTCACTGCCGCAGGGATCGGAACTCGGCCAATCGCAAAACAGGCCTTGGATCGAACCGTCCAGGGTCGTTCACGGTCATTGATCAGGGCAAATAACTGATCGATCACAAACGGTTTATTGTTCCCCGCGTCGACCGCCACGGTCATGTGCCTGAGTGCCTCGATCAACCGGAGCTGATACCACCAATGTGTGTTAGGTTTTTGCAGTTCGTCAACCAATGCGTGGGCGATGATCGTTCGCTGCGCCACCGGCGGCGAAGCATATTTGAGAATTCGAGTTAAACCTTGGGTCGCCGCGATCTTGATTGCAGAGGGCTGCCCTAAAACGGGATCTTCTTGTATCTCTTTGCTCTGAATCACCTGCAACAACAGTGCATGGCTGGGTGCGTAGTCCAATTCACTGAGAATCAGCACCGCATGGAGCCGTACGTAAAAGTTGTTGACCAGCAACTGCGGTATCTGTTTGACGAGTTCCTGATTAACAAATTGAACCATCGACGCGACATCCGCTGGCTTGATCCCAGGATTACCGATCCCTGTGGTGATATCTCGTATCAAGGCCTTATGGAGCTCTGGCAGTTCTTTCCGTTTTTCTTTCAGGGTCATTTCAGCAAGTCGATACCGAACGCCCGTTTCGATGACCTGTTTGCCGGTGGAGCTCAAATCGCAATCACGCAGAGTTTTGGCAAACTTGCTGACCACCTCTTTCTTCAGCTTCGCCAATTCGTCCGTGGTGGCGAGGGGCTGATCAAGATCCATGATCGCCAATGGTTCCGGGGCAGGCTGAAACCCCGGGGGCAATTTATCGGGATCTGGTTGCTCAAATTTTTCCAAAGCCGCTTTGGGCACCGTCTTGCCAGCTGGCTTGGTAACCGGTTTGGTCTTGCTTGACGGTTGAGCCTGTGCCGGCGCGTACCCAGCACACGAAATGAGCGAACAGACGATAGCAACGCGAAACGCGTTTCTCGCCTTGTGCACACTGATTGGAAATTCTGCCCGATCGACGTACTTCACGGGTCCATCCTTCTTGTCAGAATGGTGTCGTGTTGATGGATGGCAAAGTCGGTTCATGAGGGTCTCAGCACCGAGCCCGAATTCAAATTATTGCGACAAATTAACCACATTGGATCGGTTTTACCACTCGATCGCGATTTCAGATCCTCAGAAAAGCCTCTTGACGGGGGCTGTCATCAGAAAATCGTCATCTCTACAAAACAAAATTGGACATTGGGACAGCAAACCTTCGCCATGCACGACAAAGTCGTTGGTTCCTTCGTTAAACCGAAGTCAAAAACAATTGCGGGACAATAGAAATTGATCGAATCACGAAAGTTCCACGAATATGTGGTGGCTGAATGGAAACAGGCTAGAGGAAAAACCGCCCCCCGCATACCCTAACACTGTAAGGTTTGATGAGTCAAGAAGATACTGAATCCCATCTGAAACGACTCACGGTTTGTTCTGCTTACGCCGGAATTGCCCGAATAATCCGCAGGTTTGGTAAGATCGCGAGCGGGAGAACCCCTGTCAATTGCCGCAAATCCACTAAGGATCACGATGAGACTGGCTGATCGGCCCCGCCATGGCAGCAGATCAGATCGTTTCACTAATTCAAGAGGTGTCGACCAGGAATGTCACCTGGTGGGCCATCAAACAGAGCTTTTTCTGTTGTCTGCTAGAAATCTGTCGAGGTTACCGTGACATCGTTTGCTCCGTTCGCTGACTCCCCGTTAACGCGTGCCGCCTATTTTCATGTTCCGTTTTGTGCTCATCGTTGCGGCTATTGTGACTTCACACTGGTGTCGGGGCGAGATGACCTCGTCGGTGACTACCTGCGAGCCATCGAACGAGAAATGGCAAACTCAAAAATCCTACCAGGAACTTCCCTGGAAACACTCTTCCTGGGTGGGGGGACCCCGACCCATCCTCAACCCAGCGAAATGAGGAGGTTGTTTCAACTGATTCGCCAGCAGTTTCAGTGCTCACCGACCGCCGAATTCAGCGTGGAAGCCAATCCATTGGACCTGAACGACGAGAAAATCACCCTGCTGGCGGAAGCGGGAGTCAATCGGATTAGCCTGGGTGTCCAATCCTTTTCGGCCCACGCTCTGAAGCTGTTGGAACGAAATCATCGGCCCGACGACATTGCCGCCGTGATGAAGCGATTGCGATCCCCGTTCCAGAATGTGTCACTTGACCTGATCTTTGGTGTTCCCGGACAAACCCTTGCCGATTGGGAAGAAACGCTCAAGCGAGCCATCGACCTTGAGCCGGAACATCTCTCGACATACGGACTCACCTTTGAAAAAGGGACCGCGTTTTGGACGCGACGTGAACGAGGGGAATTCTGTGGAGTCGAGGAAGAGGCTGAACGAGACCAATATGCACTGGCGATGGAACTGCTGCCGGCTGCTGGATATCCGCAATACGAAATTTCCAATTTTGCAAAACCGGGATACGAATGCCGCCACAACCATGTTTATTGGAACGGGGACCAATACTGGGCCTTCGGACCGGGTGCTGCGCGCTACTTGAATGGGCGACGTGAAACCAATCTCCGCAGCGTCCTCGGGTGGCTGGCACGGCTGGAAAGAAACGAATCCCCTGTTGCTGATTCGGAAGAGCTTGAGCCAGATCATCGAGCCCGAGAACGAATCTATCTGGGGCTGCGGCGAATCTCAGGAGTCTCACGTCAGCAGTTCCGTGAGCAGACCGGAATGGAACTGGACGCGATCTGCGGGCCAGCAATCCAGGAACAAACACGACGTGGTCTGCTCGATGACGACGGTTCCCGGATCAAGTTGACCCGGGAAGGTCGCTTCGTTGCGGATCGCGTCGTGATGGAATTCCTGTAAATCGTTCGCCAAAAATCAACCGCCGCAGTCCGGCGTGACATTGACGCACTCAAGTGAGTCGACTCAAGTGAATGCGACAGTCCTGTCTGATCAGTTATGGCTGGGCTCAAAAGCAAAGCTCAGCCCAGGTACATCATCAGGTGAGCCTGGTGGCTTAAACCCGAATTGCTTTTTCTCGTCGTCAAACGTGATCTTACCGGCTAACGGCGGGCCATCCTGTTGACTCAAAATCAAGACCTCATCCTGATATCCCGCCTGCCCTTGAATGGTCTGTGTACGACCATCTTGCGTGACCCCCCACGAAAACTCGCCCGTGGGACTCAAAACTAGCGTGATTTTGACCTTGGGATCTGGATTGGCAATCCATGTTCCCGCCATCTTGGCGGGTGGAGGCAAGGGCGCTGTTTGTGGCTTTTCGGTTTGCGTCTTTTCTGTAGTGGCCGCTGGCGCAGCCGGATCGATTGGCGTTGCCGATGGCTGAGGCGGATTGCTCTCGGCCGTCATCGTTTTTTGAATCTGTTTTTGCTCTTCGGAAGGGTCAAGCGTTTTCGCAAGCTGCGCCGACAACGCATCGGCGGGCTGCAGTTTTGACACAACGCCAAATTGCCTGGCCGCCGCCTCTTTTGCCCCCTGGGCCAGGTACAGATAAGCCAACTGGAATTGAGCCGGTGCCGAGTCGGGTTTTAGCTTGACATAGCTTTCCAGCTCGCGCAATTGACCGGTATAAACTTCGATTCCCGAATAGAGGTTGATCAGCGTTGCCCAGTCCCAGGTGGGGCCAGCTGACAGCACGGCATAGTTGACTGCGGCCGCTTCGTCATATCGCTTCAGGGCAAACAGACATAAGGCACGGAATTCGTGCAGCACGGGATCGCTCGGTAGTTGACTCAACGATTGATCCGCAAGACTTAATGCCCGTCCATAGTCATTCTGTTTGAAGCTCGTTCGGGCCGATTCAAACACCTTTTGTGCCGACTCGGCTGCCGTCGGTTCAGGAGGTGTTGACGCCGTATTAATTGGTTTTGAGTAATCATAGGCGACGACCTGTTCGGTCACTGGTGCTTGCGAGGTCCCATCCACCGCGATGACCACGGGCTGTGACTGTTGGATATACACGGTCTGAGTGGCAGGTGTGATATACGGGTTGGCGTAGTTGGAATACATCCAATCAGACGAGACCGAACTGAGGCCCCAACTACCGTAAACCGGTGCTGCCCACGCAGAAGGGTAATATCCGTAGCTGTTATAAGCATATCGAGGATTATAGAGCGCGTTCACTCCCCACGAGGCCACTAAGCCTGTTCCCACACCAGCCCAGAAATTTCCGCTGCTACCACCGTGATACCAATTTCCATAATTGGCACCACTCCAACCCGGACCATAATAATGATTGTTTACGACGTTGCCGCCGCCGCCATACCAGCCGCCTCCATGGCCCCAGTTGTTGTTTCCGCCCCAGTTGCCATTCCCGTTACCACCCCAGTTACCACCGGGCCGATTGCCCCAGTTGTTGTTGTTGTTCCAGTTATTGTTATTACCCCAGTTGC
This sequence comes from Schlesneria sp., assembly GCA_044354755.1. GTDB lineage: Bacteria > Planctomycetota > Planctomycetia > Planctomycetales > Planctomycetaceae > Schlesneria. Next base: position 2,590 of record JBIKZJ010000308.1, on the reverse strand, counting down.
CATTGGGGCGGTTGCCATTGTTAAATCCACCACCCCCTACGTTGACATTGGGGCGGTTGATATTGGTGTTGTTATTATTATTGATGACGACGTTGTTGTTATTCCCACTTCCAATCGGCCGATTGCCAATCTGCGCGGGGAGATTCCCCGCTCCACCGGAACCCCAGTTGGGTCGGTTTCCGGGTCCGTTTCCTCCAATGGGCCGATTCCCAATTTGACCAGGAAGATTTCCAGCACCTCCCTGACCTGGTCTATTCAAACCAGTCCCACCCGCCCCAGGAAAATTCACGTTACCGCCCCCAAATCCTGGCCGTGTTGGGTTTTGTCCAGGCAACGTTCCCGCGCCACCAAATCCTGGGCGGTTAAGTCCCCCTCCACCAACTCCGGGCTGATTCCCATTTTGACCGGGGAGTGTTGTGGGACCGCCAGCGCCGGGGTTGGGTCGATTCATTCCAATTTGCCCACCCCCCGGTCGATTGCCGATTTGTCCGGGTAGTGTCGTGGCTCCACCCGCTCCTGGACGATTGAGACCACCCGCGCCGATTTGACCGGGCAGGGTATTCACTCCCCCAAAACCAGGGCTGGGGCGATTTGGAATTTGTCCAGGAACAGTATTCGGACCGCCGGGACGAACACCGCTCGCGATTCCTCCGGATGGTCGGTTGATCTGACCAGCACCACCACCAATCTGACCTGGGAAAGTGGCCGGGCGATTCATACCACCTCCACCCCCAGGAACCCCCCCGGGAATTCCTCCTGGTGCGGGCCGTGTCATCGCTCCAGGATTTGGGCGATTTGCCATTCCGGCATTCGGCAATCTATTGTTTGGCATCGAGGGTCGAGCCATCCCGGCGGGGGCTGATGGCATTGAGGGGCGTGCCGCACCTCCGAAATTCCCGCCACCCGGATTCGCAGGGCGGCTCGGCATTGCTGCAGGGCGCGAAGCTTGAGCCGGCGCGGGCCTTGCCATGCCACCACCACTGGGCATCGCTGGACGTTGCATCGGGGCACCCCCGCCACCACCCGCAGGTCGTGCCATACCCCCGCCACCACCCCCCCCGCCAACTCGTCCTCGTTGGGCGAATGCCGGAGAAGTGATGCATGCCAGGCCGGCCGAAATCATCAGGAAAAGTGCGAATCGCTTAGTCATCTCGATGACACCCTGAAGCAAAGACAAATGGAGTAAGTCACAAAAATCACCTTGAATCAACCAACTTCAAACGGGACTCAACCTGATTCATTGACGGATCTGAAGAGGAATCATTTTCCGCTTACGACTGTGGCTTTACGGCAGGTGCCGCAGGAACCTTAACGGGTACTGGAAAACCTGGTTTGACGACAGGAGCAGCTGGAACCGGGGCCACTGCACCACCCACCGCAGGAGCCTTGCGAACCATCATGATTTCATCCGTATCCGGAGCCACTTCGCCCCCAATGATTCGGTCGATCGAACTGGTCTTGATGGCGTCTTTCCCGACCACAGTCACGATTTGTGTTGCCGAGTTCGGCAATCCGTTCCGCAGACTCCCTGTGGCCCGCAAGACCCACTGATCCTGAGATGCACGAGTCCACGTCGCTTCTCCGCGTCCCCCTTCAGAATCAAACAGCCAGGATTTGATCTGACCAGACTGAGAATCCCAGCAGAGTACCATCAAGCTGCTGAAACTGGTCTCTTCACCCGCTGCGACGGTCGTCACACGCGTCAAATAGGCTTGCTTTTCACCCCACTTGACCGAGGAGTGAATCTTCAGATCCCCCTTTTGATCAACCCAGTCGCCGATCATCCACTCCAATTCCTTCAATCGAGTTCCAGGATGAATGTCTTCTGCAGGTGCTGGCAGGTCTCGAATTTCCGCGATCTTCCAGACATTGTCTTTCTTGGCAAACAGGGTCACAAAGCGGTTGACGATCGTCGCTTCATTCTGAGCGGTCAGCGTCGACGCACCTTCGATTTGTGCCACATCGGGAGTGATGTAACGAATCGAATCGACCGAGGATTCGAGGTTGTAATTCGATGATGCGGCAAAACCCGCAGCAAACTGTGCACCAATTCCCGCTTTGCCACGAATCACTCCACCATCAATATCAATCAGATTGGCGTCGTCTGTGAAAAAGTCAGACAAGTTTGCGGCGTTTCGACCATTATAAGCTTTCACAAAGCCGGCGACGCGGTCCTTGATTGCCGCATCAGCAGTAGGAGCTTGAGCCATCGCCACGCATTGAGCACTGATCAACAATCCAATCAGTGATAATCCAAATGCGGTCACTTTGCCAAATTTCATCGGTGCAATTCCTTAAAGTGGGGGAAATCCGAGGTGCGAGTTAAATAAACACGGAGGAATGGGCGCCACCCATTGGGGCTAGATTCCTTTGAAAATCAACAGGCACGACTTCACAATCGAGCCATCCATGGCACGTCCCCTACGGGGCAGACTGCTGGGTCGAATGCGTGAATACAACTGCTCTCATACTAAAAACCGGGCGGATCGGCAAGTGATCGGAGGTGTCGAGGAATCCAGAACTCTGCCGCCAAAGGAAATGGAACCGGAAAACGGAAGCGAGCTGTCTTGAAAGGGTTTTTGATCGGCTG
>JBIKZJ010000307.1:0-7984 GCA_044354755.1 Schlesneria sp. | reverse complement strand
AATTACCGATGGATTACACGTCAAAACACGATTTCGGTCAAGACGGGTCTGATGCAGTTCTGTTTTCGCAATTCCAGAAACACCAATTTCCAGCTTGCCCTGCGATTCCGACGGCCTCAGGCTCTGTAAACGGACCATGCCAGCTGTTTTGAGAGTACCCTCCTCAGTCAAATTCCACATCGTTTTTAGCCGCCAATTTCTTCTCGTCTATTTCACGCTCGCAAACGTTGATGTATCATCGCGCAAGATGTTTTGAACCCCATCCAGTGAGGTTGATGATGCTCACGTTTAATGGCACCCGATTGTCTTCGTTTTGTGATCGAGTCAATCGACGTTCGTTTTTACAGGTGGGAGGGCTCTTCCTGGGGGGATTGAATCTTCCGGCAGTCCTGAGTGCCGAATCGGCATCTCCAGAACAATCCCGCAGTACCTCGCCCCATCGGGGAGCAATTATGATTTACATGCCAGGTGGCCCGCCGCACCAGGACATGTATGACCTGAAGCCAGATGCACCTGCCGAGATACGAGGTGAATTTGATCCGATTTCGACATCAGTTCCCGGGATTCAAATCAGCGAACTTCTTCCCAGACTGGCGCAGCGAATGGATCGATTTGCGATCATTCGATCGCTTGTCGGATCTGACGGTGCCCACGCTTCGACCCTGTGTGTGACGGGTGCCCCCTACGGCAACAAGTTACAGGGGGGAGCACCGAATTTCGGTTCGATGATCTCGGCAGTCCAGGGGCAGACGCATCGCGCCGTCCCTGCAGTGGCGGATCTTTCGGAAATGATGCAGCATACTCCGTACAATATTGGCGGTGCTGGTTTTTTGGGTTCGGCGCATCAGCCGTTTCGGCCCGACGGAGAAACTCGCGCCAATATGCTACCGCAGCCAGATTTGATTGCGAGAATGGATGATCGACGTGCGCTGTTGAGCTCTTTTGATCGATTTCGGCATCAGTCCGACGCCCGGCGGCGTCTGGGGGGATTCGACACGCATGTGGATCAGGCTCTGGATGTCTTGACCTCGAGCCGAGTCATGCAAGCCTTGGATCTCGATCGCGAAGACCCCAAGGTCCGAGCCCGATATGGAGTTGACGATGATCAAATCCTCCCTTATTCCAATCTTGGTTATCGCGCTCTGGTCTCGCGATTTCTGGTCGCCCGTCGCTTGATTGAAGCGGGCGTTCGCTGTGTGACGGTTTCGTTTGCCGACTTTGATTGGCATGGTGCCAATTTTGTGCATGCTCGCAAGGTTCTGCCCGTGTTTGATCAGGCCATGACAGCTCTTGTCGATGATCTGCATGACCGCGGGTTGTCCAAGGATGTCAGCGTCGTAGCCTGGGGTGAGTTTGGGCGTACCCCACGAATCAATCCCGCTGGCGGACGCGATCATTGGCCACAGGTCAGTTGCGCACTGTTGGCTGGCGGGGGAATGAAAACCGGCCAGGTGATTGGATCGACCAATTCGCTGGCGGAGTCGGCTCAGTCACGACCGGTCCACTATGGCGAAGTTCTGGCGACGATCTATCATAACCTTGGCATCGACCTGGACACGACGACGGTCCGCGATCCCGCAGGACGCCCCCGGTATCTGATTGATGGACATCGCCCGATTCCCGAACTGGTCGGTTAAGAACCCTGAGTAGCATGCGATCGCGAATTAATCGGGCAGAGTCCAATTCTCCCCCTGCAATTCTTTTAGAAAGACCTGCTCGGTCAGGTCGAAGTGCAGCGGGGTAACGGTGATATTTCCTTCTTGCAGGTGTTTGATATCCGTTCCGTCGTCGAGTAGATGACTGCGAATCGGATTCAACCCGCTCCAGTAGTAGGTTCGACCACGCGGATCGATCCGTTTCTCGACTTCTTCCGAGACGCGTCTGACCCCCATCGAGACGAATTTGATCCCGGATGGCCAGTTGTTTTTCGGGGGCGGAAAATTAATATTCCACAACTGACCGGGACGAGTTTTCGGTAGCAGTTGCTGACACAGGGGAATTGCCCGGCGTGATGTCGCGGCAAAATCGGGTGGCCCATCCATCCATTGGGAGAGCGCAAATGACGGAATTCCAAAGAACGCCCCTTCGATCGCGGCGGCGACGGTCCCGGAATACAGCACGTTGATCCCGATGTTCGCACCGGTATTCAGGCCGCTGACGATCACATCCGGCTTGGTTGGGCAAAATTCCAAGACCCCCAGTTTGACGCAATCCGCAGGGCTCCCTTCCAATTTCCAGCCGAAAAACGCACCGTTTTTGTATTCTTTGTGCGCCACCAGCGGATGCAGAAATGTGATCGAATGACCAACGCCACTTTGTTCTACAGCGGGTGCCACGACAGTGACATCACCCCATTGCTTCAGTTCGTCGTGGAGCGCATGCAGGCTGGGAGCGTGAATACCATCATCATTGACCAACAGGATTTGCATGGCACCGATTCTTTAAAACAAAACGAACGTGGGTAATCAATGACGGATGAGTCGACTTTTGGTTATCATGATCGAACAGGAAGATCCTCGTTCGCCGCCAGCAACATCCGCAGGAAGCGAATGCTCTTCCTCACGACGAAGACTGTCAAGCGACCCTTGAAATCGAAAACACCTTGGACTCGTTCACAACTGTTGATACACCCGCCTCTGGACGATCGATGCGGCGAGATTGGATCCCCGCATCGCTGAGAATTCCCCGCTCTATCGCGGGAATAGTCGGTGTCCTGGTGCTGGTCTATCTCGGCTTGTGCTCGCGCCCAATCTGGCACACTGATGTCTGGGGGCATCTCAGCTATGGACGGTACATCTGGCGAAATCAAACGTTACCTGCCACAGAACCCCTGCTGCCGTTAGCCAAAGGGGTCCCCTTTATCGATGGACAATGGCTTAGCCAACTGGTTGGACTGGGGGTGATCAGCCAGCCACGGCTGCAGGTCGCCGGCTTAAAGGGGCTGTACGCTCTGCTGGTGACCGGGTGTGCGGCCATGCTGTGCCGGTCGGTCTATCAACAGACCCGACATGGTGGATTTGCCCTGTTATCGCTCGGTCTGTTTTTGACGATCGGATGGATTCCCCTGTCCGTCTTGAGGCCACAATTAGCGGGTCTTTTCTGTTTCATTCTGGTGCTGACTCGACTGGCCCACAAACAGGTACGCAAGCCTGACTGGATCGCGATTCCGCTGGTGTTCGCCTTGTGGGCCAATCTGCATCCGTCCTTTTTTGTCGGCCTGGGGCTGTTGACCTGCTTTGGTTTTGGTCGTTGGCTGGATCTTCTGTTTCGAACCGGAAGTCTTTGGCGTTCCAGTTGTGATCGGTCGGTATGGCGGCTGTTTCTCCTGACAATCCTCGCGTCGGCCGCGGTTGTCCTGAATCCCTATGGAACGGGTTTGTATGTCGAAGTCTGGCAATTTTCGGCCAATCCGAATCTTCAAGATCTGACCGAATGGCAGCCAATGACCATCCGGTCAGGGGAAGGGCAGTCCTTCGCTTTGGTGACGCTGCTGCTGCTGATTGCTTATCGCTGGACCCCCCGGCGATTGTTGGGTTGGGAGTTATTAACGTTGACGGGACTCGGTTTGGCGGGAATGTGGAGTGTCCGCATGGTGATCTGGTGGGCGCCCGTGGCTGCAATTCAACTTTCGCATCATGGATACGCGATTTGGCGAGCATCTCAGCAACGCCCTTCGGTTGTTGTCCCTGCCCCCCGATTGGAAACTTGGACGTGGGTTTCGCTGATGCTGGTACTTTCCGGCTTGATCGTTAGTCCGCCGGGACAGGCCTTGCTCTGGAACAAGCAGTCAGAAATCGGCCAAGCGGTCTCCACCATGACACCCGTCTTCGCGGCAGAGTATCTGCGCCAGCATCCACCTCAGGGTTTGGTTTTCAATACGTATGAATGGGGGGACTACCTGCAGTGGGCCGGCCCTGAGGGACTCGCGTTATTCGTGAATTCCCATGCCCATCTGATTCCCCGTGACACATGGCTCGCATATTTGCAGGTCGTCGAACTGCAAAGTGGCTGGCAAGAAACACTGGATCGCTACCGAGTCAACACGATTGTGATTGATCAGGCCTACAGGGGACCGTTAATCGAAAGATTGCGGCAGGATGTTCGTTGGCAATCCCGTGCGAACGAGCAGGATGGGCAAGTCTTGTTTTTTCGTGAAAAGCCGATCGAGAATCTCGCTGAAAGAGACCCACCCCCGCAGAAATCCGATTGAAAACAAAAACCTGGATTTACTTCGGGGAAAAAGCGAACAGAGACATGCGTGCGGCATGCCTCTGGTTCGATGCGGTTTTTGCCGATGGCAGCCCCGGCTTATTTCATGAAAAAGTCCGTGGGGCCGCGGAGCGTGTAGTAAGGATACTGCACCATGCCAGCAGGAGGCCCCTGCTGCGGATAGACCATATTTTGTGGATAATCAAACTGGTAGGTCTGCACGTGCTGAGGCATACCGTTCTGATATCCGCATCCACGACCACACCGTCGGCAGCCCCTCTGCGGACATTGTTGCCCATTGTCACATTGAGGGCACCCATTGGGGTCAACCGTATAAGGCTGATTGGCCTGGGTGTAATCACCGTCAGGGGCATAAAATCCCCCCTCGTATCCGGCGCTCGCATTGCTAATCCCTGCCGAGGGCTTGAAATCATGATGATCATGCCGGCCCTTGTAAGGTGATTTGATTAAATCACCATAGCCCGGTGCCGAACCGATGATCGGCCCATTATTTTCGGGGCCCTGACCGCGAACAGTCGTACTTTTTGTCATTGAACAGCCGACAGAAAAACTGACGGCAACCACCGCCAGAAATCCCAAAATCCCGCGAAATTGCATGTTCTCTCTCCAACCGATGAGGCGGACGATGCCACTTCGCCCATGAACGAAGCGATGTTCCTGCCCTATCTATCGGCGTTTTCTTCGGCAAAGTACGGACATTCCGCAAAGAACCTGCAAACAGACCTATTCAGACGAGCGGCCGTTATTGCAGAAATTGCCCAAACGGAGTATTTTCACAACTGACTTTCGTTTCGCGGCACAATTGCCTGCCACCATTTGGCGACGCAGGTTACGTTGCGGACGCCCAGATCAAAGGAGTGTGAGGGAGTGTTTGTCGCAATTTCATCGCAATGTTTCTCTGAAGTCAGTTTTGCCATCGCCTGTCAACAAGTGGTTGATTTGGGCTATGACAAGATCGAACTTTGGTTGAACGAATCCACCGATCACCTAAAGCCATCGCAGGTTGTCGCTTCACCGGCCAAATTTTTCCAATTCTATCGCGAAACAACCCGACTCACTCCAGTCGCGATCAATCTCCAAGAGGACGTGGCTCTGGACGTTTTCGAGACCCTTTGCAAGGTCTCAAAAATGTTGAAAATCACCCAGATTACGATCCCTGCAGCCACCTTGGGGACCCCATTTAACGAAGAGATTGATCGTTTGCGCAGTCGGCTGGCGGCCTCCAATTCTGCGGGTATTCGCCTTTCATTGAAGACGAAAACCGGGCATTTGACCGAAGATCCGCAAACCGCAGTCGAACTTTGTCAGGCCGTTCCTGGTCTTGGTTTAACGCTGGATGTCAGCTACTACATTTGTGGACGCTACGCGGGACAATCTTACGACCAGGTCTTTCCGTATGTGAACCATGTACATCTTCGCGATACCACACCGAGCCAAGTTCAGGTCCCTGTCGGGTTGGGCGAAGTCGATTACAGCAGGATTATCAGCCAACTGCGTCGATTTCATTACAATCGGGCACTGTCGGTCGAGATTCTTCCCGAATGGCTGCACGGCCATGACCGGGCACTCGAACTGAGAAAAATTCGTATGTTGCTGGAAACACTACTCTAGTCTGTAAACACTATTCGAGCTTGGCGTCGAATTGAGTCTGGTATCGAATCATTCGTGGATTCGCTCAGTCCCTGAACGGGTCGTGTGACTCGTTCAGGGTGGCCGTCATTTCTTTCCAGCACCCTTCTTCAGGCGAGCCTGATCGCGGGTGAACTTTTCATAGGCCGAGCGATAGATCGGTGGGACCGGTGTTCGCTTGGCTTCGATCTGGGAAACTCCTCGCTTCGGTTCTTTTTCTCCGGCTCTTTGCGTCCCGGATTTTTGCAGATCAAGATTCTTCAGCATTTCCTCAAACTGCAACTGCCGAGCCTTAGATTCAGGGGCTTCGTCAGCGTTTTTCGATTCTTGCAGATGCTTGGAGAGCCGATCCGCAAATTGTTTCATTTCCTGCTGAGTCCAGCCCAGTTTTTCGAGCAGTTCCGCATCGACCTCACCTCGTTCGAGTTGCTTATTTAACTTTTGCAAAATGAGCTCGGTCGCTTGACGGTTGTACTCCATATTGGCTTCTTCGCCCGGTGCCACAGCAGGGCTTTCCCCCCCCTCGGTCGCCGAACCCTCCCCGTCACCATCAATTCCACCACCACTCATAGTGCTGCCACCTGGCTTACCCGGTTTTGGTGAGTCGGCTGAATCGGCAGGCTTGGCAGCAGATCCCCCTTCGCCCGCTTTTTTCCCCTCACCCTCCCCGTTCCCTTTTCCCGACTCGCTCTTTTCACCGGGTGATTTTTGCTCGGAAGGGCCTTTGCCAGGCTTTTTGTCACGACTGCTTGGCTGATTTTCCGCTGGATCCGACTTGGGTTTCTTGTTTTCGGTCTTGTTTTCCGATGACGATTCTTCTCCCGGCTTGGATCCATCAGGGTTGGATGCCGATTTTTCACCCGTTCCTTTGTCACCGCGACCGGATTTATCCGGCTTTGAACCTTCTGCATCCGAATTGGCAGGCTGTTCGTGCTCACTTTCTGATGGCGGGGGCTGCTTGGGGTCAGACTTGGGGTCAGAATCAGACGGTTCACTCTCAGAATTGTCATCCGTCGAGTTTTGCGATTTTTTAGGTTTCACTTTGGACTGTGGTGAATCGGCTGATTGTTCGGGTTTGATGTCCGTGATCTCGCTTGGGGATGTATCCGTGTCGGTGTCGGTTTCGGCCTCTTCACTCGGGTTTTCCGTTTTATCGGGCTTTTCCGTCCTGGATGGTCCCTTTTGTGCAGGCTTCTTCGCTTCCGGATCTTTCATGGCCTGATCGGGATTGCTCGATGAATCCTGTGCGGACTCCTGATTGGCAGGCTTTTTCGACGCGGAATTGGTTTTGGAAGTCACTGGTTTTTTTTCGGGTTTTTCGGGCTGCTCTGACTCCTGATCAGCAGCCGATGAATCGCCCGGCCGTGTTTCCGGTTTTTCGCTCGGATCACGGCGAACGTTGTCGTTATTGGTACGAGAGGGTTTCGACTTTGGGTCTCGATCAGGCTTCGCTGTCCCCTTTTCGGTTCCATCCGCATTCTTTTTGACTCCATCCGGAGCATCAGCCGGGGCTTCCTCGCCTGTTTCCGGTTGATCGGCCGTCGATTCCGGCTCAGAAGGGGGCTGATTTGCATCATTTGCCGGTTTCGGCGCTGAAGGGGCAGGTTTCTTTTTCGGTGTTTTCTCGTTTGACTCCGCAGCAGGGGTATCCTGACCTGAATCCTCGGCTTCCGTTTTACCGGGCGTCTTGGAATTGGAATTTTCTTGTTCTGAATCTTCACTTTGGCCGGATTGTTCACCCGGTTTCGCACCAGCGGGATCTTGGGGTTTATCAGATTCCTTCGGCTTGGGTCCGTTGGGTTGGGATTCCTTATCGCCAGCAGGATCGTCAGCCGGATCCTCGGACGGTTGCGGTTGTGGTGGTTCCGTCGGACCACCATTTTTCGTCGGTTCTGATTCGGGTGTCGGTTTGGGTTGAGGTTGAGGTTTTTCTTTTTTTGTCTCAGGTTTTCCGGCAGATTGTTCCCGTGTGTTCGAGGGATCTTTCTCTTCTGCTTTTTCTTTCATGGCGTCGGCATCGGCGTCGCCACCATTCGGCATCGGTTTCTTTTCGGCAGCGGGTTTCTTTTCGGCATCCCGTTGTTGTTCTGGATCGGTGGCATTTGCCTCGTTGGGTTTGACCGCT
>JBIKZJ010000306.1:0-8047 GCA_044354755.1 Schlesneria sp. | reverse complement strand
CGATGCAGTCGCCCTTTTGTCATTAAACCAGCTTGCTTGAACGAGGCTTCGACTTGACCTGCAAACATCACGTCCACCAAACCCCTATTCCATTCCGCAACACCCGCCTCGGCGTTATCGGCAATCGAGAAGGGAGTTGTGGTGGTTCCGATCGAAAGAATATCGATGTCATCCAGCGGGATATTCAAAAACGAAACGGCTTCCACCAAGGCCACCATCGCCGGACAATTTGCCCAGACCCCACCATCGACATAACTGGCATGTTCGTGGCGGGGGAATTTTGCCGCTTTGAAAAATGTGGGTGCCGCGGAAGTGGCGAGTGCCACATCGACAGCGGGTGCATCGACATCAAACTGAAAGCGGGGATCATGAGCCGTCTTCATGGTGAAAATCCGGCCTCCAATCGCATCGTAAGTCGGAATCACCAGTCGGCATTGCGATTCCCCAAACTTTCGCTCACCAAACACCAACTGCAATTGATCCCGCAGCGTGTCGCCCGAGAGTTTCGGGCCCCAGAAGACTTGCTTGATTGTCGCTGCCGTTCACTGCACGAGGCTGGTATTGGGGAAGATGATCGGACCCCGTTCCTGGTAGAAATCAGCAATCGTAGGCGCCGAAAGTCCCAGCCCTAAGCCAATCGCGATGATTCCTCCCGTCGAAGTACCCGAAATCAAATCGAAATGGTCGACGCAGCGATGGCCGGTTTTTTCTTCCAAAACCGCCAACGCGGCAGCACTGAATGCCCCTTTAATTCCACCACCATCCAGCGACAGAATACGAAAACGACCCATGGTTCAATTTCCTAAACCCGTTTTGTTCTCAGTATTGTTTCGATTGCAATATCGTCAATCGATCCATGCATGAAAATCCCCCAGATATTCAAACACAAAATGGTGAATCCGCAAGGGGTATTGAAGTGATATTTTGGAATCACCATCATAGAAAAACACCGGAAAATTGCAGATCCCACGGAAACAATCCCGTGACGCAAGCAACAGGGAAAATTGTCCCAGAATTTTCTTGAAGCATTAAAAATGGACTTCTGTCCGAATCACGCGTTATACTACGAAAGAACGTGCATTGTGACATTTGATTTTGCCGACACCGATTGTTCGAGTTTTTCATGCGAATTACCATCACCTGCTCACACTGTGGAAAATCCTTCCATGTCGACGGACAGTATGCAGGAAAGCATGGAAAATGCCCGAATCCGGAATGTCATCAGGCCTTTACCGTTCCCGGTGATGCAGAGGATTCCGCGAAACGGCTTCCCTTTCAGACGGCCAAAGAATTGACCGCCAAAAAAACTGGACGTGGCCAGGAGGGAAGTCTCGGTTGGGGGGAATCGCTGCGGCGCAAACAAATCAAAACGACAAAGAAACCCAAATCCTGGCTGTCGCAAGTTGATCGCCCCTCGTTTTTGATGGGACTGAGTCTTTCCGCCCTGGTAGCACTCACCATGGCGGTCGCTTGGCCGTTGGCAACGGTGAGAAAGACCTCAGCGGCCCCTCAAGAGTCTACTGGGAACCGCACCAACACCGGGGATGGGAACGAGGTCGCGGCAGCGGTCTCGCCGGATTTTTCTGCGGTGGTGACCCCTTTCTCGCAAAAGTATTGCCAGAAATGTCATGGGGCCGACAACCCCGAGGCGGGGGTTTCGTTCACCAAATATCCGGATGAAAAGTCGATGCTCAAGGATCGAAGAACCTGGGAACGAACGTTTAATTTGATCTCAGCGGGGGAAATGCCACCGTCGGACGAACCACAACCGTCGGCAGAAGAAAAAGCGAAATTGCTGGAATATCTTAACGAGAAGCTCCACAAGCTGGACTGTTCCCAAGTCACGGATCCCGGTCGTGTGACCGCCCGTCGTTTGAACCGCGCTGAATATAACAACACCATTCGTGATCTGATGGGGGTCACTTTTCGCCCGGCCGAGGATTTTCCTTCGGATGATGTTGGCTACGGTTTTGACAATATTGGAGATGTTCTTTCACTGCCGCCGCTGCTCATGGAAAAGTACCTGAATGCGGCCGAAAAAATCGCACAAGAAGCAATCCTGACTGTCGATACGGCCAATCCCGCGAAAAAAGAGTTCGATCGTGATAGCCTGCATCGCAGCGCTGTGGTTCATTCGCATGGCGATGACGCGGTGATTCTGGTGTCGAACGGCGGATTTCATGTCGATTTTGTCTTCCCGCATCCAGGGGAATATCGGTTGAAAGTGAGTGCTGCGGAAACTCCAGCCGGAGACGAAGCCACGAAAATGGAATTTCGGCTGGATGGCCGGCCTGTGACCCAATTCGAGGTGAATCAGAGGGAATCCCGCTTCGGCCAGTTTGAGTTTTCCCTGCATGTCGAACGGGACACGCACCAATTTGGCGTTGCCTTTTTGAATGACTTTTACAATGAAAAAGCTCCTGACAAGAAGCTGCGAGATCGAAACCTGATCGTTCGGGATGTCCAAATCATTGGCCCGATCTCGGTCGACGAATCGGCCTATCCCCCCTTTCATCGGTCCCTGCTGGCTGCGGTTCCTGGCGAAGGAAAATCGATCGCGGATGCCGCGCGGGAAAATCTGCGACCATTCATTCAACGTGCTTTTCGGCGACCGGTTTCCGGCGAGGAGTTCGATCGTTTTGTCGGATTGGTCGAGCGCATCATGGCGCAGGGTGAGTCATTTATCACCGGGATGCAGGTTGCGGTCACAGCGGTGCTGGTCTCGCCCCAATTCCTGTTTCGGATGGAAACCGACAAAAACCCAAACGATGCCGCAGATCGGCATCCTTTGAACGATTATGAGCTGGCAACTCGATTGTCCTACTTTTTATGGAGCAGCCTGCCCGACGAGGAATTGCTGTCGCATGCCCAGCGGGAGGATCTGCATACGGATGCCGTGATCGACAGTCAGATTCGTCGGATGCTGGCCGACCCGAAATCACGGGCTCTTGTGGATAACTTTGCCGAACAATGGCTGCAGCTGCGAATTTTGAACGAAATCACACCCGATCCCAAGCAGTTTCCCCAGTTCAGCGAGGAATTGCGTGAGGACATGAAACGCGAAACCACTCGGTTTTTCGAACACGTCATGCGGGAAGACCGGTCTATTCTGGAATTTCTGAACGGCGACTACACCTTTGTCAACGAGCGGCTTGCCCAGCATTATGCGATTGCCGGGGTGACGGGTCCCGAGTTTCAGCAGGTCAGCTTGTTGGGAAAAAATCGGGCGGGACTCGTGACGCAGGCGAGTATTCTCACGCTCACCTCAAACCCAGACAGGACTTCGCCGGTGAAACGTGGCAAATGGGTGATGGAGGTGATCCTGAATAAGCCACCTCCACCGCCACCGGCGAACGTACCAGAATTGGCAGAAACCGCCAAAGCTCAGCCGAATTTGACGCTGCGGCAGCAGTTAGAACTGCATCGAGAAAATGCTTCGTGTGCCTCATGCCATCGAACGATGGACCAGTTGGGGTTCGGAATCGAAAATTTTGATGCGATTGGTCGCTGGCGGGAAACGGACGCCAGCCAGCCACTGGATACCAGGGGCGAATTGCCGGGAGGTGGTGGATCATTCACCGGTCCGATCGAATTGACGGCAGTGTTACGAAGCAAACAATGCGAATTCGGAGAATGTCTGGCAGAAAAAATGCTGACTTACGCCCTGGGACGTGGTCTAGAGTTTTATGATCGGTGTGCGACCGCTAAGATAGTCAAATCTTTGAAGGAACGTGACTTCAAATTTTCGGTGCTGGTCACCGAAATTGTGAAGAGTGAACCGTTTCGCATGCGGCGAGGCGAGGAAACCCAGACTCCTGAGAAACACTGACAAAACGGGGACTGGCAAAACGGGGACTGGCTCCGGGAAATTCGTTGGGGAAATTCCTCGCTTCACAGCCGAAACTGTGTGCCGCAGGAGATAGCCCTTGATTTTGTCCTGGGTTCTCAGCTTTGTTTTATCGAGAGATTTTGAGTGAGAATGCAGACATCAGGCCGAAAGAACGGATGTTGTGCGCGGATCTGACAACACCGCGCTCCCGTCGATCACAGGCCTTTTTTCCCAGAGAGTCGGCTCATCCGACAGAATTCTGACGCATACGCGACATCGTTTGATGCGCGATTGCCGCCGGTGTAACCGACACAAATGGGGTCCCCTTGGGGGGCCAGAAGAACGAGCAGCCAGTTTGCTGCCTAGAGCAAGGATTTTCCGTGACAGATCAACACAACGAGACCACCGAAGAAAAAAAGAGCGACGCAGACGCTTCACTGCAGTCTGCGGCCCTGCATGACCATGGCGACGAGGATTTTTCCGCAGACGATGATTCCGCAGAAAACAAGTCCGGAGCGGACGGGGCTGAAGGGGAACTGACACCCAACGATATTTTTGGCCTGGATCCACTCGATGTCCTGACGCTGGAAGAACTCGCCGAGTACCTCAAGGTCTCAGCCCCAGCCGCTCATCGTGTAATCAAGGAGCAAAAGCTTCCTGGCCGTAACATCGGTGGCGAATGGCGATTCTTGCGCGATGCAGTGGCCAACTGGCTCCGCTGTCAAGAGGCCCCCATCCAACAGCAACAGAAGGCCCGAGAAGATTACTCGAAGCCCAAGGTCGTGACACCCCCCGAGCCAACGGGTGAACGATTCTCGCCCCCGCCACAGCGTTCTTTCCAGGCCGAACAGCCCAGTGGTGGTGACTTCCGCCAACGACAGCGATTTCCCGAAGGGGGCCAGCAGTCGGGTGGGCAATACGCAAGCCGCGGCGGCCAATACGGGAGTGGTGGTGGCGGTGGCCAATACGGCGGCGGCGGCGGTGGCGGTGGTGGTGGTCAATACGGTGGTGGTCAATACGGTGGTGGTCAATACGGTGGTGGGAGTGGCGGCGGCCCATCTGGCGGCGGTGGGAACCAGTACCGTGGTGGTCAATCCGCAGGTGGGGGATACTCGGGTGGAAGTGGTGGTGGTCAATACACCCCGCCACCACGTCGTCCATTTCGTCCAGCAGAAGGTGGCGGCGGTCAAGGTGGCTACGGTGCCGCACCGGAAGGGGGAACCGGTGGCTATCGCAGCGGTGAAGCCAGTAGTGCTGGCAATGCGGGTGGTGCTCGCTTTGGTGGTGGTGGCTACGGGGGAAGCAGCTACGGAGCAGGAGGCCAGCGGTTCAGCGACGGCCCAAACCGAAAGAATAAACGACAGGTCTTTGATAACGAACGAGGCAAGCGCCTCGATCGCCGCAAAGAAGGAGAAACCTCGGAAGGGGAAGAATGATTGATTCGCGATGATCTCATCGAGGTCATCGCGAACCCCTGCATCCTACCGATCCTCATCTCACAGGAGTGCTTGACTCTCTTCGGTCAAGCACTCCTTTTTCGTACTCACTCAAAGCCCACGATGACGTGAAAGCAAAGTCAAGAGGGCCGGCAGCACAACCAGCGAGACAAACAAACAGGCCCCGACGCCAATCGTCAATACCGCTCCCAGACTATAGAGTCCCCGGTGAGCCGAGACCATCATGCTGCCAAACCCGACCATGGTGGTTGTCGAAGTCAGCATAATGGCATTGATGGTACTGGGTGAGGTACTGTAAACCTCGTCCGGTTTTCCGTGAAAATCATGCATAATATGCACGCCGTTATCGACACCGATCCCAAGAATCAACGGCAGAATGATCAAGTTGGCTGGGTTCAACGGAATCCCCAAGATCACCAGTAAACCACAGGTAATCCCCAGTCCGACCAGCGGTGGCATGATCGCCAGGAAACTGTCCGTGACCGCTGTCCGATCCAAAATCAGTGATGTGAGCAAGGCCATTCCCGTAAACACAAACAGTAACAATCCTGGGCTGTATTCCAGTTGCCGGGTTTGCATCAACAGGCCTGTGATCGTCAACCCCACCAGCGCCGGCACGAAAATCCAGAGCAGACGCTGTTTTTTCGAAAAGTCGATCAGTAGCGTGATCAGGATGACTCCTAATGCGTACAAAGCACAGATCTCGTAGCTCTTTTTGATCTGTCGCGCCGCCTCGTAATTCTGCAGCGGCGTTCCCGTCGCGTCCGGATCAATGGTGCGAACCTCATTCACAAACCGCTCGAGCGGCTCCATATCCCAGATCTGGTCTTGGGGAAAAATCTGCAACAGCCATTTGCCGTCGGCGCTGACAAATCGACTGCGGAGTTCCGCCGGCAGATCGTTAACCGTGACCGGATCGGGATTTGACGCAGCAGCGATCGCCTGAAACTGAGCGAGCAGAGCGTAGGCCATTCGATACTGGAACTCGCCCAGAAACATCAACTGGTCTCGGAGTGAAATCTGTTCCAGTTCATCGAGGGCGGTGTTGATCAAGGTGACCAGTCGCAGCGAGACTTCATCGTTTCGCTCGCTGAGAAATTGCGAGAATCGTTCGAGTGATTGTCCAATCGTTGCGGGGACGACCCCCTGCGGCGGGGGGGGGGCGTCAGGGAGATTCGCTAACTCTCTGTGGTATCCCTGCACGAGCAGCCTCGTTCCGTCCGAGGTATCCGCGGGCAAACGAGTCGCCAGTTCTTGCACCTGACGAACCGAACCGAGCCGTTCAAATTGTTGTTTGAGCTCACGCGCTTCGGCAGCCGAATTGGCAATCGAAAGAGCGTAAAGAAGCGAGTGCTTCGAGGATTCAAAGATCTGCTTCTGCGCCTCGACAGACTCTAACCCTTCCGCCTGCAGGTTCAGCAGATTGTGATCGTAGACCACCAGTGGACGGGGCGTCATCCCCGACCAGTCAAACGCGTGATATCCGACATAGCCCATGCAGACCAGCGACAGGGACAGGACGATCCAGGGATGGTGCAGCGTCGCGCTTCGGAGCATGCGCGCCTCGAACGGTTTGGGCAATTGCTTCACTTCCGTTCGCCGATCCGCCACGGCGATCACCGCCGGCAGAATCGTGAATGCGGCGATGGCACAGAGCAGGATTCCGCCGCCCGCGATAATCCCCAATTCGGCCACCCCCAGAAAATCGGTCAGTGTGGCACAGAAAAAAGCCAGGGAAGTCGTCACGGCACCCGTGACGATTCCCACGCCAACACTCTCGGAAGTACGAACCAGGGCTGCGGTCAGTCCATGCCCCTCGTGACGCAGTTCGAGGTATCGCGACAGGACATGCACGGCAAAATCGATTCCCAGCCCCATCAGCATCGCGGCAAAGGAAACGGAAAGAATATTCAGATGGCCAATGGCGAGTGTGGTATACCCGAACGACCACGCCATTCCGATTGCCAACATGAATAGCCCCAACAGGGGATGCAAAAACCCGCGAAACCCGAGAAACAGCAGGATTGCAACCCCGATAAACGACATGATCGAGGCGATGGTCGAGTCGGCCATCGATCGCCGCATTTCATCATTTTCGAGCACCGAAATCCCGGTTAATAATATCCGGATCTCCGGAAATTTTTTCCCCGCCTCGGCCTGCAGTTTTCGAACGGCATCGATCGCCAACGTTGGCCCTTCAAAAGTCCCCTTATCATGTAAGGCGGCTGCCATCACAAAACCCATCGTCCCGGATTCATTGAGCAGATATGTAGTCTGATCTCCCTGTTGACGCATCTCGTCGGGAACCGTCAGAATCTCGGGCCAGGGATTGGTGAATTCATTTCGGTCCCGCATCGTATTCACCAGGCTGGTGATCAACAGATCCGCGTGTTGCAGCAGGGGACGTTCGGCTTGGGACTGGCCCTTGACCCGCGTTAACTGGCTTTGTAGCCGCGTGACAACCCCTTCCAGGGCGATCAGGTCCCAGTTTCCATTCAGGATTGGCCGAAAGTTTTCCAATCGGGTCAGGCCCTCGGCCAAGACCGCAGGGGGGAGGTATTGCAGGCCTTTTTCTTTCAGTCTGCCCGAGTCGACTCGATACAGGACATTACCAAACAGGTGCGGTTGCGATTTCAGTTCAGCCCCAATTTCATCAAGGGCGGCCTTCAGTGTTTCCGGCGAATTCCCTTCCACCACCACCACAATATCGTCTGACTGGCCAAAAACTTCGGTATACCGCAACCAACGTTGGTAGAACTTG
>JBIKZJ010000305.1:0-8061 GCA_044354755.1 Schlesneria sp. | reverse complement strand
TTCTTTGATATTCGCCACGACACCGACGTTGGCAATCTTATTCTTGTTCAGTTCCGACGGATCAATATCGACGTGAACGATCTTGCCATGCTTGGCAAACTCGCTCAATTTTCCCGTCACGCGATCATCAAACCGGACGCCAAACGCGAGCAACAGGTCGGCCTGGTCAATCGCGTAGTTCGCATAAACCGTGCCGTGCATCCCGAGCATGTGCAGCGACTGGTCATCATCGCCAGGAAAACAGCCGATCCCCATCACCGTGGTGGCGACCGGGATATTCGTTTTCCGGGCAAATTTGGTGAATTCTTCACTGGCATTGGCTTGAATGATGCCGCCACCCGCGTAGAAAATCGGCTGTTTCGATTCGCGAATCATCTTGAGGATCTCGCGAATCTGATTGGGATGGACGCGACGAACTTCCGGATGATAGCCCGGCAAATTCATTTCAGGATCATAATCGACATCGCCCGTCACCAGATTCAGCTGAACATCCTTCGGAACATCAATCAGCACGGGGCCTGGTCGTCCCGTTCGTGCAATGTAAAACGCCTCTTTGATGATCCGGGGAATGTCTTCGGTCTTCGTCACGAGATAGTGATGCTTGGTGATAGCCCGACAAATTTCGACCATCGGCGTTTCTTGAAACGCATCACTCCCAATTAGGTGAGTCGGGACCTGTGCCGAGATCGCGATCAACGGAATACTGTCCATCTTCGCATCGGCGATCGCGGTCACCAGATTCGTCGCTCCAGGACCACTGGTCCCCATGCAGACACCCACGAGATCAGTCGTGCGGGAAACCCCTTGCGCTGCAAAGGCTCCTCCCTGCTCGTGTCGCGGAAGAATCGTGCGGATCTCGGCGCTGCGATGCGTCAGTGACTGATGCAGCGGCATGCTGCAACCACCGGGGTACGCGAAAATCACATCGGTTCCCTGGCGGATGAGGCACTCGACAAATACATCAGCCCCGTTCAGCGTTCGCGCGGTACTGGAAACTGGCTGACTGGGGGAAATAGTCGACACGATCAAAATTCCTCAAACAAACAGGAGTTCCGGGACAAGTTCCCGGCGACAAATGGGGCGAGACGGCCCGCCTCGCACCGTTCCCTATTCTACCGATGCGATTGCTGAGATTCGAGTCTTCTTTTCATGGTTCAGTCGGTTTTCAGCGGAAAGGTTTGCGGAATATCATACCTGGCATGACTTTACCGATCAGACTCGACAACGAAAAATTGATGCGTGATTCGATTCTGCGGTGAATTGACCGGGCAGAAGACGGGTTTAATTGCGGCAAGGAAAAGTGTATATTGAGGGCTGATGCGGGATATTGCTTTGTCAGGTTGACGCTTGGAGCTTTTGTTCGCCAAGTCAACCTGTTGCCGGATTCCAACCAAAATCGATGGGGAAAACGATGAACAGTCAACCCAAACTGCCTCGGCGTCTGTTTCTCAAGGGTGTCGGAGCGACGCTCGGCTTACCCGTGCTCAACGCGATGCTCCCCACCAATGGTTGGGCAGCCGGTGCATCCGGGGCACCCAATCGGATGGCATTCATCTTCGTACCCAATGGGGTTATCGTTCCTGACTGGACCCCGCAGGGTGAGGGAGCCGACTGGCAACTGTCACCGACACTCGAACCCCTCGCCAATGTCAAAGACCGGATCTGCGTCATGACCGGACTGGCTCAGGATAATGCCGAAGCCAAGGGAGACGGCCCCGGCGACCATGCCCGATCCGCTTCCGCCTTCCTGACGGGGGCTCATCCGGTCAAAACAGACGGCGTAGACATCAAGGTCGGAATTTCGGTCGATCAGGTGGCTGCCGAAAAGATCGGTGCCGCCACCCGACTTCCCTCGCTGGAACTTGGAATCGAAGGGGGACGCAACGCCGGCCAGTGTGATTCGGGCTACAGCTGTGCTTATTCCAATAACATCTCGTGGAAGACCCCTTCGACACCGATGTCGAAAGAGATCAATCCCAAGTTGGTGTTCGAGCGGATGTTTGGTGCCCCAGGTGATCAAGAGACCGCGAAAAGTCGAGCTCGCCGCGATTTTTTCCGCAAAAGCATCCTCGATACGGTGTCCGATGATGCCGCAAAACTGTCGAGCAAACTCGGGCAGACCGACCGTCGGAAACTGGACGAATACTTCAGCAGCATTCGCGAGATCGAACTGCGGATCGCTCGTTCGCAGGCGGATGCCACCAAACAAAAGATCCCCCAGATCGACTTGCCGCAGCGAATCCCCCGCGAGCTGGATGACCACATTCGCCTGATGTTCGACCTGTTGACGCTGGCGTTTGAAACCGACACCACCCGCGTGGCGACGTTCATGATGGCGAATGAAGGGAGCAACCGCAGCTACCCAATGGTCGGTGTCAACGATGGTCACCACCACCTATCACATCATCAGAATAAAGAAGATTTCGTCGCTTCGATTAAGAAAATTGACAAGTACCTGATGACCCATTTCGCTCGCTTCATCGAGAAATTAAAGAACACCCCTGAAGGGGATGGCAGCTTGCTCGACCATGCAATGATTGTGTACGGTTCGGCCATTTCCGATGGAAATCGGCACAATCACAACGACTTGCCCATTCTGCTGGCGGGATCGGGCAACGGGACAATCGCCTCCAATCGGCATCTGGTTTATCCAAAAAATACACCGCTGAACAATCTGTTCCTCTCGATGCTCGACCGGATGGATGCCGGGGTTGAACAACTGGGCGACAGCACCGGGCGGCTGGATCGGCTGGACGCCTGAATTCCCATGCACCATCAATTCCTTCCCACCCACTATCATCTGACGCTCGGCCCTTACGCCCCGGTCTTGCGAGTTCAAAGCGGCGATTCGATCTCGACGACCACCGTCGATGCCAGCGGTTGCGATCAGCATGGGGTGTCGGTGACACCCCGTGGCAATCCCCAGACCGGTCCCTTTCTCGTCGAAGGGGCAGAGCCGGGGGATACGCTGGTGGTGCGCATCGATCAGATCCGTCCCAACCGTGATCATGGCTGGGCCCGTTCCGTCGTGGCCCCCAACGTAGTCGATCCGACATACGTGAAGCAGTTACCTGAAGCTCCGCTGGCCGATTGGCAGATCAATCACGACGAGGGGACTGCCACTTTAAAAAGTCCGCTTTCCAAACTGGGGGAACTGACGATACCGATTGAGCCGATGCTGGGCTGTTTCGGGGTGGCACCCTTTCGTCAGCAGGCGATCTCGACCGCGACCTCGGGTGAGTATGGCGGGAACATGGATTATCGCGGGTTTAAGGCGGGGACAACGGTTTATTTTCCCGTCTTCGAACCGGGCGCCTTATTCTTTCTGGGTGATGGACACGCGGCACAGGGAGATGGCGAAATCGCCGGGACGGGGATCGAGATCTCGATGGAGGTCACCGTGACACTGTCGGTGATCAAAGGGAAAACCATCGGCTGGCCACGTGGAGAAAACGCCGAATTCATTTTCACGGTCGGCAACGCCCGACCGCTGGACCAGTCCCTGCAGCATGCGACAACCGAAATGCTCCGCTGGCTCGAACAGGATTACGGATTGGACCCACTCGGCGCCAACCTGCTGCTAAGTCAATGCGTCCGCTACGATCTGGGAAACATGTTCGACCCGGCATACACGATGGTCTGCAAAATCCCCAAGCGATGGCTGCCGGTGCTGTAAGCGGTGGTGCCGGTGCCGGTGCCTCCGCCCACCGATTGACCGAAAGCATTGCAAAATTCGACTTAGACAGAGTTACGAGAAATCTTCGAGGCCCGTCCAGCATGAATTTGAACCGAAAGAAGGAATCTGGAGCGTATTACACACCTGACGATGTAGTGCAGTCGCTCGTGAGTTGGGCAGTGTCATGTTCCGATGACCGAATGCTTGATCCATCGTGCGGCGATGGCCGTTTTCTGATGGTTCATCCGAAAAGTGTGGGCGTTGAAAGCGACCCTGAAGCAGCCGCTGTAGTACAATTGCGGACTCCTGGTTCATTGCTTCATCAAGGCGATTTCTTCGCCTGGGCAGCAACAACTCGTGAGCGATTCGAGTGTGCCGCTGGCAATCCACCATTCATACGCTACCAACGGTTTACTGGTGCGATCCGTGCAGCAGCCATTTCAATATGTTCAAGGAACGGCGCTGATTTTTCGTCGCTTTCCTCTTCGTGGGCTCCTTTTCTTGTAGCGACCGCTTCGCTACTTAAACCCAATGGACGCATGGCCTTTGTGGCTCCAGCAGAAATCGGTCATGCTCCTTACGCTGCACCGTTAATTCGATTTTTGATGGATAATTTCAGCAAAGTTCAGGTCATTGCCGTCGAAGAGAAGTTATTCCCAGAACTGTCAGAGGACTGCTGGCTCTTGTATTGCGAAGGCTTCGGCGGCAAAACAGACGTAATTCTTTTGAGTCAAATGTGGCGGTTCTCTGCCAGCACTCAGCCGCCACGCCAAGGGAAGTCCATTTCCGCATCCGATTTGGAAAAAACCGGCCTACGACTTCGGCCATTTTTGCTTTCCCCAAAAGCCCTTGAACTTTATAGCTCGCTGGCGTTTTCTTCGAAGACTTTCCGCCTTTCGGACGTAGCTCGAATCGGAATCGGTTACGTCACCGGCGCGAATGATTTCTTTCATCTTAAACCGAGTCTTGCTCGCCGCTTGGGTATTAATGATCGCTTTTTATTTCCCGCTGTTCGAAACGGTCGGGATTTGATGGACAACAGCATCAGCCAGGAAACCGTGATTCGTTGGCGGTCTGCAGACGATCCCCATTTCTTGCTTCGAATAAAACGTGATGACGCCATCCCAATCGCCGTACAAAATTACCTGGACTCCGCCGAAGGCAGAATCGCTCGCGAATCCTAGAAGTGCCGCAATCGTCAACCTTGGTACTCAGTTCCTGATGTTCAGGTTCCCGACGCATTTCTCTCATACATGAGCGGCCTTTCTCCGTCACTGGTCGCAAATGCTGCGGGATGCGTAGCAACCAATTCGGTCCACGTGGTTCGATTGAAACCCGGCATCAAAGTCACTGACTTGCAGTATCAATGGGGTGATCCGCTCACGCAGTTGAGCTGTGAGATCGAAGGCCATCCCCTCGGCGGCGGGATGCTAAAACTCGAGCCAAGAGAAGCAAGCCGGATCGTAGTGCGGCGCGATGCATCGCAAAATCCTGAAGAAGCCGACACTCTGATGGATGCGGTTGAAACCATGCGGCGGTGGAGGCACTATGGCTAAAGACAAGGATGCGCCCAGGTGCGAATGGCAAACATTGAACGACGCACTGACAGCATTCGTTAAGAACGAATCCGGACATCAACGGGCGGGCCATATCAAACCGTTGCACTGGTACGTCGCCAGCCGTCTCGTTCTTGAAGGCGGATTTGATCCTGATGACATTACTCCGCGCCCCCCGTTCGTCGTACAGCGGATCGGAAAAAGACGAGTCATCGAGCATGACGAAACACGAGGGGAAGGGGATGAACGCACGGTCCTTGGTGGTCTGAAAACGAAGAATATTGACGTTGTTGTCACCAAAGATGGAATCGGTCCCGTCATCGCGGTATCAATGAAAGGAACTCTGAAGGCATTCCGCAATCTCACAAACAGAATGGAAGAAGCGGTTGGCGATTGCACCAATCTCCATATCTCTTACCCCGCGCTGGTTTACGGTTTTTTGCACGTACTGTGCGCCAATCATGAAGATGATCAAATCCCGACCAACGATGTGGTAGTTCTCAAGAGCGGCCATGTCGCGGAACCGATACGGCGATATTGCGAATTAATGTCTCGACTTGCGGGCCGCAACGACATCCGCGACGTGACGACTAAATACGAGGCGGTGTCGATCTGCCTCGTAGACCCCAGAGACAAAAGCGTCGGCGAGATCATCAATGAACGTCTCTCTGCGGTTGGTCTGCTCGATGTTGATCAGTTCTTCTCACGTCTCTACGACCAGTACGACCAACGATTTGTTTATGCAGCACCGCTGCTAGCAAAAGTCACACGCCGGCATGAGTGGGATTCCGAGTCGCCAGCCATAACTGACGCAAGAGCGGGTGGCTATTCCGCACGCATCAAATATTCATAGGACTTTGTTTTCGCATCTGATGAAATAACTCAACAGGAAATAACTCAACAGGGTCAGGCCTCGATCCCGTCAATTGCGGAGACTTTTCTGACGCAAGGTCGTCCTCCGAGTCGTAAAGTGGACTGCAAACCAAATGATTTGACGGTTGATTCGACCCATTCGAGACCCCAAAAGTGAAATCCTCGCCTGACACAGTCGCGGACCGCCGACAGTTCCTTTTCGGTCAGCGGTGAATTGAGTTGTTCGATCCAGCCGCGAGGTCCAGGAATGATCGTAGAAGGGGACACCGACAGGCATTTTTTGAGCGATTCATTGACCCGTCATTGACCCGGAATCTTGTTACGTCCAAAGTGCAATCGACCGCAAACGCGCCGTAGAATTGTTTCAGAAGTTAAACGCTGATTCGATCCGAGGAGTCTTAGCCGTTGTCGATGCGGACTTTGGACTGATCACAGGGAGTCTGGAAACCGATCCGAATCTGGTTTATTGCGACGGTCATGATTGCATGGAACTCTTGTCATTTGCCTTAAACGGGACGATTGGCACCAAGAAATCCGAAACTGATGATCGAAAGTCGACAAAGGTGACTCGCGAGTCACTTGAGCGGGAGTTTCGACTCGCGTTCAGCGAAGTGGACTTCTCTCGGACCGAGCTTTTTCCGGCAATCTGCGATTGGGAAGCCGCCAACACAGATGCTTACAAAATACTCGGACACAATACTCGGGCCGTTCAAATTGCTGTTTCGATCGCAAACCGAAGCATGATCATACCACCGCACCCGCCAAAGTGAACTTCCAGGCCCCTTCGTGACTCATTCGAGCGATTTACCAGAAATCGATGATCCGATCCGGGCAAAATTTCGTATACTTTGTGCGTATACCGTGTGCGTATCATTGGATTGCCGAAGCTGTTTAACTGACTCTCACACCCGAATCCTCCCAGCGACCGTCTGGATTTGAAAGGAAGCTGCTCATGCGATGCACAAATCTGACGATCACGGGCTGCCTGGTGCTGCTACTCTCCCTGATTGGCTGTGGAAAGATTCCGACCTGGGGCGAATTAACCGGCCAGCAAGCACCCCCCGCACCCGCACTCCCTGCTCAGCCTTTGCCACAGCTGGCCCCCTCCACAGCCACCGCGACACCGGTTCCGGTGAGTCCTGACGAAGTCATCGCTAGATTTCAGAGTTTGCGTCCGCTGGAAATCACCGATTTGGCACTGCAGCAACTGACGGCACTCAGCCAGGGTGCGGACCGGATCACGGAAATCAATGCCGACGGCAGTCCGGTCACAAAAAACGGACTGAATCAACTCGAACGCCTGACCGGACTGCGCCAACTTCGACTCAACGCCACGCAGATGGATGACGAAGCCTGCCAGAAAATTGCCACCCTTTCCTCGCTCGAACTTCTAACACTCGCCGACACCGCGATCACCGATGTGGGAGTCGCCGCCCTGTCTGGTTTGTCGAATCTCAAGCATCTGGAACTGACCCGCTGTCGCCTTTCGGAAAATGCATTCCAGGCAATTGGTCAGCTTCCCGCACTGAAAACCATTCACATCGACGCGACGAACTTGAACGATCGATCGCTGGCGATGGTCTGCAATGCACGGACGCTGACATCACTGATCCTGTCGAGAAATTCGATTACCGATTATGGTCTGGCCGCCTTGGCGAAACTCGAACCGCTCGAATACCTGGAAATCGGCAGCACCTCCATCACCGGCGAGGGGCTGGTGAAAGTGATGAAAGGGGGCGGATTGAAAAATCTTCGCTACCTGGGGGTTTACGGCTGCCCGCTCAACGAACGAGGAGCCAAGGCGATCAGCACCATGAAAGGACTGGAAGAACTGAATATCGGTGAAGTCCCGCTGATGAACGATATCGGCCTCGATAATCTCATCAAGGGGATGAAACAGCTGCAGAAAATTAACCTTTCAAAATGTGCCGGGATTGATGGTTCCGGGCTGAGGTC
>JBIKZJ010000025.1:0-26781 GCA_044354755.1 Schlesneria sp. | reverse complement strand
TAAAAAACCGATATGTCGACCGACAATTCACGGTACAATTTCCGTAACTTCGTTCGGTTATCCGACGAAACCTGTTTTTTCACCGGAAGGGGTTTGCTGTGTCGAAATCTCCGTTCGAGGACACGGAATGGTTACAGCCGAATCATTCGGATCTGAACCAACTGTCCGCCAAGTATTTTGGTGAAAGGTCTGCCCCAGTTCACGTCGATTTCGGAGCCATTTCGCATTGCGGCCTGCTACGAACAAACAACGAGGACCATTATTGCGTCGTCAAGCGGTCTCGGGCGCGAGATGTCTTGTTGACCAATATGCCGGCAGAGGCGTTTCCTCCGTCACGGGACGAGGCTTACGCGATGGCTGTCGCAGATGGTCTTGGCGGGGCCGCCTTTGGAGAACTCGCCAGCATGCTGGCGTTGCGAACTGGCTGGGAGTTATCCGAAAAGGCATTCAAGTGGAACTTTCATCTCTCAGAAAACGAACTGGTCGAATTAGAGCAGGGGATGAAGGTCTATATGCAGCTCATTCATCGTCGCATTCAAGAAGAAGCTCGCTCGAATGGGGCTTTCCAGGGAATGGGAACGACGCTGACCGGTGTTTTGACCATGGGAATGGATGCCATCGTCGTGCATGTCGGTGATTCGCGAGCCTATCTCTTCCGTGAGGGGACTTTACGTCGGTTGACGAAAGATCAGACCTTGGCGGAATCGATGGTTGCCATCGGTTTGATTGCGTCTGTCGATGACGCCGCAAAACGATTTCGAAACACTCTGGTGAGTTGCCTTGGGGGGAATCTGCACGAACTGGAAGTCGAAACAAATCACATCCTGCTGCAGGACGGCGACCGACTGATGCTTTGTACCGATGGCCTGACAGACATGGTCAGCGAGACTGATATCGCAGCGATCCTGGCTCATTCCGCAACCGCACAAACCCACTGTCAAGAACTCATCGACGCCGCCTTGGCAGGTGGTGGACGTGACAACGTGACAGTCGCGATCGGACAATACTCGATCGTCAAGTCCCCTTGATCAGCGCGAGACCGCAGTTCCGTGATGGCAATCGCCGGCAGAGATCCTCAGCGTGCCCTTGATCAGTGCGGTACTTATCCGCGTGACAGTGATCAGAGCGGCATTTATCGAATCTTCTTGAACGTCTTGTAGTGATCGGCCGAGTACCACACTTCCCCCTCTTTACCGATGACCACCCGCTGCGGCCCCGGTCCGTTCTCGCCGGGTGTGGGGTGAACGTACTCTTTATAGTAGCCTGAGGGCTTTCTGGGGAGTCGATTCTCTCGATTTTGAAAAGAGGTCCCGTCGTTACGGTGCCGATTCGCATCACCTCGTGCAATCCGGTCCAAAGTTGGCTTCAGATCGATTGTCCCCTTGTAAACAACACGTCCATCCAAGTTGCGAATCGTTTGATTTTCGACTCGAGCTGACGTGTCGCTGGAACTGTCGTCCTGCGGTTTCTGGCCTGGAGTTGCAGAATTCACGGCAGAGGGATTGTGCAGCCCTGTCTGAGGCGGTCGTGGCTGCGGAGGACGCGGAAGAGGAAGCCCCGAATTCACCGTGGCTGACCCCGTTGTTTTTTCCGAGTCGATCGGCGATGTCGCCTGGATGGAACCCTCGGTTGTCGCCGAAGCCTCGGGGGGTTCCTGATCGGAAACCACTTGCCATTCTGTCGGCAAGCTTTTCTCTGGAGTCAGGCCAGGTGGATGCGTTTCTAGTTTACTGTGTAAGTCGTTGATTTGCGGGGACTTCGCTGTCGTCGCGTCAGCCGATTCCGTGGTAAGTCGCGGTTGGCGAGATTGCCACCACAAGAGTGTAACCCCGAACAGAACCACCGCGATCGTCAGCCATACCGGGGGCTTGCTGACTGCTGCGGGAGCCTTGCTAGATGATGAATCGTTACCCGCCATCGGATCAGACTCCCTCTCTGGATGCACTTTTCAACTGTTCAACTTTCCAAATGCGATTTTGCAAATTCGCGTTTCTGCGATCAGTCAATGATTTTATTGATGGGATACTCGACGATTCCTTTGGCTCCGGCCGCTTTTAAGCGGGGGACTACCATTCGGACGAAGGATTCGTCGACAATCGTGTTCACATCGACCCAGTCTGGATCCGAGAGTGATGCGACGGTCGGTTTTTGCAATGCAGGCAATTCCCGAATGACCGCAGCAAGATCGGTCCGGCGCACGTTCATCATTAACCCGACTTTTCCTTCGGCTGCCAGGCAGCTTTGCAGCATCAGCGAAATGTTTTCGAGCTTGTCTCGCTTCCACGCGTCAGTCCAAGCCGTTTTGTTAGCGATCAGACGTGTGGTGCTTTGCATCACTTCTTCCACGATCCGCAGATTATTGGCGCGCAGGGAACTCCCCGTTTCGGTCACCTCAACAATGGCATCAGCCAATTTAGGGGGTTTGACCTCAGTAGCACCCCAAGAAAACTCGACCTGAGCGGTGACGCCATTCTTTTCCAGGTAACGTCGGGTCAAGCCAACGACTTCGGTGGCGATCCGCTTTCCCTCCAAATCTTTGACCGATTTCACCGGTGAATCATTCGGGACGCAGAGTACCCAGCGGACCGGCCGACGACTGACTTTCGAGAACATGAGTTCACAAACTTCGTGCACTTGTGCGTTGTTTTCCAGCACCCAGTCGTGTCCCGTGATTCCTGCATCGAGCACCCCTTGCTCGACGTAGCGGGCCATTTCCTGAGCGCGGATCAACATGCACTCGATCTCGACATCGTCGATTTCCGGATAATACGATCGAGACGAGAATTTAATCGTATATCCCGCTTTTTTGAAGAGTTCAGCAGTTGCTTCTTGAAGACTCCCAGCAGGGATCCCCAGTTTAATCAGCTTTTCAGACATGACGGATTCATCTACTTTGGAGGGAAATTTCGGTTTTGGAACGGGATTACTTCTTGTACACCGCCGCGGGATCGAAGACTTGCTGGCCAACGACGGAAACCAACCGGGTTTGGGGGTCAATCTGACGGAAGAAGCAGCTGCGGTATCCCGCATGACATGCCGCACCACCGATCTGGTTCACTTTGACCAGCAACGTATCGGCGTCACAGTCATAAAAAATCCCTTTGAGCTCTTGAACATTCCCGCTCTCTTCCCCTTTCCGCCACAATTTATTGCGGCTGCGGCTGAAGTAGCAAACCCGCCCCGTTTTCAGGGTTTCTTCAAAGGCGGCAGCATTCATGTAGGCAAGCATCAAGACATCGCCGGTCGCCTCATCCTGGGCAACCACGGGAATCAATTCGTGCCGGGAAAAATCGGGGCCATTCATTTCGATCATCGGTCGTCTCTCGGAAGTCATTTTGTCTTATCAGACTTTGTCCAATCAGACGCAAAAGTCAATCAGGTACTGCAATCGTAACCCGACTGCAGGAGGATGTCGAATCGGTAGCGGTTCGACTTGAGCGGTTGTAAGGATTTGGCGATCCATTCCGCGCAGTGGCGTAAATCCTCGAAATGAATGCCAGGTCGATATTCACGCGTGGAGCTTGATTCCGCCGAATCATTCGGAACAACCCTCATTTTGGTGCAAATCCGCGCGGCTGCCCGCGCGGCCAACAGCTCTCGAGCTTGGAAGCAACAGACGGATGGGGGTTGCCGTGACCAGGATTATTCAGCGAACGGATACGCAAGATGCAGACCCCAACACCGAGTTGGTTGTTTTCCTGGGCGATTCACGCCTGTTTTTTGAGGCGCTGTCGCGTGGCGGGGGTGGCGACGGGCTTGTTGATGGCCTTCCATGCCTCGTTTGCGATCGGGCAGGATCCGTTTGAGGACCTGCGGTTGCGGATCGAGCGACTCGAGCAGGAAAACCAGGAGCTGAAATCTCGCGTCGGTGCGGGAACACGCCCCGTTTCATTTCAGACCGAGCTTCCCCCGGTTCCTCCACCACCAGGTTCGAGAGTAGGAGAAGATTCAGGAGATCTTCCTGCGGCAGACACGGACGAAGAACAACACGTCAACAGCCTGATCGAGAAATATTTGCGTCGACGGCCACGAGAAACAAATCCTGATGATGCGGCCCAAGAGGGAAAACTCAGCGCCCTCGACACAAAAGTCGCAGGATTGCTCGATCGACTCAACAAAAAAACGTTTCCCACGGCGGTGATCAACGGTTCGATGCAGGCGGATCTCGGCTTTTTCGAGCAGGATACGAATAGCCAGTACACTTATGGGAGGATTGCGAATGGTGCCGATTTCCGCCGGGCTCGTCTAGGAGTGAAAGGGGCATTAACGGAAACCGTCAACTACACCTGGCAGATGGACTTTGGCTTCTTTGGCCGCCCGACGTTTGCCGATGTTTGGGTCGAGCAAACTCAGATTCCCTACTTGGGTAATGTCCGTGTGGGGCAGTGGAAACAGCCATTCAGCCTGGAAGTCGTCAGTAGCTACCGCTATACGACATTCATGGAACGATCCTCCTTGTTTCAGGCTTTTACCGCGTTTCGTCACCTCGGCGTTGGCTTCTACAACAATGCCGATGATTTATCCGCGACGTGGGCCGGGTCGGTCTTTGTGTCGGGAAACGATCAATACGGCGGCACCTTATTCGATTTTGAAGACGCAGTCGGATTACGGTCCAACATTAATATGGGGGGGATTGGCACTGCCGAGCGGCTGACGTGGGTTCCTTATTGGGATGATTCCACGAAGGGGGCAAACTCTCTGCATTTGGGTGTGGGGCATTTTTTCAATGCACCACCAGGACACACCGTCAGCTTTCGCTCGATTCCCGAGTTTTACATTGGCCAAAACGCCCCCGGCGTGCTCGGAACCAGCGGGCAATCCGCACCTGGCATTTTTAACGGGACACCTTTTTTCGTGAATACGGGTGCAAAAAGTGTCACCTGTTACAACGTCCTCGGTACGGAACTCTTGTGGGTGGAAGGCCCATTCTCGCTGCAATCAGAAGCCATGGTCAACTTTGTGACTCAGGAATCGACGACCGCAACGCTCCCTGGGGTGTATTCGCAGATTGGATACTTTCTGACGGGCGAGCATCGCCCGTACGATCGAAAAGCGGGAGCGATCGATCGCGTGATTCCGAAGAAAAACTTCCGCTTCCGCAAGGATGGCTGTAACACCGGGATGGGGGCATGGGAAATTGCGGGGCGTTTCTCGTATCTGGACTTGAGCGATAAGGCCATCCAGGGGGGAACCATGACGGATTACACAGCGGGTCTGAACTGGTATCTGAATCCCAACGTCAAATTCGTTGTGAATTATATCCATTCCAGCACGAATTACGCGGGGGTGGGGGGGTTGGCTCCCCTTCCCGGTGCCATCAGTCGCCGGAACGAGACCGATATGGTTGGTGCCCGTTGCCAGATGGATTTTTGAAGGATTTCTCGTCCCCCCTTCCGCTTGCGTGACGGGAATACTCGGGACCGATATACTGCAGATTCGAAATGGAGTCGGTGGATGGCCTGTGTCATGTACCGAATTTCTCTTCCTTCAACAATGGAACAATGACGATGGCGCCAGCGGCGATCAGTCTTGCAACAACCCGAATTGGCTGGATTGGGACCGGCGTGATGGGGTCCAGTATGGTTGGACACCTGTTGACAGCCGGATATGCCTGCACCGTATTCAGTCGCTCCAAGAGCAAGGCCGAGCCTTTGCTGGCGCGGGGAGCCCAATGGGCCGAGACCCCAGCACTGCTGGCAGCTCAATCCGATGTTGTTTTCTCGATCGTTGGTTTTCCCAGCGATGTTCGAGAAGTCATTCTGGGGGCGCATGGGGCCTTATCGGGATCGAAGCCGGGGACCGTGCTGGTTGAAATGACCACCAGCGAACCCTCGCTGGCGGTCGAGATTCACCAGACGGCACTCGCCAAAGGGGTTTACAGCGTCGACGCTCCGGTCTCTGGCGGTGATATTGGAGCCAAAAATGCGACGTTGTCGATCATGATTGGTGGCGACAAACCAATCGTCGATCTGCTGCAACCGCTCTTTTCCACCCTCGGAAAAACCCTCGTTCATCAGGGAAAAGCGGGATCGGGTCAACATGCCAAGATGGCAAATCAGATCCTGATTGCCACGAACATGATTGGTGTCTGCGAGTCACTGCTGTATGGTTACAAAGCGGGATTAGACCTCCCGACGATGTTACAGTCGGTTGGCCCCGGTGCTGCGGGGAGCTGGTCGTTGAATAATCTTGGACCACGGATCATGAATAACAACTTTGACCCTGGTTTTTTCGTCGAACACTTTATCAAGGACATGGGAATCGCCTTGGCAGAAGCCAAACGAATGGGTTTGTCTTTGCCCGGACTGGCCTTGGGTGAGCAGCTTTATTTGTCGGTTCAGGCCAAGGGATGGGGTCGGAATGGGACACATGCCTTGATGATGGCGTTGGCCGAGATGTCAGGAATTGATTGGAAGAACAGAAAGTCATTTCAATGAAACGTAAGGGTGAACAGTTTGCTGGTTTGACCGTCGCAATTGTGACTCCGTTCAAGAACGGCAAAGTTGATGAAGCCGCTTTGAAACGAATGGTCGACTGGCAAATCTCGCAAGGAACGCATGGGATCTGCCCGGTAGGAACGACGGGCGAGTGTCCGACGCTCTCGACAGCCGAGCATGAACGAGTGATCTCGGTGGTCTGTCAGCAGGCGGCGGGTCGCATCAAAGTGATGGCGGGGACAGGGTCCAACAGCACTTCAGAAGCCATTGAACTGACCCGCTACGCGAAATCGGCAGGAGCCGATGGAGCGATGATGGTGGCCCCCTATTACAATAAACCGACCGGCGAAGGGTTTTTCCAGCACTATCGTGCGGTGGCGGAAGCAGTGGATATCCCGATTATCCTCTACAACATTCCCGGACGAACGGCAAAAAACATGGAGCCGGACGTGGTGGCTCGCATTGCCGAGATCCCCAATGTGGTCGCTATCAAGGAAGCGACCGGATCCATGGATCAGGCCTCGCAGACTTTGGCGCTGACCAACCTGACCGTGCTGAGTGGTGACGACAGTTTGACGCTTCCCTTGCTGTCGATGGGGGGGAGCGGAATTGTGTCCGTGGTCGGGAACATTGTGCCGGGGGATATGCTGCAGTTGCTGAAGGCGTTTCAGGCGGGGGATCTCGCCGAAGCCCAGCGGTGGCACTTCAAGCTCTTCTCGCTCTGCCGGGATATGCTCGGGATTGCGACGAATCCGATCCCGGTGAAAATTGCGATGAAAATGCTGGGACGTGACACCGGCGAACTGCGTCTACCGCTCACACCCTTGTCAGCAGCCGAAGAAGATCGCTTGCGAAAGACACTGGTGGCCTACGGTTTGTTATAGTGTTTGGCGCCTGACATTCTGTTCGCGGCAGGGACGGTTTCGCTGAAGAGACTGTTTCTTCGTTGATCATGGATGCGGGTGAAATGGGATGCGGGGCAATCCTGCTGGTGAATTCAGATTCCATGGGTTCTTCGAGCTTTTCAAACGAAAATCAGGTTGGGGAAGGGTGTTTTAATGGCCTTTGGATTTGGAAAGAAGCGAGAAGACGTTCATGACGAGGACGATGACGAGGAAGATGAAGAAGTCGATCTGGTGAACTTCCAGGGGGCTTTGAATGGCAAGACTGCGGACATGGCGGCCAATGCACGTCTAGTCCAGGCGGCACTGAGGCCCACCAAAGACTTGATCACGGATGGTTTAGAGCGGCGAGCCGAAACAATTCGGGTCGATATCAAAGGTGAACGAGCCCAAACCTCGCTCTCGATTGATGGGATGCCATTCGCCGGTGGTCGGATGCCGAAACCGCAGGCATTAGCGGTGACCCAGATGCTGAAAGTGCTCTGTGGCCTGGATGCCCGACTGAAGGGTAGACATCAGTCCGGGGGGGTCAAAGCCGAGTTTCAAGGCACAAAATACGAATTGTCCGTCGAGATCTCGCCACAGCCTGATGCGACCGAGCGGTTGATGATTCGGGTTCGTAACCTCAGTCATAAACTGGAAACGCCCAGCGATCTCGGTTTTAGCGAGGCGCTCCGGCAAACGATTCGCGATTTGACGAGTCATCGTCATGGGTTGATTATCTGTTGCGGGATGCCGGGATCGGGGGTCACCACCACGACCTATGCCGTTCTGCGCGGGATCGATGTCTATCTGTACTCGATCTACTCGATCGCGAAGACCTCGCGCGAGTTGCTGAACATCAAGCAATTTGAAGTCCTTCCGAATGATGACTTGCAAACGTCGATGATGCGTATGATTCGGGAAGAAGCCGATGTGATCTTTGTGGATCCGATTCGTGATGCAGAGACACTGCAACAGATTTTCAGCGTGGCAGACCGGATCTGCGTGGTGAGTGAAATGCAGGCCAAGGATTGTTCAAACGCGATCGAGCAACTCGTTCAATGGTCGGGTGATCGACAACAGGCGAGCGAATTGATTGATGGAGTTTTTAGCCAGAAATTGGTCCGTTTGTTGTGTAATCAATGCCGTGAAGCCTTTCGACCGAACCCCAAATTGCTGGAAAAGGTCGGGCTTCCTCCTGAAACCAAAGTCCTTTATCGCAAGGGTGAGCCTGCCGTTGATGAAAAGACGGGCGAGGAAGACGATCCCTGTGAAAAGTGTGGCGGGGTCGGCTTTTATGGACGGATGGCGATGATTGAAACCATCATCATGACCGACCCGCTCCGCAAGTTGATTGCCGAAGGGGCTCCGGTAGATCAACTCAAAGCCTTGGCTCGCACTGAGGGTTGCCTGACGTTTCACAAAGATGGCTTGCGTCTGGTGGCCGAAGGAAAAACCTCGCTCGAAGAATTGCAACGAGTCTTCAAAGGGTAGGCGGACCGAAGACTCGCGTTCAGGTCAACGGTCTGGCACAGCATGATCACCTGAGAAATCTGCCGTTTGCGGGCTGTGGATTGAGACTGCCGCTGCTTTTGAACTCTTAAAGGCAGCGGCAGGATTCCCACCCCGTTTCTTGCCCCGGTTGTTCCCTTCGGTTCTTGCCACCAATCGATGAGCCTGCGGTCCATTCGCCGTGAAAACGGGGGGGGATGTTGATCTCGGGTTGGGTCAATTCACTGGAAACGGACTGTTTCGGCGACTTTCTCAGCAGTTTTTGCCGGACTTGGGTACGACTTCCCCACAAAATGGGGGTATCTCCCGAAAACTCCGCAAAACTCGGGTTGATCGGTTTTGCGGTCATCGCTACAAGTCCCCCTTCTCCCGTCCCAGAAATTACGTTTGCACGTCTCCTTCGTCCGAAGTCCGGTCGCGGTTCATCATCCGCGCCCAGCCTGCCACCGTAGAGGTGCCTCGATGCACGTGTCGCTTCCTCGACTTTTTCACCATGTCAGTCCGACCAAGCCATTCTTGTTATGGCTCGGCTTCGGCGTATTGGCAGTGGTTCCCTGGCAGTATCTCTGCGGCCAGGAGTATCCCGTTACTCCGATCATCGAACAGCAAATCGATGATCCGCTCGCGGAATGGGATCGCACTGACGGAGCCGTGGAAATCACCACGCCCCCGCCGCGAGACCCCGTTTCCCAAGCGATTACAGCCAAGGGGAATACAGACAGTGAACAGCTCACCTCTCCGTCGCTGATTTTCCGGGGACAGAACGCGCCACTGGAAATGAGGCCTATTCAAGTCGACCCTCGACAAAGTCGGCCCGAGATGGATGATCCGGGAATCCTCCAGAGTGATCTGATCTCTGGTCGCTCGGGACAAGCTTATGGAAGCCTGTTTCGAATCGGTGGATTCACTGGCCCTGCGATTGGTCGTAACACGGCGATTTTTCCGCTGGAATGGATGCCGTATTCGCTGATCGATAACAATCTCTTTTTTGCCGATCTTCGTGGATATAAAGGCTCGACCGATACTTGGGGCGCCAATCTAGGCGGGGGCTACCGGCGTTATTTACCTCGCTTTGATCGAATTCTCGGTGTGAATGCCTTCTTCGATTACGATACCACGAGCGGTGCCACGTTTCGGCAAGTTGGTTTCGGAGTGGAGTCGCTGGGGGCTTTATACGATGTGCGTGCGAACGCGTATCTCCCCACGGGTTCTTCGTCGCAACAGCTTTCCCTCGTGAACATCGATGGGACCCAGCAGTTCGTTGGTCACAATCTCATTGTGAATCAGCAGAAATCAATCGCTAACGCGCTTCATGGATTCGATGCCGAAATCGGCGTTCCGGTGCCAGGGACGATTCCCCAGCGTCATGATTTGCGAGTGTTTGGTGGTGGATATTGGTATGAAGGGGTGGATATCTCGGCCTTCGGCGGCTGGAAGACTCGTATTCAGGCCAATGTGATCCCGAGTATCGCTCTGCAATTAGAAGTGACTCACGATCAGCAATTCAATACCAATGTCGTATTCGGTGGATCGTGGAGCTACGGGGGATTCAAGCAGTCTCCTGACCAGCCACAGACGCAATACGGCCGCATGACGACTCCGATCATTCGTAACTACAATATGATTGTGGGGAACACGAATAAGTATAACGTGGGAGTCGAAGTGATTAACCCTGCGACGAACCAGCCCTATTTCATTGAACATGTCGATAGTCAGGCCACGACCTCTGGAGACGGCACCGTCGAGCATCCCTTTCAGGTTTTTGCTGACGCCCAGAACTCGACTCCCCATGACATTATTTTTGTCCGTGCCAATAGCGTATTTGATGGCGTCGGAGTGGCTTTGGAACCCAATGTTCGCGTCTTGGGTGAAGCCTCAACTGTCCAGCATCTTGTGGCGACGACCGATCCGAACTCGAACTCGGGGCTGGGCAACTCTCTACTGCTGCCGCAACCATCGGGCAACACGCCCAACTCACGCCCGATGTTCCTGCGTGCCCCTGGCGATGGTGTGATTCTCGCCAATAATTCCGAATTTAGCGGATTCCTGGTTGGTGACATCAGAGATTCCACCAGTGGTCCAGCCGGTCGAGGCATCGTCGGAGACGGGATTCAAAATGCCGTAGTTCGTCAGACGGATGTCAGCTTTTCCGGTGATCAAGCGGTTTACCTGCAAAACACCTCTGGAACAATCAGCTTTCTCGGCGACGTGATCAATGATCCGCTCTTTGACGCCACGACATTTCAAGTCGTGGGAACCACCGGACAGGTCATTTTCAGTTCCGATCCTCTCACCGCGACCGCTGGTGTGATTAACAATGTGCAAGGTGCGGGTGGGCGGTCGTTAATCGTTGAACAAACTCAAGCGGGAAGTTCGGTGAATTTCACGGGCTCGACAGTCAACGATACGAATGGCAATGGAATTTTGCTGCGGAATAATGCCGGAATTGTCACCCTCGGAAATGCCCTCGTGAAAAATGGCCTCGGTATCGGACTTGATATCAAGGATAACACAGGATTGATTGGCACCAATGGTCTGCTACAGATTGATGGGTCTGCCAGTGACGCGATCGTGATTTCTGGTTTAGCGACGGGAGGACAAGTCAGCTTCAATGACCCCACTAACCCCGTTGGCGTGAGTATTCTGAACCGTGCCGAGCGTGGCATCTACCTGAATAACAACTTGGGAAATGTGATCTTTGGTACGGGAGTCAACGTGCAAGCCGCCGGCTCGGTTGCAAAGGCTGCCATTGAATACCAGGACAGCAGTGGTAATGTGACTTTCAGCAACAACGTCGCGATC
This sequence comes from Schlesneria sp., assembly GCA_044354755.1. GTDB lineage: Bacteria > Planctomycetota > Planctomycetia > Planctomycetales > Planctomycetaceae > Schlesneria. The sequence goes on along the minus strand of JBIKZJ010000025.1, from coordinate 15,146 downwards.
AGCGGCGGTGGTCCTGGATTCCTGATCGGGCACATCGAGGACAACAACCCGAACTTTAACACGGGCCAGTTCTCGGTAAACGGCAACACCACGATCACCAATCCGACGGGAATTGGGATCCAAGTGACGCATGATCAATCGAGGGTTTTGTTTAACGCGGGGCTCAACTCGACCACAACGATCAATGAACGAGGCAATATCGGAATTCAGATCCTTGACGATCGCGGCCTCGTCTCATTCAATGGGGCGACGACGATTGCCAATACTGCGGCAACACCAACGAATCGGCCAGCGGTCGATATCCGGCAAAACACCGCACAAACAAACAGTGTCTTTTTCAATGTGCTGAATGTTCAAGGTGCGACCGGTCCGGCCGCGACAGGTTTTGGTGGTGTGGGTGTGAATATTGGAGGTGCGAATTTGGCTGATGCCAATACGGCTCCTGTCACCTTCAGCGTCTTGAACGTTGCCGCGACCAACGGCACCGCGCTGTTTGTGAATCGAGAGGGACAAAACTCGGTCGCCCCCGCATCCGGACTGGCAATCGGTCAGGGAACCATCTCGTCTGTCGGCGGGACAGCGGTTGATATTCGGAACTCCGCGATCAATGTGAACCTGACCAGTGTCTCAAGCACTGCGTCGGCAACAATTAATCCCGATTATGGTATCCAGTTACTCAATAACAATTTGATTAGTCAGTCAGTGACTCCAGCGCTGGACAACTTTATGTTTACGGTAGGAACCACGACCTCGAATTCCCAGACGACGGGAGGTACGATCAGTGGTGCCTCAATCGCCGCAGTCAATCTGAATCAGACACAGACGAACCTGATTCAAACCGGTGCCGTGAGCCTGAACAACATGACGATTCAGGCGAACACGATGGGTATCGTCGCCAATAACCTGCTGCAATTGAACGTCTCGAACTCGAATTTCAGCAATAACATTGGCACCGGCCTCGCGGTGGATCAGGGGACGGCCATTGACGCCAAAAATCTTCTCCGAGTCGATATTTCCAGGTCGCTGTTCAATCTGAACGGAACGACATTGAGTGATCATGCGATCTACCTCCAGGCCACGACCCCGCTCGCACAACCGGTGATGGTCAACTCGACACCCACGAATGGTCGCTATTTGTGGAACATTTCGAATAATACGAACCAAGGTGGGCTGATCGGCGGCTTCACGGGAAGAGCCGGGACGGGTGATCTGGTGCTGATTTCCGGATCGGCTCCTGGTGGGGGCGACCTGCAAGTGACCAACAACAATACCAATCCCGCCCAGATTTATGCCGTGCCGCTGGTCTTCCAATTCCAAAACAATTCGATGCTGGTGCAGCAGCAGGCCGCAGGTCTGGCGGTCAATTGGACGGGACAGATTGATGCAGCTTCATCGGTCATCAATCTGGTCTCTGCGATCAGCAGTAACACGATCAACTTAACCGGTCAGAATGACGGGATTTCTATCAAAAATGCGACCACACAGTATACGACGAATTTCGCAATGAACAATAATGCGATCACAGGGACTGGAGGGGGAAACAATGGTCTGTATATCGAAAACTTCGGCCCATCAAATTTGCAAATCGGAACATTCACGGGCAACATTTTTGACTTTACGACTCCTCCGCAGAATCTGAACGGAACATCGATTGACTACGGAATGAATATTTCGATGTTCAACACGACGAACACCAGCTCTTTCGTGAATATTTCGAACAATACGATTACAATGCGAGGCGGTCCGCAGAATCAGGGAATTCTGTTCCCGAGCGTACAAGCCCCCGCGACATTCACGTTCAACAATAACTTGATTACCATCACCAATGCTCAACCACTGGTTGGCCAAGGGATTGACTTTGCACTGGTCTCGAAACCGTCGGTTGTCCTTCGCGGCAATGTTTCCAACACGATTCTGATCAACGGAAACGGCCCTGGGATTACATCCCAAAACTGGTTTAACCGACAACCCGCCAACTCGACGACAGGACAACTGATTATCAACGGTTTCTCAGGGCCGTGATCGACGAATCGGAAGCAAGGCAAAAAAGCACTTCCTCTAATATCGCTGCAGCAAGTCAGGGTCTACTTGCTGCAGTGACTTGTCCGGGCACGGGTTGCAGACTTTAACCCTTCAACCACGTGCTTCGCCGTGGCGAGGGAGGCCTCAAATTCTGTATTCAATGGGATCTTGTTGCCGGATCTGACATTATCCGCATGAGGGTGTTGGCAATTTCGGAGGGACTTTCCTGCCCCGAGATCTCGATCGGATGGGCTTCTTCCAGATTTCGGAACCACGTATGCTGACGCTTGGCGAATTGTCGCGTTCGCGTCTGTATCAGGCGTGAGATGAAAGAAATCCCCTCTGAATGGGATTTGCAATTTGAAATCACGTCACCTGCCGGTTGCAGATTTCCAGCCGCCATCGCGGTGTTCTGTTCCAGCCAATCGATGACTTCTTTGTAACCCAGACCTTGCCTGGCCGTCTGCCCCAAGGTTTCTGGTCGCATGAGCAACCCGCGAACCTCGTCCAACAGGCCTTGGGCAAACATCTGCTCGACACGCTCATCAATCCGTTGATAGAGCCAGTCTCGTGGGGGAGAGATCCAGTAAACGTGTCTCGGCCGGACTTCCAGGGGTAATGCCCCTTGCGTCTGCAGTTGCGAGAGGGGTTGACCAAGCAGTTCAAACACCTCAATGGCGCGAATAATTCGCCGGTGATCATTGGGATGCAGTCTGTTTGCCGTGATGGCATCAATGTTTAGCAGTCGGTTCCAGAGCGAATGAGCCCCTTCGGTCGAGGCTTGTTGTTCTAACTGCTGCCGAAGGTCCCAGTCCGCTGCAGGGCCAGCAAAGACACCGCGTAAAATTCCTTTGAGATACAGCCCGGCCCCTCCCACAAAGAGGGGGCGCTTTCCCCTGGAAATCAGCTCTTGGCAGGCGACCTCTGCCGCTGCAAGGTATTCCGCCAAACTGAATTCCTGGTGCGGTTCGAGAATATCGATCAAGTGGTGCCGAACAGCGGCTTGCTCGTCGATGGTCGGTTTGGCGGTCCCAATGTCCATTCTTCGGTACAAGGTCATGGAATCCATCGCGACGATTTCTGCCCCCAGCTGCTCGGCCAGGCAAAGTGAGGCAGCGGTCTTCCCGCAAGCCGTGGGGCCGACCAGGAACACGCACTTTGCTAATAACTCGACAGAAAACGACATAAATCGACTCATTCCAAACAGGGTCAGGCCCGGGAAATCAGCCTGGCGCGGCTCTGTCCGCAGGATATCATATTCGAAAAGGAATTCGACCAGCGTGCCACAATCGTATTCTGGCTTCCGTCGGCTGGATTGTGGTTGTTTTTCAATCTGACGTGGCCTATTGTTATTGGGGTAGTGTTTGCGAAATTCGGTCTTCGGCCAAGCCCTGTCTGGAACGACCCGTGGCAGGCAAGTGTGGCTGGACTCAACGAACATCAAAATGACAAGCTGTCTTGAAAAAGGGCCAGACCATGATCGTAGCATTGCCTGAGTCTACAGACGGATACCGCATCGCACATCCCTCTCGTCGGGGTTCGACTTTACGGATGCGGCTGGTGATGGTGTTGATGGGAATTCTTGGAGTAGGAAGCTTCCGCATGATTGATCCAATTCCAGCCGCGGCCGAAGACGCAAAAAAAGCGTCACCATCAACACCCGCGAAAGCGGTTGATGGATTGGAAAAAGCAACCTTTGGGTCGGGCTGCTTTTGGTGTACCGAGGCGGTTTTTCAGCAACTGAAGGGAGTCAAATCCGTTGTGTCAGGTTACAGCGGAGGCAAAACCAAGAATCCCACTTATGAAGAGGTCTGCACGGGAAACTCAGGTCATGCCGAAGTCATCCAGGTGACATACGATCCGAAAATCGTCTCGTATCCCGAGTTACTCGAAGTCTTCTGGAAAACGCACGACCCCACAACACTCAACCAACAGGGTGCTGACCGTGGTACGCAATACCGCTCGGTTATCTTCTACCATAACGAGCCCCAGCAAAAGCTGGCTGACGAATATCTGAAGAAACTCGATGCCTCGGGGGCATTTGATGCACCGATTGTGACCGAAATCTCGCCACTGAAAGAGTTTTATCCGGGTGAGAAATACCATCAGAATTACTTTCGCAACAACCCGGATAATCCCTATTGCACTGCAGTGATCAAACGGAAGGTGGCAAAGTTTCGGGCGGTCTTTAAGGACAAGTTGAAAGAGACGGGGAGTCCTTGACCGGTTGCGGGACGGGCTGTGCAAATGACTGCAGTACGAGCATTATGGCTCCTGTCACCAGGTAGCAATCGGCAAAGTTAAATGTTGCCCAATGAAAGCCACCGTTGAAAAACACAAAATCCAGGAAGTCTCGCACTCCGTAGATCAAGCGGTGTTGATTTTTCCAACCGTGCAGACCGAGTCGGTCGTAAAGATTTCCCAGAGTCCCGGCCAGTAAGAGCGCGCTGGCGATGGTCAGCCACCAAGACTCGACTGCCTGACCGGTATAAAGAAAGTATCCGATCACCCCGAGGGCGATGATGCTGAATGTTGCAAACAACCAAGTTTGCCCTTGGCCCATTCCCCAGAGTGCGCCAAGATTGAAAGTGGTGGCGAGTTGAAAATTGATGGGAACCCCGAGAAAAGAACCGTTCCAGACGGTGTACTCACCGGGACATTTCAACCAGTCAAACACAGCCCACTTAGACCAGAGGTCCCAAAACAAGCCCCCGATCGAGAGAATTCCAAACAAGATGAAACGAAAAAAGAGCCGTTGCTTCACTGCGACCCCTGGGGATGCGTCCTTTTCAGCAAAGGAAGTCTGATCACGCTCCCCACGAGCTGCAGTCGAATCGACGGATGTGACTACTGGCTTTCCTCGAGTTTCCGTTCGCATTCAACGCAATTCCTTGCATAGGGGATTTCCCGCAATCGAGTTTTGGGGATCACGGATTTTGTTGCTGGTCGGCCCAATTCCCGGCAACTGATACAAATCCCAAATGTATGGTCATTGATTCGCTCAAAGGCCTCTTCAATTTCATCCAAAACTTCCTGCTCATTCTCGACTCGCCGCAGGGTGAATTCCTGATCGTAGGTTTCAGTCCCTAATTCCGCAAGGTGGGTTGGAGATTTCGATTCAGAGCCATTTTCGTTCCGATCCAGTGCGTCGGCCGTCAAATGCTCGACATCGCCGCGAACACGTGCACGAAGAGTTTGCAATAAAACCTTGAACTGATCCAGCTCACTTTGCTTCAACATGATTAATCGCTCTTGATGAACCCGATGCAACCGATGGACACTACGACCTGGAATGATAAGTTTCCGCCATGATCAATATCAAGTTGCGACAGACAAAAATCGATTCAAAACCCACAAATCAAAACGCATGTGATTCTTCTGACTCTTTTGCCATGCGGAACGGTTGTTCCTCGTGGGAAAGACTTGATGATTGGCAGAATCAAGCAACTCTCATGCCAAAAAATGTTACGCCGAGGACGACTCGCGGACCAGAATTCGATTCCCTTGGATCGCGACGACTTCCAATTCGGTGTTTGGCGAAATAAAAGGGCCCTCACTGATGACATCGCTGATTTGATGGTGAAAACGGGCTTTGCCCGACGGGCGGAGCATGGTTAATGCCACCCCCCGGTCACCTGTCTGGAGGGATGATGATCGACCGAGCCCGTTGTGCTCGGTTGGTCTTTCGACCCGTAGGCGCGGTTCGTTGGTAACCCCGGTTGAAGGAGACAAAACCAGCGAATCAAATCCTGGGATTGCAGGCAGAAATTTCGCCATCGCGAGACCAATCGCAAACACGATACTGAGTGCAAGCAGGATTTGTCCTGTCTGCCAAGACAGTTCTTCGACGTTCGTCGCAAAATCATAAGTCCAGGAATGCCCTGCCATGACGAGCGAGCCAAGCACCAGCAGAATGCCAGAAACGCCAAATACACCAAATCCGGGGATGACGAAGATTTCCAGGCCCAGGCAACCGATTCCCAGTACGAAGAGCACCACTTCCAGCCAGCCCGCAGTCCCCCCCATAAAATTGCTCCAGAAAAACAAACTGAAGCAGAGTACGGAAAGAATTCCGAGAATGCCCGTCATGAAGTGCAATTCCACATAAATCAGGGCGATTCCCAACACGATCATCAACATCACCATCGCGGGGTGATTCAGGGTGAACACCAATCGATCCACCCAGGTTTTCTCGATCGGCAATAACTTCAGGCTGGGCGGGATTCCCAAACGTGATTTCAGCTCGTTCAAGTCGTTGACAGACGCTTCTGTCAGTTTCAATTCGTGGGCACGGTTTCCGCTTGCCGTGAACAGCAATTCCCCATTGGTTTCGCGAAGTTGTGCCCCCTGAATCCATTCGCCGTTCGCGGCATGGATATCGAGTTCGCTCATGTACCAGATTTGCCCATGGTCTCGGTGCCTCACTTGAAAAACCTTCAGCGATCGATCGGCCATGGCTTCACAGAGGGCGATCGGTCGGTGCTTTTTCTCGGCCAGTTGCCTGAGTGCGACTTTGAGCGGGCTCAGGATTTTTTCCGGGGCACGTTCAAATTGTTGCCCAGCTCTCATTTCAATCGGACCGGCATCCCCAATTTTTGCCTCGGCATGCAGATAAATTTCATCACAACCCAATGCAATAATCGCCGCACCACTGATCGCTTGATCCGGGACATAGGCGACCGTCCGGATATTTTTTTCGTCGAGTTTTGCAATGGCATTTGCCAGTGTGATACTCGCAATCAGCAACCCACCGGGTGAGTCAATTTCAAAGACAATCGTTTGGGCCTGATCGGCAATCGCACGATCGATCTGCCGCAACAGAAAGTTTTCCTGCAGGCGATCGATGATCCCCTCGACGCGAATCAGGCGGACCTTGCGATGCTCTTTTTCCGGCGAGGGTTCTCGCAGTGATTCCCGTGGTAATCCATACAGCGTTGCGACCGAAGTCCGGTTTTCTGCCGTTTGCGAAACCAGAAAATCGAGTGATCGCGCGACGCTTCCTCGAAAGGTGCCGGTTGCTCCCGGTTCTTTAATCGTTTCGACATTTTCAATCGTGACATTGTTTTGACGCAACGTTTCCAGTTCGTCCTTCGAAATAATTCGAGATTCTAACTCTTCGGTACCGACCTTGGTCAGTCGAATCCGAACTCGCCAAAGTTGCTCCTGGGGATCCATCATCCCCCGCACAATCGCCGAATTCAGCTTGTGATTGTGCCGCTTTTGCGCCAGCGCCAGCACCCCTTGCTGCTCCTCGCGCTCCAGGGGTTTCCCGCGACCGATATCCCCCAACTCGGCATCCGGGTGCATGACAATCTGCTGGCAGGCGAGTGCAATCAGAACATTGGGACCCGTGACGGTAGCTGGAACCCAAGCCACGGTGGTCACTTGGGAGATCTGAGACGAAGTCAGAAATTTGGCGAGTGCCTGAATGTGATGAAATTGACTGCTCCCCGACTCGATCTGTAACACCAGCACCGCCTGACGCTCTTCTTGCGTCGCCTGCTGCTGCAACTTGATTGCTGTGCTCGAGATGCGTGCATACGCGATGTCGTCGACGGGACTGGTAACCGTGAGAAACTGACCAACAGGCAATTTTTTCACGGCTGCAGCCTCATCACCCCCTCGAACGAGGCGAGGGACCAGCAGGGAATGTGCTGTAAACAAACAGACCCAGGCAAACCAGCAGCCCCCAGAACCGACTTTCGGAATTGCCTGCGGAAAAAGGACCTTCGGGAAGCAATACATATTGATTTTATCCTCGACGCGTGTCGCACCTGCAATGAGCCAGCGACGGAAATGCTGCTTGATGAAATCATATCCAGTTCGGAAATCATATCCAGATTCCCCGATAGTGGGGAGGTGCTTGACTCGGCATGATCGCTGGAAAGGCAAACGCAATCGCCGCTCCGTTGGATCAAATCGGGTGAAATGGCCTCTTCGGTTTTTCGTCACCTTGCAGTGTTGGGCAGACCGTCATGCGGGAACCCGTTCCCCAAAGGGGAAGAACTCACCAGCCGTGAACCTCTTCGCGGCCAAGATTTCCGTCATGCAGCAGGGATGCCACCAACACGGAGTTCACCCCCAGCAGACTGAATCGCTGTAAATCTTCGCGGCTACGCACCCCCCCTCCGGTGATGAGATCCAAGTCTGGATACTGACGGCGAATGACTTGGCACATCAAGTCGGTCGATCCTCCTGTGCCCATCCCCACATCCGCGAGATCCAGGACCAGAATGGACTGAACGTGGGCATTCGCCGCTTGTTGAATAATTTCGCCTGCCTGGCTGCTCCACCCCGTTCCCGCGGAAGGAACGGATGGGACACCACTCTTCAGGTCCAGGCTGAAGGTCACATTCCCAAAAAGAGTCACGATTTCCTGCAGATCCGTTGGCGAACGACACGTCTCCAACCCCACGACGATCCCGATTCGTGGATCGAGCTGGTGCAGTTTGCGAGCGTCCGCCGCATGACGAACACCGGCATCAACAAGTAATTCAAAGTCCGCTGCAATCAAATCACGGTAAATTTCCCAATTCGGCGACTGACGTAGGATCGCATCGAGATCCGCGAGATACAACCGTTGCAAACCGAACGCGAGGCGAATCGAACGCGCCACCTGCAACGGTTCGTCGCTGGTCGTCAAGCGGCTGATCATTGGGCGATACAATTCGCGCTGTCCTGCAACGCCACGGACAACCTTCTTGCCAAGAATGTCGAGAACCGGCAGAATCTTCATCAGAGAAATCCTTTTGGGGACTGGCTGGCGGGCTGGCTAAAATATCACAAACAGGAATAATCATCAGAGTACGGGGATGGTCCGTCTGAGGACTGTCTTTACTGAAACGAAACGCCTTCATGCACGCGCAACCCTTTAACCATTCATCGACTCTCAACAACATTCATCGACTCTCAACAAGGAGTGACGCACTTGACTGAACTGAAAATTCCTGCGGTCGGCGACAAAGCCCCCTCATTTGACCTGCCGACCTTCCCCAAGGGTCGCACAAAATTGAGTCAATTTAAAGGAAAGCAAAACGTTGTCCTTTATTTTTATCCGCGAGATGACACCCCAGGCTGTACCAAGCAAGCCTGTGGATTCCGTGATGAAATGGGGGAATTTGAATCTGCGGAAACCGTTGTTCTTGGGGTCAGTACCGACACCGTCGAATCACACGAAAAATTTGTCGAAAAGTACGAACTCACCTTCCCTTTGTTGGCAGACGAAGATCACGCCGTTGCCGAAAAATATGGAGTCTGGGTCGAAAAAAACTTGTATGGCAAAAAATCGATGGGAATCGCACGCACGACATTTCTGATCGATAAAACAGGAAAAATTGCGGCGATCTGGCCAAAAGTGAAAGTCGATGGCCATATTCGAGAAGTCATCAAACAACTGGAATCTCTGGGTTAAATCCAACGGGCGGGGGATCGACCCGATTGGGTCCGAAAGTTTCGACACCGGCGAGCCCCGTTGCAGCATCGCAGGGGTCCGTTCGATTGTATCAGTCCGTTCGCCGAATCGATTGGAAAATCCGTACCGCCGGGAACTCGTTCACCGCAGCGCCGATTTCTCCACGATGCCGATTTTTCAGCAGCGTCAAATTTTCTGCAACGCTGAATTTCCCGAAGAGTCCTCACCATTCGGGTGGGAACCGGCGGCCCGGTTGAGTAAAATCAGGTGACCATGGGATTCCCTCTTCGTATTGACGCGACGACGATCCCCGCCCTGGTTTTTGGCGGGTTGCTGATCGCGGCTGCGCTGATGCTGGGATTCTTCGTCTGGAAAACGCGTCGCCTGCTCGAACCGGCGGTCGAATCAGACAAGGTTGCCAGGTTGCACGCCGACCGGCAATTCCGTCGACGGATGCAGGTGAGTGTCATGCTGTTTGTTACGGGAGTTTTGATTCCCCTGGGTGATCAGCTGGACAAGCTTTTCCTACAGAAGCCGCTGCTGTTTTTTGTCTGGATTGGCGGGGTGCTCGGACTCGTTTTCTGGATGGTCTTGATGGCTTTAGGTGACTGGCTGACTACACTCACTTATTCCGAAATCGCCAAGGCCAAATTGCGATTCGAACAGCGCGAACTCGAAGAACAGGTTCGGCAGTACCGAAATCGTCATGAAACCGAATGAACGACGCGGGATGGCGGGCAAGGGGAACGGTCGTCGCCGATGATCCGATTCTGTTCCTTTTTTCCCTCCCAACCCGAACTTCCGGCATTTTCGCGTCTCTGTTAGAATCCGTGCAAGCACAACCGACGTTCGATTTGACCCTCAGCGAGTTGGCAGGGAAATCCCTCTGCAAAACGAGACTAATCATGCGAAATGAATCTGAAATCCCCTTGGCAGACAATCCTTTCTCGATTCCGGTCGCAGAACGATTGAAGCGTTTGCCGCCGTATTTGTTCGGAAAAATCAACAAACTGAAGTACCAGCAACGCGTGGCCGGGGTCGACGTGATTGACCTGGGGATGGGAAATCCAACCGACGCACCAGACCAGCAAATTACCGACAAGATGCAAGAGGCATTGCTCGAGCCGAAAAATCATCGATATTCCGTCGCCAACGGCATCGCCAGCCTGCGACGGGAAGTCGCGAAACGGTATGACCGCAAATATGGCGTGAAACTTAACGGGGACGATGAAGTCATCGCCTGCCTCGGCTCAAAAGAAGCCTTCAGCCACATGTGTCTGGCGCTGATGGGGCCTGGCGACACCGCCATTGTTCCCGCCCCCACTTTCCCGATCCATGCTTATTCCGTCATGCTCGCCTCGGGTAACGTGATCGCGCTCGATGTCCGCGATCCCAGCGAGTTTCTGCGAAATATCGCCTACACCTGCGAGCATCTATACCCCAAACCCAGGCTGGTCGTTGCCAACTTTCCGCATAATCCCTCGGGAACCTGCATCGAGCAGCGATTCTTCGATGAGCTGGTCGCGCTGGCCAAACGCTACAAATTCCTGGTGATCAGCGACTTTGCTTACGCCGACATTTGCTATGACGGCTATCAGGCCCCCAGCTTCCTCGCTTCAGCAGGTGCGATCGATGTCGGGGTCGAGTTAACCACGATGAGTAAAGGCTTCAGTATGGCTGGCTGGCGAATCGGCTTCTGCTCGGGCAATCGTGAAATGGTCCGTGCCTTGGCCACGATCAAGGGCTATTACGACTATGGTATTTTTCAGGCGAGTCAGATTGCCGCGATTATCGCGCTGCGGAACTGCGAACCGGCGGTCGAGTCGATTGCGAAAGAATATCAGGTCCGCCGAGATGCCCTGGTCGATGGGCTCACCCGGATCGGCTGGGAAATTGAAAAACCGAAGGCGGGAATGTTCGTCTGGGCGAAGATCCCTGAACCGTGGGCACAGATGGGTTCCATTGATTTCTCGATGAAGCTGCTGCAAGAGGGGGGCGTGGCGGTCAGCCCAGGTCGCGGTTTTGGGGAAGAGGGAGAAGGCTATCTCCGAATGGCCATCGTGGAAAACAGCCAGCGATTGCGACAGGCGGTTCGCCAGATTCAGAACTGCCTCAAAATCGAAGCGGCCCCTGCTGCATGACCACCAGCCAACCTTCAGGGCGGCTGTACATCCCCCGCAGTCGACGATTAACACTGGATGTGCTGCATTACCACAAACAGGCGGCGACGTGTGCTCATGATCGTTTTTTCGACTTGAGCCACCTCGCTCGGTTGCGGTCCCAACTTGCGACCCAACTTTCGACGAGGGTCTCTTGGTCGTTGCTCTTCATCAAAGCGTTTGCCATCGTGGCTGCGGAACGTCCCGTGCTCAGACAAACGTTTCAGCAGTGGCCTTGGCCACACCTGTATCTGCATCGTCAGAACGTGGCGATGATGGCGATCCACCGTATCCATCAGGATCAGCCCTGGGTTTTATGGGGTCGGTTTTCCCAGCCAGAAACGGAGTCGTTGGTCGACTTGCAGACTCGCCTTGATCGGTATCAGGCAGAACCGGTTCCTAAGATCTTTCGCCAACAGTGGCAATTGAGCGGTTTACCCACGTTCCTGCGGCGAACTCTTTGGTGGTGGACGTTGAATGTCTCGCTGTCCAAAAGGGCATCCCGTTCAGGAACATTTTTTCTCACAACACTCGCAGGCAAGGGGGTCGAAATCCAGGATCCCCCTGCATTTCTGACCAGCAACCTCACCTACGGACCACTGGATCAACAGTACCGCAGTCGGGTCACGATGTCGTATGACCATCGCTTGATGGATGGTTCTTTTGTGGCCGATTGCCTGCTGGAATTGGAACGAGTGCTCAATGGGCCGATTGCCGACGAGCTGAAATCGATACTTGCGACATCGCCGGTGACATCGACGGATGTCTCCAAAACATCGACTCGGTAAAAAACCTCTCTGATCAACAGGGTCACACGGAACAAGGTCAAACGGATATGCGGGAACTTCGAGGCAGAACAGCGATCATTACAGGAGCGTCACGAGGAATCGGTCTGATGATTGCCAGGGCGATGGCTCGTGAGGGGATGAATCTGGTCTTGGCCGCTCGTTCTCAACCTCGACTGGAGGAACTCGCAAACGAGTTAAGGAAGTTTGGGGTCCGCGTGATTGCCGTCCCGACGGATGTTGCCCAGCAGGATCAGCTACGCAAACTGGTTGACGCGAGCGTCACGGAATTCGGGGGGATTGACGTGCTGGTGAACAACGCTGGGATTGAAGCCTTTCGGCCCTATCAGCTGCTCGAGCCGGCCGACATCTGTCAGACGATTCAAGTCAATCTGACGGCCACGCTGCTGCTGACCCGATTTGTGTTGCCGCACATGCTTGAGGCGAAGCGTGGTCACATCGTCAACATGTCTTCCACGGCGGGGAAATATGGCCCGGCATACGGAGCGGCGTATGGTGCGTCCAAAGCGGGAATGATTGCTTTTACGCAGTCACTTCGGGGCGAACTTTATCGAACGGGGGTGAGCGCCTCGGCCATCTGTCCCGGTTTCGCGACCAAGGGGGGAGTTTACGATGTAATTAAGCAGCGCATCGGTCGTGGCACCCCCTGGTATCTGGGATCGACATCTGCTGAGGCGGTTGCGCGAGCGGTATTGAAATCGATTCGCCAAGACCGGCCGGAGCTTATAATCAACTTTCCCGCGCTGCGGCCCGTCTTCGCGCTGGCCCAGGCGTTTCCCCGCATCGGGGAATGGATCGTCAGAACCACAACGCGACGATTCCTGAAGCGCGCCGCCGAACGCGAATAAGCCGACGGACTTCGCTGGCGTGAAACGCCAAGAATGTGCTTGAGAGGTCCGATGAGTCCTTTTGCTTTTAAGAGGACCATCGGACCCCCCGGACCAATAATCGCCGACAGCCTGTGACCGATCCGATCACGCGAGATTTCATTCAAAACATAGCGGCGATGCCGGTTTGCCAGTCGGTTACCAGTTCACTTGACGGGTTGCCGAACCGGCAAATCCTGTGACAGATCACCACGTCTGGCTTATTTCTTCGCCCCGTCTTCGGCAACCTTTTTCTGCACGTCAACCGCCTCGGAATTCACCGTCCTGGCGACTTTTTCCGAGAGCTTTTTCGCGAGCAATCCACTGGGATCACAGCCGGCAGCGACCGAGATGATCTTGCCACCTTTGGCGATCAAAAAATTCGTGGGCATCGTTTTTGTCTCGAACACATTCCAGGCGTCCCCCTTCGTGTCGACCGAATAGAGCATGTTCAGCTTCTTTTCCTTGACATACGAAGCGACTTTCGAGTCGGGTTCTTTAAAAATCGCGACCGAGGTCAGTCCCAGATCTTTATAGCCTTCATGCATCGCCTGGAAGTAAGCGAGCTCCTTGTCGCAACCCGAGCAACCACAGGTGAGTCGCACCAGGACTGGCCCCTTGGCGGTCAGTTCGGCGAGATCAATCACTTTTCCATTCGCGTCCTTGAACTTGAATTCGGGTGCCTGAGTTCCCACATCCACTTTTTTCACCACCGGTTTCGGCTCGTCCGCGAACAGGAAGGACGGTAACAGCACCAAAGTCAGCACCAGCGACAACAGTCGGTTCATGACGAATTCCTCTTAACGGAGAGATCAGACCAAAACATCAGCAACCGCTGATCTTATCCGGATTCGGCACAAAATACAGCCAGGAAAGTGAAACTGCCCATTTTCGTCCCAGTTGGTTGGTCGGTCGTAAGGTTGGCCAGAATCGGTTGCGGGTTCAACCCGAGTCATTGAGGCCACTTCACCGACAACTCAACGCGGGGTTGATCGGCTGCGACTCAAATCGGATGAACGCCTGTGCCACGCGAAAAAACCAGAAAACCAGGATTCACCAAATGAGGCGCTGAAACATCAAGAAAACGGGTTTGAATTGAGTTCGATCGATTTTACCTTTGCCGGAATTTTCAACCGAAGAATTGAACAGAAGGCAACGAAGAAAAGAGCAGAAGAAGACACTATTTCTTGGATCATGCGGCCAAGCGTCCAACCAGAATTGATTGGACAACAGTCCCCTCTCACTCTTACTTCGTGATCTTCCTTACCTTCTGTTCAAACTCTTCTCTGCAAAATTTCCGTCATTTTTGAATTGAATGACAGGTCTTGATCTGCTCGTAGACTCGGCATCACACCGGTTTGATTCCGAGGGGGCGCGGATCCACTGACTCCACTGACTCCACTGACTCCACTGACTCCACTCATCCACTGAGTCCACTGACTCCACTGACTCCACTGACTCCGATCCCTCCTGGCAAAACCATCGCAGATATCAATTCGTATATGTCGCGAAATTATAATTGAAGGAAGTGATCGTGACTGGCAACTGGAAGTTCAAAACCAGTCTGATCGATTTTCCGGCCTTGAGTCCTGTGGTGCTGAATCGGATATAGGGATTCGACCCACCCGCAGTTCCTCCTGTCGCATTCGCGAGACTCACGCCCGCCGTTAACGCGCTCAGCACGAAATCGATGTTGCCAGTCAAATCGACCCCACTGATGTTATTCATCGTTACCGTCTGAGCCCACATGCCCGTGGTCCGGTTCTTGACAGGACTCGATCGCGTGATTTTGACCCAGCCGGAAACGTTGGTGCCGACAGTCAGCTTGGCCGTATTCCCCAAAACGGTCGTAAAAGCGGATCCGGCGGCGTCGAACAGGGTG
>JBIKZJ010000304.1:0-8072 GCA_044354755.1 Schlesneria sp. | reverse complement strand
CATTATAACGCGACGCTGGGAATGCACACCGGATCGTTTGCATTCGCCAGGCCGAGTATCGGGGCGTGGATGAGTTACGGTCTGGGGACATCGAACCAGAATCTTCCCTCGTTTCTGGTATTGGCTCCGCAAATGCCGTATGCCGGGACCCAAGTCTGGGCCTCCGATTTCCTGCCTGGGGCGCATCAGGGGACACGGGTTCTTCCGGGTGCCGAGCCGGTGGCGAATCTCACCCGTCGTGTTCCGTCCGAACGGCGGCAGGAATTAGAGTTGGCGGCACTCAGAACCTTTAACGAAGCCCATCAATCGACCCGAGCCGACGACCCACAACTTGCAGCTCGCATCAAGGCGTTTGAGACAGCACATGGGATGCAGACGGAAATGCCGGCGGCGCTGGATCTTTCGAGTGAAACCGACGAGACGTTGTCGTTGTATGGGATGAAACGCGGGACGACAGAGGGCTTTGGATGGCAGTGTCTGGCCGCACGGCGGTTGGTCGAACGGGGTGTTCGGTTCGTCGAGTTGATTCACACGGGCTCCAGCGCCAACTGGGATTCGCACGGAACGATGGCCGACCACGGCCGACTGGCACCTCAGGTCGATCAGCCGATTGCCGGGTTGCTGCAGGACCTGAAACAGCGGGGAATGATGGATGACGTGCTGGTGGTCTGGACCACCGAATTTGGGAGGACTCCCTTCAACAATACCGCCGACGCACCGGGACGCGAACATCACAACTGGGCGTTCACCTCGTGGTTGGCCGGAGCCGGGGTCAAGCGAGGTTCGGTGTACGGGGCGACGGATGAGCATGGTATTCGTGCGGTGGAAAAACCAGTTCATGTACATGACTTTCATGCTACCATCCTGCATTTGATGGGGATCGACCACACGAAACTGACCTATCGGCATGGTGGTCGAGACTATCGCCTGACCGACGTTCACGGACACGTGGTCAAAGACCTCTTAAGTTGAACTTATTACAGTCAGGGGTTCAGACCTTGGTAAGGGACAGACATGTTTAACCACCCGCTCATGCGCAGAGTGTTATTGCTGATGACAATCGGACTCGGATGGCCCCAATCGAGCGTGATGGGGGCCGAACCCCGTAGTCATTGGGCGTTTTTACCACTCGATCAAGTCATCCTCCCCGAAGTTAAAATGGCGAACCGAGTTCGGGGAGAAATTGACCGGTTTATCCTGCAGGGACTGGAAGAGAAAGGGCTAACACTTTCGGCCGAAGCGACCAAAACCGCTTTCGTAAGACGCGTTTTTTTTGACTTGACGGGGTTACCACCTTCTCTTGAAGAGACACAGAGTTATGTGCTGGACAATTCGCCCCAGGCGGATGAAGCGCTACTGGATCGCCTGTTGGGAACACCTCATTTTGGCGAACGTTGGGGCCGTCACTGGCTGGATAATGCGGGATATGTCGACGTCCAAGGCTTGGATAACGATGCCGCGATCATCAGTAATACGGAAAATAAATGGCTTTACCGCGACTATGTAATCTCGGCATTGAATCGCGACCTGCCATTTGACCGTTTTCTGCTGGAACAACTGGCTGGAGACGAATGCACAGACTGGCGGAATGTCGACCAGTACACCGATGAGACGCGACGACTGCTCGTGGCGACCGGTTTTTTGCGGAACAGTGCCGACGACACCAGTGCCAATGAATTGAATCGGCGCGATGTTCAGCATCAAATCCTCGAGCGGACTCACGAGGTTGTCGCGAATAATCTGTTGGGACTTACCCTGCAGTGTTGCAAGTGCCACGACCATAAGTATGAACCGATTCCGCAGACCGACTATTACCGCTGGCAGGCGTTCTTTCAGCCCGCATTCAATCCGGACAAATGGCTACAACCGGCAGCGCGTCAACTTCCGAATGTTGCTGCCGCCGAGAAAAAACGGATTGAGGCTCATAATTCTGAGCAAGATCAGCAGATTGCGGCGGTTCGCAGTCAGATCGCCGCGACGAAGCTGCCCTACGAGCAACGACTGAAAGAACTGAAGCTGTCGCAACTTCCCGAACCGATCCGCGCCGATACTTTGGCCGCAGTTCAGGCACCCGCCAATCAGCGTAATGAGATTCAGAAATATTTGGCGAGCAAGTTTGAAGAAAGCCTGAAGGTCAAGCCCGAGGAAGTGACCGCGATATTGTCTGAGGACGACAAGCATCAAATCACTGAACGGGAATCACAAATCGCGACGCATGCAGGACAGAAACGAACGTTTCAACACTGGCAGGCGGTGTATGATGTGGGGCCGGTTACGCCGACTCTGGTGTTGAATCGCGGTGACCCCCTGTTGCCGGGTCAGGAAGTTTCACCCGGAATGTTGTCTGTGCTCGAAAATCATCTGGCCAACAACCCAGCCGACCTGGTCGCTGTGGGTGATTCGAGTGGTCGGCGACGCGCGTTGGCAAAGTGGCTGACGAATCCCGAATCGGCTGCAGGCTCGCTGGTGATCCGCGTTCGGGTCAATCGCATTTGGCAGCATCTTTTCGGGCGGGGGATTGTTTCCACCACCGATAACTTTGGGGTGACGGGTGCCCAACCG
The DNA here is from genome assembly GCA_044354755.1 of Schlesneria sp. GTDB lineage: Bacteria > Planctomycetota > Planctomycetia > Planctomycetales > Planctomycetaceae > Schlesneria. The sequence continues at coordinate 5,510 of JBIKZJ010000304.1, read as the reverse complement.
ACCCATCCGCAATTACTGGAATGGCTCGGTCGGGCCTTCGTGGCGGATGGTGAGCAACTCAAACCGTTTTTGAAACGGATCATGAGTTCGTCGACCTATCGCCAGTCGTCGGTGAGGAACGATGAGCACTCCCAGCAAGTCGACCCCGATAACCGTCTGCTCTGGAAGCAGCGGGTTCGCCGACTGGAATCCGAAGCAGTTCGCGATTCCCTGCTGGCGGTTTCGGGAAAGCTGGATCGGTCTGTGGGGGGTGTTCCTGTTCCGGTTGAACCACGCCCCGATGGATCGTTCGTGGTGAAGAAAGAGGGGCTGGCCACCCCGACGTCGACATACCGCAGAACCGTTTATCTTTTGTCTCGACGCAATTATCACCCGACTCTTTTAAACGTTTTTGATCAGCCCAATCTGGCGACCAATTGCTCAGAGCGATCGATTTCGGCAGTTGTTCTGCAGTCGTTGACGATGCTGAATGATGCGTTTGTTTTAGAGCAGGCGGACGCATTTGGAGATCGCGTGCTGAAAAGCGCCGACTCCAGAGACGCCCGTATCGCGTCGGCTTTTGAGCTGGCGTTTTCTCGGCGACCCAAGACAAACGAGGCGGAATGGTGTGCCGCCGCGATGAGTCGTGAAGTCGAATTTCATCGCCAAACAAATCCTGCCTGCACCGAAGTCGAGGCAGAAAACCGGGCGATGATTCGCATCTGTCATACCTTGTTAAACACCAGTGAATTTTTGGTGATTCCGTGACCTGTACAATTGTCTCTCCAGGAGCGTTTTCATGATCGCGATGAGCCGCCGCGAGATGCTGCAGACCTCGGCACTCGGATTCGGATCGCTGGCATTGGCTGCGCTCGCTCAGCAGAGTTCCGCTCGGGCGACGGAAACTGTTGGCCAGCGGGATCACCGCAGACGAACTCATTTTGCGCCGCGTGCCAAAGCGGTGATTATGCTGGTGCAGAACGGTGGCCCCAGCCACATGGATCTCTTTGACCCGAAACCGGAATTGACTCGTCGTGCGGGACAGACGATGACGGTCGAAACGTTTCAGGCCGGCAACACCGATAAACTGATGGCTTGTCCGCTCGAGTTTCGGCGGTACGGCCGGTGCGGTACCGAAATGTCGTCGTTGCTGCCGCATCTTGGGGGAGCGGCTGACGACTTCTGCCTGGTCCGATCGATGTATTCCGAACACAATAACCACACGGAAGGGCTGGTGATGTTGAATACGGGAAAGATCTTTCCCGGACGACCGGCACTCGGCTCATGGGTCAGCTATGGACTGGGATCCGAAAACGAAAACCTTCCCGCCTATCTCGTGTTGCGTGACCCTGAAGGTTACAACACCAGTGGGACACTCCTTTGGCAAAACGGCTGGCTTCCCGCGTTACACCGGGGGACCGAAATTGCGACATCGGGAACACCCGTGCTGAACTTGCAGCCCGTAACGCCGGTCCCCGATCGACTGCGACGGAATCAACTGGACTTGCTTTCGCAACTGAATCGACAGCATCAACAACAATACCCCCTCGATACCGATCTGGAAGCACGAATCAGCAATTATGAACTCGCCGCCCGCATGCAGTTGGCGACGGGTGAATTATTGAATCTTTCGAGTGAAACCGCAGAAACACAACGAATGTATGGACTCGATCAACCCGAGAGTGCAGGTTACGGCACGCGATGCCTGATGGCGCGGCGATTGATTGAAAACGGGGTGCGGTTCGTACAGGTTTTTCCACCGGTGAAGCCTCAGTTCCAGCCGTGGGATGCACATAGCAATACGAAAACGGAAAACGAAGCGATCTGCCGGAGATGTGACCAACCCTCGGGTGCATTGATTCAGGATCTCAAGCAGCGTGGGTTACTCGATTCAACGATTGTGATTTGGTCGGGCGAATTTGGCCGTCTGCCAGTTTCACAGAATGGGTTGGGTCGCGATCATAATCGTAACGCCTTCAGTACCATTCTGGCGGGGGGAGGATTTCGGGCTGGGGAGGTTTATGGGGCCACCGATGAGGTGGGCTATCGCTCGGTCGTCAACCGAGTGTCGGTTCCCGACCTGCACGCGACGCTGCTACACCAGTTGGGGATGGATCACAACAAATTAACGTATTCCCATCACGGCAATGACGAGACACTCACCGACTCGCGCGTGACGGATGCCCGTGTGATACGGGAAATTCTTGCCTGACTTCATGTCTATTTTTCAACGAATGACGAGCTTCTGATGATTCAAGTGGAGAATTACGAAAAATCGTATCGCGATACGATTGCGGTTCGCGGCATCAGCTTTGAGGTCGCTGCCGGGTCCGTCTTGGGGGTCGTCGGTCCGAATGGGGCGGGTAAAACGACGACCATGCGTGCACTTGCGGGGATCATTCCCCCCACCAAAGGGCGTTTGACGATTGCCGGGCATGATATTGTCGCCGATCCGATCGCGGCTAAAAATCAGCTGGCCTTTATCCCAGATGAACCTCAGCTGTTTGATGTGCTCACCGTCTGGGAACACTTGGAATTCACCGCCTCGGTGTATCGAGTCGACAATTTTTCTCAGGCCGCGAACGAACTGCTCGAAAAATTCGAATTGACGGACAAGCGTAATACGATTGCCCAGGAACTCTCACGCGGGATGCGTCAGAAGGTGGCGATCTGTTGTGGGTACCTTCATCAACCCAAGGCGATCATTTTCGACGAACCGCTCACGGGTCTTGATCCACGTGGGATCCGGACCCTGAAGGCTTCGATTCTTGAGCGGGCCGCTGCCGGGGCGGCGGTGATGGTTAGTTCGCATCTCTTGGATTTAATTGGTGATCTTTGCAGCCATTTATTGATTTTGCATCGCGGCGCGTCTCTATTTCAAGGCCCGATTGCCGAGGCGAAAAGTCGATTGGAATCAGTTTCTGAGGATGCCTCGCTCGAAGAGATCTTTTTCCAGTTCACCGAGACGGACAAACACGAGACGCCGCGTCTGCCGGCCCAGTGAAGTGCGTTTTTTTTCAGTAGCAACCGATCCGCTTTTTTGCGATCAATTCGTGGCTACGGCCGCATTTTCAGAAATGGCAAATCATGTTTCATCCCGCGCTATGGAAATTAATGCGGTTACAATGGCGGGGTGCGTTCCGTCAAATGTGTCAAAGTCTGGCCACGATTCGGGGGATTTTTTTCCTGGTCTTTATCCTGGTGATGATGGTGTATGGCCTGGGGTCACTCTATTTTGCCAGCAGAATTACGGCACAATCTCCGCAGTTCACAGGGGCGATTGCTAAGTTACAGGAAGACTTTATGCCGCTCGGCCTATTGGGGATCCTGATCTATATTATTCTCTTCTCCACCGGCGAATCGACGATTTATTTTACGCCGAGTGAAGCGGCCTTTTTGTTTCCAGCACCGATTACTCGCAAGCAATTGCTATCATACATTCTTGCCAAAAGCCTGTGGGGGATGGCAGGGGTTGCACTCTTTTTCTCGCTCTATCTGTCGCCGAGCATCAGCATGGTGATCCCTCGCTGGCTCGGAATTGTAATGATCTTGACCTTCCTGCAACTGTTGACCATGACGATTTCTTTTTTACGACATTTATTACAGGAAAAAATGCACTTGCAGATTCGCCGTGGCTTCGGTGCAGTGATCGCGATCCTGTTGGTGCTGACATTCAAGCAGATGGGGGACGCAGTTCAGGGGGCCGAGTTTGGATTGGATTTTGAGACGGGTTTTTCCGCTTGGAAATCGTCGGCGACTGCGCGGTGGCTTCTGTTCCCCTTTGCTTTTATCGTGAAGGGATTGCAGGCTGCCGACTGGGCAACTTTCCTTCCGTATGGAGCGGTCATGCTGTTGGTCGATGGGGTGTTGTTGCAGTTGGCTTATCGACTGGATGCCCTTTCGTTAGAAGCAGCCCTCGGTTACAGCGAAAAACGTGCGTTGCGGTTGAAGCGTCTGCAGTCAAAAGGAATTTGGTCGGCATTCAGCCCGAACACGTCGGCCATTGCCCAGAGACACGTACCACAACTCCCGTTTTGGAATGGAATTGGCCCCATACTTTGGCAACGAACAACGACGACGTTTCGATCATCGCCAAAACTGATTTGGGTCACTATAACGGCGCTCGCGATTGCCGGCGGACTGGTTTATCTGGTTGGTCATTTCAAGGATCCCTCGACGGCGACGATAGGCGCTCCGATCGCTGGCCTTTGTGTCTTGGGGTATATGAGCTTTCTCATTTGCCTGACGCTGCAAAACGACATTGAGCACGTCGGTTTTTTGAAGTCATTGCCGATTTCCTCGACTTCGATTGTGATCGGTGACCTCGTCGGTTTTCCGACTTTGCTTTCGTTGGTGCAAATGCTATTTATTCTAGGGTTGATTGCTTTTTTTCCCGCCACCGCTGGCTGGCTGTTGATGGGAGTCTTGCTCGTCTTGCCAATCAATTTGGTGTTATTTGGCGTTGATAAACTGGTGTTTTACATTTATCCCACCCGTATGGCCAAAGGGGCTCCTGGTGACTTTCAAAATGCAGGTAAGCAGATGATTTTCATGGCATTCAAGATGCTGATACTCGGGGCTGCTGCGCTGTTGACGTTAGTGGCATCCCTTCCCGTCGCCTTTTTATTACAGTCTCCGCTGCTCGCGGTGATTTGTGCGGGGACCGTGCTATTGATCCAAGTGGGCCTGCTCGTCCCATTACTGGCCGATGCCTTTGAGCGATTTGAACCCCGATTGGTGGTGATCAGCTAGTCCTGACTGTATTCTGTGAATACCAAGATTCTGCAGATACCGAGCGGAGAGCCACACAGGTCGGGTTAACCGTGAGTCACTCACTTCCCCCCATGAGCATACTTCCCAGTCCACCGAGCAGACTTCCTTCGTCTTTGCGGGTCGCCCCGACACCTGCGGAGAGAACTCGACCAGCCAGACGCGAAAATGGGAGCGACTGCAACCAAACTTCTCCAGGGCCGGTCACGGTCGCCAGGAACAATCCCTCACCGCCAAACAAAGTGTTTTTGATACCCCCTACGAGCTGAATATCGTAGGTGACGGAGGGCTGTAGCGCGACGAGACACCCCGTATCGAGCAGTAGTGATTCGCCCGCTTTTAACTTCCGTCGCATCAGAGTCCCGCCCGCATGGATCATCGCCACACCGTCGCCGCTGAGTCGTTGCATGACAAAGCCTTCGCCACCGAACAGCCCAACACCAATTTTTTTCTGAAAAACGATACCAATTTCGATACCACGCGCGGCACAAATGAAAGCACTCTTCTGGCAGATCAGCTCCCCACCCAATTGGTGCAAATCGACCGCCAGGATCTTTCCCGGATAGGGGGCGGCAAAACCGACCTGGCCCTTTCCCTTGCCGGTTTGAGTAAACGCGGTGACGAACATTGATTCGCCTGTCATGACTCGTTTACCCGCAGTCATCAGCTTGCCCAGCAAACTCGACCCCTCTTTAGAGGGATCACCAAAGCGGGTCTCCATTTTGATTTTGCTAGTCATAAACATCATGGCCCCCGCTTCC
>JBIKZJ010000303.1:0-8104 GCA_044354755.1 Schlesneria sp. | reverse complement strand
ACGTGGTAGCGATCGTTCCTGTCGTCACAACGGAAAAATCGGTCGCATCGACCGCGGTCACCGCTTCGCTGAAGGTTGCGTTTAAAATCACGCTGCTCGCGCCCGTCGTCGAATTGGCCGGAGTCGCACGATTGTTCGACTGTATGGACGGCGCGATCTGATCCACGGTCTAAATCTGACCGGTAAAATCTCGATTCCCAGTTGCCATGCCACCCAGGGCGCGGCCGGCACCAACCATGCTATTTTTGTCAACGAGATTCAGGCCGAGCGTTCAGTTTCCAGTCACGCCGCAAGCATAATAATAATAACATGCTTGGACGTTCTCTGTGCACCCTATCTGGAAATTTTCTGTGCCTCTGTGGTGAAAATCTATTCTTTCTTCAATAATTCTTTGCGGAACGCATTGGCGTTCTCAGGCGTAAGGGTCTCGTGAAGCTCGAAGGTTGACCAAACCTGCGACCAGGACGGTCAGATAGAATTGGCCACAAGTCGCCTCAAAAACAGCCAGGCCTCTTGCGGCCGGTTTGATGGGAATCACGTCCCCAAAGCCAAGTGTCGTCAGCGTCGTCAGGCTGAAATATTCCAGCGTCAGCCAACGTTGCAGAGGATCATCGGTCCAGTCGGGAAACGTTGATCCCACTTGAAATGAATTCGGAACGTTTAATTCCAGCAGGCAATAGACCTCGGCAAAGATCACGCCAATCAACAGATATCCACAAAATGCACTCGCAATGCTATCCCTCGTGACGACGGATTGCGTCATCAGGGATTGTAAAATCATGGCCACGACGAAAGCGAGAAACAGCATGCTCGTCACATGTCCCGACATCAAGACCAGATGGGCCTCACTCCCCGGAAACAGGTTTCTACTGAGGGTCAAGCCGATGGCGGGAAACCGAGCAGCAGCGCGAGCGTGCGGGAACGCCTCTCGACACACAATGACATAGTCGCGGTGATCAAAATCATCGCACCGACGAAATTCAGTAGGAGCGGATTCTGGTGCTGGGTGACCGTGGCCAGTCGAGTCAAATTCAAAAGCACCATGACGGTCAGCAAGATCGTAAATCGCGAATGGGACAAAAAACGCATCTGGGTCGCCTCGTAAGCACCGAGTGTTATTGGTCGATGATTATAACAGCCGACGTAACGCCTTCCCGGATGCACTACGGGGGACCGCCGTTACGAACTCGATCGACCGTGGAAGTTTGAACGTCGCTAATGCCGGCCGCAGGAACGCGAGGAGCTCCTCGGCAGAAACCGTGATTCCAGGCCTCAGTACCACGACCGCCCGTGGGACTTCCCCCAGGAGCGGGTCTGACGCGGCCAGTACGACGGCGTCAGCAACGGCCGAATGGCGAAAGAGGACTTCCTCGACATCACGGGGATAGACTTTCTCACCCCCGACATTGATCATATCCTTGGCTCGGTCCACGATGAAGACATAGCCATCGGCATCCATTCGTACGATGTCCCCCGTACGGAACCAGCCCTCGGCGACGAAGACTTCCGCCGTTGCTTGGGGCTGCCGGTAATAGCCCGCCGATACGGCGGTCCCCTGGGCCCATAACTCGCCCACTTCTTCGATCCCCAGCGTTTGACCTTTCGGGTCGACCACTTTCAATCGGGTGTCCCCCATGGCACGACCGCACGAGCCAGGCCGCATCGCCTCGGGGGGGGTGGTGGTAATGACGGGACTCACTTCGGTCAGACCATAAGATTCCGCATATCCCACCTTCCAGTCATCTCGGAGTGCGGCGATCAATTCCGTTGGCATCGGTGCCGCAGCGGAATGGATCACACGCAGAGACAGAAGATCACGGCGGGATCGCGTGGGTGAGTGTGTCAGGAGGTTGATCATGGCCGGGACACCCATAAGCTGCGTTGGCCGGAGGGTTTCGATCAGGTCCAGTAGGGGCTCGGCCTTGAAACGCCGCACAATCACAGCGGTGCCACGAGTGCTGAAAATGCCCAACAGCCCATTGACCAGTCCCCAGCAATGAAAGAGTGGTGCGGCCACCAACAGTCGGTCAGCGGATTGAAAGTGGACGCGACCAAACTGAACGGCGTTGTCGACGATGTTCCGATGCGTCAGCATGACCCCCTTCGGTCGCCCGGTGGTCCCCGAAGTGTAGAGCAGGCATGCCATCGTGTTGGGGGGGAGGTCCACAGTGCCAAAATCCTCTCGCCCCGATTCCAACAGCGATTCCCATTCCATGTCGACGGCCAGGGTGCGACAGACACCGAGTTCGTCACGCACGGATTCCAGCCCCTTCTGCCGTTCAGAGTCAGTCAGCAACCAAGCCGCAGCCGAATCGGCGATCACGGCCCGCACCTCGTCCGGGCGTAACATCGGGTTCACAATATTTGGCACGACACCCGCTTTGCATGCCCCGAGCGTCGCAATGACTAGCTCAGGCCCACTCTCTAAGAGCAGGCCAATCACCTGTCCCGTCTGAATCCCACCGGCACGCAGCGCCGCAGCAAACTGATTCGTCAGTCGATCCAGTTCACCATAGGTAAACGTTCGCCCTTCAAACAGGATTGCGGCCTGTTCTGGACAGGTCACGGCGGATTCCCGTAACAGGTCTGCAATATTCACGGATTAGCCCCTCAAGTCGTATCAGCGATCTTGTCCCTCGGTCGGTCGAACGGTTCGAACCTCCTCTCCCACTCATGGTCCCCTCCCCTTGTCGGCTTGGGGACGAGAAACCTTTCGCAGGAAAGTCGTTTCGAGTTACGTACTCGATCATGCCCATTTTCGGCAGACTTTTTCGGAGAAAGATTGAAGAATTACAGATTGAACCGAAGAGATTAAACAAAAGGTAACGAAGTTAACGAAGGAAGGGCGGAAAAGAAACGATGGGCGCTGGGGCGGGTCGTTGGGGGACATCGCCCCAGCAGCCTGATCGCGATACTTTTAACTGGCTCCTGGGGCCAATTCCCATTTGATCCGTTACTTGCCGACCGGTTTGGCCGTCATCGCCTGGAACTGCTTCCAGGTAATCACTTCGATTCCGAGCGTTTTGATCTCTTGCATCACTTCAGGGTCTGTAAAAATTCTGCGGTCGCCATCACGATTCGCAGAGCTTCCGGTGATCGCCTGCAGTTCCAGATTATCAATTCCACAATGAATGATGATTTCCGTCACGCCCGGTTTGAGTTCCCGTAATGACCGCAGATAACTTTCTTTTCGTTGCTGATGAGTTTCCCCGCCATAGAACTGGGCCAATGAATCGAGAATCGGTAACCGCTGATCATCCAGTAGCAGTGACAATTCCGCCGTCTTTTCGGCGAGTGCTGGGTATTCTTTGGCGGTTCGCTCGTCCTTGTGTGCATCTCGGATGAAGAGGACTGGCAGGTTGAATTCCAATCCAAGACGAACGTAAACCTCGACCAGGTCGGGTCGGCTGACCAGTGCCCCCATGTGGGTGTCGAGATGCGTGAACGGAACCTGAAAGTCGCGGGCGCGTTGAATCTGTGCACGGAGTTCGATCTCGACTTCTTTCGCCTTGACATTGGCAGCCACGGCGGGAACTCCCTGATGCAGAAAGCCATCTTTGTCGAGCAGGCTGGGGACCAAGGCTCGTGGTGCCACGGGACCCCAGCGATAGATCTGCCATTCCGAATTTAACGTCAGATGCAGCCCGAAATCCTTTTCCGGGTGATTTTTGGCATAGAGGGCAATTTCCTGAAACCACGGGCAGGGGACCATGATGCTTGCCGATGAAACGCACCCTTGCTCCATCGCCTCAATCGTGCCCACATTCACCGAATGGGACATCCCCACGTCATCGGCATGGATGATCACATAGCGTTTACCAGTTTTTTCCGCAGCGGAGGCGAAGTCTGACCACACGGCAACAGCGGTGATCACGAACAACAGCTTGAGAAAACGAAGCGACATACAGAATGGCCCTTGGAAAGTTGTTGAGAATCGAGGGAACAATGCAAACGACAAACCTGATTTGAACGGGAATGCATCCCATCGAGAATGCAGCCAATCCTGTCCCGTCGCTTTCATGGAAACCAACCTGTCGATGGCAACCCATCTGCTCGAAACACGGAACCAACGGCAGCAATCTCGTCACGCTTGCGAATCTTAGGTCATTATTACTTCCGATTCCAACGCACCGCAATTCTGGTGGACCAGACGAATGAGGTGACTGCAATCAGGCGACTGCGCAGTCACTTGCCCGTCACAAACCAGTCACTTGCCCGAACCAACTGCGGCGATCCTTCGCGATCGTAGCACGCAGTTGGGCCGGGATTCCTTGGCGACAGTCGATTTTCCAGAGAATTCTGTTGAGGGGATGTGTGTCGTCTGTGATGGGGGCGAGCTCATCAAAAATCTTCTTTCCGTGGCAATTCGGCCCCGAAGGAAGATTTTTCCTCGGCGAAGATTGGCCGTTCGCGCCTCGTTTCGGTAACCTGACTGCGATCGAAATGCGGAAATGAGCCCAAAGTCCAAGAAACGGGGTTCGAATTTTTCTGCTTTGGACCGGGGCCGATTTTGCTGGTTTTTCCCAAAAATAATTCCTTTCGCCAAGTATTGAACGGTTGACGATGTCGATGCATTCCCTTTCCTTTGCCGCACAAGTGACTGACTTGCCGGGGTATACTGATTCCGAGTTCCTGCAGGCGCTGACGTGGGATCGATCCGCCGGCGTTGCGATGCGGGAAGCGGCCGAAGCGGGGGATGTCGCGGCATTCTGTAAAGCCTGGCAGACAAGTCATCGACCGGCGGAAGGGGGAGCCCGTGCGGGGATTGGCTGCGGTGAACGGGCACTCTGGTCACTGCAGGCGTATCCTGAAGAATCGATCCTGGGTCAACTGATCATTCGCTCCGCTGGACCGACTCCCCGAAAGCCTGCGTCCGGAGCCAAACGTCCGGTGAATAAACCGGCCATCAATTGGTCACAACGAGTACTGCCACTCGTCACCGAATTAACGGCCGCCGTCAGCTCGGTCGAAAATCAGCCGTTGGCATTGCTGGCGGCTCTTGAACTGCTTGATCATTCCGGCTATCGGCTCGCTCCCGGTCCGTTTTTCGGTCTGTGGCGGCATTCCTTATCCGAACTGCTGATGTGGCCGACGGTCATTCACATCGATCCAACGATGACTGCTGACATGCGGTTGGTCGAGCATGGAGAGATTCCCTTTGCCGGGGGATTGGTTTTTCACGAGATCGCGGGGGCGACCAATCTGGTCAAATCGGGTCGTAAGGTGATGATGAAAGAGCTGATCGATAAAACGGACACGGACGGAACGCCGCATGCCGAAATGGTTCCCCGATTGTCTCTCTGGCTGGCTCCATTCATCCGGGCCACGATGACGGCCGAGCGGCATCAGGGAAGTTTAGGGAACGATGAGCAGCGGCAATTGCTGACTAACGTGGTGGACCGGGCGATTCTGCTGTGTCGTCCGGATGGACAAGCCGCTCTGACGGATGGGACGCGGCTGGATCCACTCCCGATCCTCACGGCGGCGGCCGAGTTATTCGGACTGGGGCTGGTTGGTTCGACGGGGGCCTACCTGCAGGCGGTTCGGCGTGCCGTTGCCGGTAAGCCGCCACGTCGAGGGCGACCCGAAATTGCCACGATGCCATCGAGTCAGTCTGATTGGGCTCGGTTTGCCTTGCTGCGCAGTGACTGGAGTGTCGATGCGGACAGCGTGGCAATTACCCATCATCAGCCGCTCCCTCAGCTCGATGTGACCGCTCTGGGGCGATCCTTGATTCATGGTGATTGGAATCTGAAGCTGACGATCGGTGGTGTTCCGGTGGAATTGGCCGAAGAGTGGTCGTGTGTCTGCTGGCAGTCCGATCCCGATGCCGACTATATCGAGCTGCAAATGGCGGGGCCGGGAAAGCTGCGCGTCGAGCGGCTGGTCCTGTTATCACGCAAGGAACGCTTTTTGGTTGTGGCCGATTCGGTCAGCGGGGTTCCGCTGGCGGATGCCTCGCCACGAATTCGGGGGGCCGAGGGGGTTCGGCAGCGGATTGAATACGAATCACGACTGTCGCTCAGCCCTGGGATGGTCGGTGCTTGTGATGGAACAACGCGCGAGGGTCGTATCAACGGCAATCGGCTGAAGGCCCGGATTTTTCCGCTGGGAATTCCCCAGGACCGCGTGCTCAGTACGCCGCATCAGTTATCGATCGAGGAGAATCAGGTCATCTTGAAGCATGTGGCCGAGGGGGAAGGATTGTTTGCCCCGCTGGTTTTTGTCTGGCACCCGGAAAGAACTCGCGTCGATACCACTTGGCGCAAGCTGACAGTGACCGAAAATGGTCAGGTTGTTGGCCCCGACGCGGGGGTGGGCTATCGGTTAAAGCTGGGGGATTACCAGTTGCTGGTCACGCGGACCTTAAAAAAATCAGGACACTCGCGCGCCTGCCTGGGGCACCATACCTTCAACGAAACGGTTTTTGCCACCTTTGACGCCAATGGCGAGATTGAGCCGATTCTGATGGTCGAATAATCGCCTAGACAGAATTTCTGCGATCGAATATATCCTCGCGGTCCCATGTCTGTTTTTTGAACCTCTCGTTTTTTTGCGATGTGACTTGAGTGATCATTGATGGCATTCGCCCTCAGCGCTCAGAGATTTTTTCCGGCCAAATCCGATTTCCTTCATCGCAAATTCGCCACCCATTTCGAACACTATTCAGAGAGTGCTCCTCGATGAAGTATCGGCTCATCGCTACACTGCCGCTGTATCTTGCGCTCTATGCCTTTTCCATGATGGCGGCGTTTTTGTTGCGCTTCGACCTGGAACTCCATGCGGATGTCACCAATCGTTTGATCGAGACCCTGCCGCTGGCTCTCTTGGTCAAAGCCTCGATTTTTACCGCCACGCGGGAATGGCGGCGACGTCACCGATACACGACCATGACTGATGTCGCCTCGATCGTCATCACCGCCAGTTTCAGTTCTGCGTTCCTGCTGGCACTGCATGTGGCAGGGATTTTGGATAGCCTGCCTCGGTCTGTGATTGCGATTGACTGGCTGCTGACGATTGCCACGACGAGTCTGTTGCGTGCAACCGTCCGTGTCATGCTGGAAGGGTCACACTATGGTCGAAAGCAGCCTGCCCGATTGCGGACGCTTGTTTTTGGTGCGGATTCGAAATCGATCGCCATTTTGCGGGGGCTTCAGTCTCCGAGATCCGAATATAAAGTGGTGGCACTTGTTGATCTGACCGGGGCCGGGGCCAAAGCCTTGATTGGTGGCGTGCCGGTTGTCACCTCCAGTCGAGGCGTGGCGCAGATCGCTCGGCGATTTCACGCCAGTCACCTGCTGATCCCCAGTGGAATTCCTGGTCACACCGTGCGAGAACTGCACCAGGTTTGCCGGGACGAGGGTCTGACAGCGCGGGTGATTCCCGATGTGAATGAAATTGTGGCGGGTCGCGTCAAATTGACCATTCGGGATGTCACGATCTCGGATCTGCTGCGACGCGAACCGACTCAGCTGGATATGGCGAGTATCGTCGGCTGCATTGCCGAGAAGACGGTTCTTGTCACGGGAGCGGCGGGAAGTATCGGCTCGGAATGCTGTCGCCAGATCGTCGATCTGAAGCCAACGACACTCATTCTGGTTGATCAGTCGGAATTCGGGATGTTTCAAATCGAGCAGGAACTGGTCGCTCGTAAATTGACAGATGTGAATTTGGTTTACGTCATCGCCGATGTGAACGACCAGGTCACACTGGGGCACGTCTTCAGCGAGTATCTGCCGGATCTGGTCTTTCATGCTGCCGCCTACAAACATGTGCCGCTGATGGAGCACAACGTTCAGATCGCCATTCGAAACAATGTGTTAGGGACGAAATCGATCGTCGACCTGGCAGACCGTTTTGGCGTGGAACGTTTTGTGATGATTTCTACCGATAAAGCGGTCCGCCCGACCAGTATCATGGGTTCCACAAAATTGGTGGGTGAAAAGTACCTGCAGGCCGTGGCGACCCAGTCGAAGACGAAATTCATTACGGTCCGCTTTGGTAACGTCTTAAATTCGGCGGGAAGCGTTGTGCCCACTTTTCGCCGCCAGATTCTCGAAGGGGGTCCGATCACGGTGACCCACCCGGACATGACCCGATTCTT
>JBIKZJ010000302.1:0-8126 GCA_044354755.1 Schlesneria sp. | reverse complement strand
GCCAGTTCGATCGGAACAATGACCACCAGCTTTCGATGGACGAGCTGAAAAGCGGTCCCAAGCGGGTGGTCAATCGCGTTGCCGCCAAACGGAAGGCTTTGGCCGCAGCCATGAAAAAGAAAGCCACCAAAGCCGATGACGCTGCCCCCGCTGTCGCCCCTGCTGCTGAGAGTGCCGAAATGCGGGCGGACGAGCGGATGAATGCCGAGAAAATGAAGGCCGAGAAAATGAATGCCGACGAGATGAATCCCGCAGGTGCTGGGCCTGCCCGGTTGAATCCCAAGATCATCGAACGGCTCTTTGAATTCGGTGACACGAACAAAGATGGATTGCTGACCGTCGACGAGATCAAATCGGTTCCAATGCCGGGAAATAAACGGCGAGGATCGACCGAACACCATATGACGGATCTCAAAAATCCCGATGCTGACGGGGATCTGGTCGACCCCCGCTTCTTTCTCGATGGCACGACCTTGCCCCACGGACAAAGTGACTCGGATCGTCGTAGCGCCGTCGCCAAGGCGTTCACAGCTAAAGAAAATCCCTGGTTCGCCCGTGCGATTGTGAATCGTGTCTGGGCGGAAATGCTGGGGGAAGGGTTCTTTATGCCCGTGGACGATCTGGGGCCCAACCGAGTCGCACGCTATCCCGAAGTGTTGGAACTCCTTTGCCAAAATTTCGTTGCCAGTGGCAATGACCCGAAATGGCTGGTCCGCACGATCGCGAATTCCGAAACTTATCAGCGAAAAATCGCCTCGAAATCGGTTTCCGTAGCCGAACTGCCATTCGCCTCGGCCACCCCCGTCCCACTCCGTTCCGACGTGGTTTTCAATTCCCTTGTCCAGGTTTTTGGAGTCACCGAAGAGGAGATGGGGGGGCAACCCACGAACGCCAAAGCGAAAAAAGAAAATCCCCGCGCGTACTTTCAGGGGCCTCGATTCCAGTTTGATTCTCTGTTTGGAATCGACCCGTCCGTTCCCAAAGAGGATGTCGTGGGAAACATCCCGCAATCCCTGATGATGATGAATTCGCGCGTTTTCCGGGCACGGATGGCCGCCCGTGGTGAAACACGCCTGACAAAAATCCTGACCGAGTATCCTGAGAATTCGGCAGCACTGCAGGAACTCTACCTCATGGTGCTCGCTCGCAAGCCATCGACAGCGGAGTTGGAAATCTGTACCCAATACCTCCATGACGTGAAGCCACGAGCGGAAGCCTTTGAAGACCTGATGTGGAGTCTCGTAAACTCCAGTGAATTCATTTCCCGACGTTAACCTTCGCTACGGAACATCGAAATGACTCAATTCTGCTGGCATGAAAATGTTGATTTGACTCGTCAGTCACTCTCGCGCCGCCGCTTTCTCTATGGCACTTCGGCCGTGGCGGCAGCGGGAACGATGAACTTTCGCGATCTCATGTCCGTTCAAGCGGATGAACTGCGCAAACGAGGCAAGGCGATGATCCTCCTGTTTATGCAGGGGGGACCATCACAACTGGAAACCTTTGATCCCAAGCCAGGAACTGAAAACGGTGGTCCCACGACCGCCATCAGCACCGCTGTCGCCGGCATTCAAATCGCCGAAGGTTGGGAACGAACTGCCGCACAGATGCAAGACATCGCCATCATTCGATCCATGACGAATAAAGAGGGCGAGCATCAGCGGGCGGTTTATCAGATGCACACGGGCTATGTCCCCTCGGGGTCTGTGAAGCATCCCTCGCTGGGGGCCTGTATCGCCAAAGAACTGGCACCACTCCATTCGGAACTTCCCGCAGTGGTCACCATCGGTGACCGTGGTCTCGGTAGCGTTGGTGCAGGATTCCTCGGTGTCGACTATGAACCGTTTCAAGTGGCGGGTCGGAATCTCGGCAAAGTTCCTGATAACGTTTCGCCCATTGTTGGCGATAAACGTTTTACGCGTCGCATGGGATTACTCGACAAACTCGAAGGAGAATTCGCCGCTCGGGGGGGCGAAGTCGTGGTGACGAATCATCGGCAAATCTACGATAAATCGGCCAAACTGGTTCTTTCTCCGCTCACCAAAACATTTGATCTGAGTGGTGAATCGGCAGAAACCAAGCAGCGCTACGGTGATTCCGAATTTGGAAAAGGATGCTTGCTCGCCCGCCGACTCGTCGAAGCGGGGGTTACCTTCGTCGAAGTTCGACTCAACGGTTGGGACAGCCACCAGGATGTTTTTGATGGGGTCAAAGGATTGGCCAGCAAATGCGATCCCGCACTGGCGGCACTCATCGCGGACCTGAAGGAACGAGGCATGTTGGATTCGACCCTCATTCTATGGACGGGAGAATTCGGACGAACCCCCAAAGTCAATCCCCGTACAGGGCGGGATCACTGGCCGAGAAATTTCAACGCCCTGCTGGCGGGTGGTGGCATCAAGGGGGGACAAGTGATCGGAGAATCCGCAGCCAACGGGATGGGAGTCTTGAAAGATCCCGTTGCCATACCCGATCTGTTCAGCTCAATTTGCACCTCACTGGAGGTCAATCCGGTCAAGGAAAACATGAGTCCTATCGGCAGGCCGCTCAAGATCGTCGATGGGGGGCAACCCGTTGCCAAGCTGTTCGGCTAGGTTTTATCGCACTCGAACCCCGCGATTCCGCAGGTCAGCGATTGCGACCACAAATTTGCACCACCCTCTTCAGTGTGGAGATTCGAGCAGCAAAAACAACACGTTGTCTGTGAAGGCGGGATCCTTGGTCAGTCGCAGATGATCCGTGAACAGAAACGTGACACTGTCCCATTTGATCGGGCTTTGTAGCCTTGGTGCCCAGTTGCTGCGATCCGAGAGACGCTCGTCCATGAGCGCACTGTGACGTGTCACCAGGCCATCACCCGCAACACGCGCCGTCGGCGTTAATGTTCCACGACTATCAATCAAAAACTGATACAGAGTCGGATGCGCGTCGCTGGCAATCAGATGGATGGTCGTCCCCTCGGGAGGGTCGACCTTCACGTCGATCGCTGCATGGAATCGTTCGGCCTTACGCAAACATTTCGCCAGGTGTTCAAACGCAATCTGCTGTCGACGTGCAGGGTCGGGTTCATTGGGGAGAAGTTGCTTGAGCACTTCCGTTTGCGAAGGATTAAAGAAACCCCAATGAGCCTGTACCCACATCTCGGGATCATACAGATCGACAGCCACCCGTTTGGGTCCCGAGACCACCGGTCGATGCCGCGTCCGTGGCAGCAGTTGATAAACCGAGGGCATCGTCCCCAGTAGTGAAGGTTCATACTTTGAGAAGAAGCGGGAAAACTGCACCCCTTGCGTCAGGTATTCCACCGCCTGCAGTGACCCGGCGTTAGGAGGAGCCACCATCACCAACCGGTCCACATATTCTGCCCCCGCCCAGGTCACTTCCGGTGGGGTTTCGTCTTCCGGAATCGGGGCATTGCCGTACTGCAGATAGTAACGAGCCATGACCCCTCCCATCGAATGAGCGATGATATCGAAACGGACGGGAAGGGCGTCATCTCCATATCGCTTCCGCCGTTCGGCTTCGACATACGCCTTCTTTTCCAGAATGAACTCGTGTAGCAGCGCTGCGGTTTCCACGTTGTCGCGACGCCAGTCATACGCAAACTGAAAACAATTCACGGGTGGTGAGGTCGCATCAGCACTTTTCAGGCTGGTGGCCGAGTCGCGATAGCCACCAAATCCCAGCGCCGTCACGATATCGCGGTAAGCCGCCATTTGAAACAACATGCCAAATACCCGGATGTTCAAGGTGTCGAGCGGACCGGTCACTTTGATGTCGTCGGTCAGTTCTTCCAATGGCTTGCCCAACTCGATCGGCAGGGCCAGTAGTCTCGCGCCGTCCGCCGTCGAGGGATCAATTCCATTTCCCCCAAATTCTCCCCATACCACACGACGTTCGGTTTCGTCGACCAGTTTGGATCCGAGAATCCCAGGAATGACAATGATCGGATTTCGCTGTAGATGATGAGTTTGTGCCGATTGGCCGTAGATACTTCCCAAATCCGGACGTCCCCAGATCGTTCGCGCATCGCTGGTGGCCGAAGGGAAAACTTCTCCAATCTCGTCCGCAGTGGCCGATACCGGTTTCACCCGCGAATCGGCACCAGGTGCCTGCCAGATTCCCACTGTGGAACCCGCCGCTTCTGCGGCATCCCGAATCGAGGAAGGAGTATTAAAAACTGTGGCGCGGCCCGCCGAAGTGAACGAGCGGCAACCTGCCGTCGTTACCCCGATACAGACTACAAGCCACACGCATTTCGGAAACATGACCCGCCCGTCCATGGAGCTGTTTGAAGCGATCGTGCTTGTAGTCGATTCGGATCAATCTGGACAGAGGAATCTGGCTACCTGGAATACCGGCCGCGAGCCCTCCTGGCGATCGCGATGCCGCCGGTCACGATGTCATCGAGGCATCCTCACGCGGATCGATATGCGTCTGGGCCGCTTTCTGGAAATCGAGTTGGCCAAAGTTGAAGATTTGGCCAAACCCAGCCACGAATCGGGCGGATCGGGCATCGATTTGATAAAGCTCAAAATCTCCCAGGGAAAAAGTCATCGCGGCATCGGGAAATTTATGCAAATAGCGATCGGCAAACGCTTCATAGTTATTGGAATCGCGCGGGACCAGCACCGCCTCCCCCTGTATCGAGGTGCGGGGGAGCGTTTGAGGATTTTTCAAACCATCATCGGCCTCGGCAATCATCAGCCCGACACGCGGATTTTGCAAAATGTCCTGAGTGTGCAGGGCGAGTCGACTGATATGGATGAGGAATGCCGAAAAATCCTCCGTCTCGGCGAAGGGGACGAGTGAAACAAAGGGAAATCCATCCCGAAGCGTCCCCAACGAAGCAATTCGCTGAGTTCGGATCAAATGAGCGTATCGGGCATGGGGTGAAGCCTGTGACATCGAAGACTCGTCTCATCTATCGGTGGAGAGTGAAATCGGTGGAGAGTGAATCAGTGAGCCGCGTCGCAAGTGATGACGGCGGATAATTCACCCGTACGCAGGAAAGAATGATACCAATCGAGCAAGCGATTGTCTTTCTCCCAAGGGGGGCTCCTGTCATCGAGCGACTCAATTCGATCCAGAATGACCGGCAAAATTGGAAACCCTCCGATTGTGTTGAAGTCATCTGGGTTGGTGGATGCAGGTATTGTGGCAATATTTGGCGGTTTGGGCCAATCGCGAACACAATGAACTCGGCAAGTTCTGGCAGATTCGCTTTTAACTCTTCATAATTGACGCAGGCTTGGTCGGATCGCAGTTTTCGCGGGACATTCCGGATCATCGGGACATTCCGGATCATATTGAGTTGAAAATCATTGCAACCCTGATCCCCACAGTGCATCCCCATTTTACTTTCGGTTTTGGCAATATCCCTTGGATTCTTCGACGGGCAATTTGTTCGCCAAATCAACGTCGTTGAAGCTTCTTTTGTTCCCCCAGCCGAAGATTTTCTCGAACAGTGGCAGTAACCGGTTGTTCTGAAGACTTTTCTGAAAATAGACTTCGTGTTCTTTCTCTTTCAGGGCCATTTCCTGCAGCACCTCATCGTGTTCAGTGATCCCGATCTCGTTAAAGTATCGCCTCATGATGAAATACTCGCAGACGTTTCCGCTTTCCAGGCGTCCGGCGAAGTAGTACGGCATAAACCAGCCGATGACGTAACAACTCGCCGAAATGATTCTGCCGAGGATGTGATATTTCAATTCGTTGTACTGTGAAGGCCGAATTTTGTATTGAATCATCATCGAAAGGACCGTTTCTCGGTGTCGCCATTCGTCCATTTCGATTTGTTTGATCGCCATTTTCTCGTCCGGGTTCCTGACCGAACCGGCATGACCGATATAGGCAAAAGCGGCTGCTTTCTCGGCAGAGTAAGCCAATTGAAGCTGCTTCACGAGTTTTGGATGTTGGATGTTCATACTACAAGCCCCCTCAAGTCCCGATGGGATTTACGTCAGTTGCGTCTTCCGGCTTGTCTTTTTGTAGATACCCGCTGCATCTTCCGATAGGCTGTGGAGGATATTTGGGGAAGTTGTGATTGCTGGCGGACAATTCACACAGCAGGAAACGTGACCTCGCCGTCTGAACATCCCGCCGATGAACGCACGTTTCACACAGCGATATTCCCCGCCAAATCTGCTTTGTATTCATGCGATTACCCATGCGACGCTGACCCGATCCGTACAACTCCGCCAACTTGGATCATCAGACAACCAACAGGCTTCGGCAAGCTGTTTTTTTGACGTATTGACGTTCTTCCTCGCTGTCGCAGCAAGCAACAGGTGTTTGCCCACGTGCGGCCTCTTATGTCCCCAAGGTTCTGCAGATGAAACATAGCGTGGCGATTATTTCAGTGAAAAATCACGTCAATTTGCGACAGTCGGTGTTGATGGTCTGCAAACTTAGCCGTCCGTCGTGTGCATTGTAAAGGGTCGCAGGACAATCGTTCGAGCGGGCGGTGCAGCGTATCTTGAAAAACTAGTCGTTGGGATGAACCGTGGGGATGGGTAAACCGTGGGGAGACATGGCTCACTAAAAAATCGACGTCACGTTGCTGAAATTGTCTGAATCTCCGGTATCGTGATCGACCCTTCCCGCCTTGCCGTCATTGGCCGTACGGTATTGGCTAACCGAAATGATTCGAGTGTCCCCACGATTTGCATCCACCGTTTTCTTCTTGGAGACGACTCTTGCGATGGTTCAAATGGCGTGATCCACTCGCTGTCTCGTTGCTGCCATGATAAAACTGTGCTGGACTGACTCAGGTTTTTCAGCCTGAGTTAGTCTCAAAACGAGTTGGTCCCATGCATCCCATTCAAGAGGGAGAGACCGATGCTTCTGATTCGCATCCGACGATTACTAATCCTTTCCCTGCTGCTGCTCGAGATTCTCGGTGAGAGAAGTCTGGCTGAGGATCCGGCCCGACAACCTTCCGAGTCACAGAAGTGGCCGCAGGAAGTCGTCGTCACCGTGGGCGACATTCGTACACGGATTGACGGGCCAAAGATGTGGACGCTGAGCGGGATTGAGTTTCAAGATACGGTCATGGCGACCGAGGACAGCGCCTATGGTTCGGTGCTGACCATTCGCAATGTCGGACTCCTGGGGACGGCTCATTTTCTGGATGTGCCGGGCAAGCCGGGCCAAGTGGAAAAGGAGCAGGTCACCAGTCTGCAATTATTTGTGGACGACAAGCCGGTTCGCGATTTTACCCCGAAGATGAATCTGAGCGGCAAATCGTTTCGCATGGCGAGGAAATCCAAAATCCGGGCGATGGATCTGGAGACTTCCGTTTCCCTTCATGAGGGCATGTTGATTGAGACGGTCTCCTTTCACGCAACAGCGCCAATCGATCTGCGTGTCGCTTACCCCTGGATGTATGCCTTGACGCCTGAGGCGACGGTCTCTGTTTTTGGTAACAACGACGAGATTCGTCAACGGGGCACTTTTCTTTCGGAAGGGAAGGGGGTCAGCCAAGTCGTCCAGAACGCAAACTGGATGGCCGTCTTCAATCCATCCTGCGGCAAAGGGAGCGTCTGCTGTTTTCTGAAGCACCCGCCGACTGACGAGGCATCGTTGCTGCTGATCGATGCGCCTGGTATTTATCGCAAAGTTGCTGCGTACAGCTTGGTCGACAAAATCGTGCCTGAAGGATTCGACGGCACCTACCAATCAGCAGTGGGTTTTTTCAACGCCACGGAGCGCAACTGGGAAGAGCACGCACGGCGGCGAGCAGCCGAGATCCGGGCTTTGGAGATTCCGCGATGACTCAACGCGCGATTGCAGAGGGCTAAGGGGAGAATTCAGTTTTCAGTTTTCAGTTTTCAGGGTGCAGGGTGCAGTTTTCAGGGTGCAGGGTGCCTGGGAGTCGTTGGTGCTGGTTTTTGGCAAATGATTCGCAACCGGCGCTGGCTGTGGCACGATGCGCCTCGTCCCGTGGCAGCGGCATCCTGCCGCTGAATTTCCCTGCTGACCGGCTGAAACCTCACCGGCCGCAAGCTCACCGGCTGGAAGCCGGTGCCACGCCTCGTCCCGTGGCAGCGGCATCCTGCCGCTGAATTTCCCTGCTGACCGGCTGAAACCTCACCGGCCGCAAGCTCACCGGCTAGAAGCCGGTG
>JBIKZJ010000301.1:0-8129 GCA_044354755.1 Schlesneria sp. | reverse complement strand
GGTCCAGATCGGCGAAATGATTCGGGTTGGTGAAGTCTGGAAGCTGACCGAAATTCCGAATCCGATTGAAGGCGAAGTGACCACCACCAACGGTGGAATCATGATGGAACCCCTGATGGCAGCCAGCAGTGTCGCTGCGGGTCCCGCAGGCCCCTCACCCAAGGTCGAAAAAATCCTCAAGGACTTGCAAGAGATTGAACAGCGGGTGATGCAGCCGGGGCAAACCCCGGCCCAGGTCAAAACCCTGATGAAAAAACGGGCGGGCCTGTTGACCGATGCCATCGAACTCGCCGAAACCGATGACGAAAAAAACTTGCTGATGAAGCAGACTGTCGACGGACTGGCACTTGCTTCGCAAATGGGGACATACCCCGAAGGGATTGAAGATCTGCGGGCCATTGAGGCCGAAATTGCCAAAAAATCGCCGAAATCCCCGCTATTACCGTATACCGCTTACCGGTTGATGCAGGCCGAATACTACGTGAATCTGCAAGAAGCCGATGCGGATAAGGAAAAACAGGCGGAAATTCAAAAAGCCTGGCTGCAGGGGCTCGAAGATTACGTCAAAGCTTATCCTGCTTCAGAAGATGCCGATGATGCGATGGTGATGCTGGGGACCCACGAAGAACTTCAGGGCCGGGCCAAAGAAGCGACCGGGTGGTATCAGACGCTGCTCAAGGACAAACCCAAGTCCGAGATGGCACCACGCGCCCAGGGGGCCTTGAAGCGGCTGAACCTGAACGGTCAAGTGCTAACCCTCGCGGGACCCGGCCTGGAAGGGGGGACTGTCGATCTGAAGGCGTATAAAGGAAAAGTCGTCCTGGTGGTCTTCTGGGCGAGTGAATACAAGGTGTGTGAAGAGGATGTTCCGCAGTTACGAGCGCTGTATCAGGACAACAAAGCCAAGGGATTCGAGATCGTGGGGATTTCGCTCGACTTTGACAAAGATACAGCACTCCCCTTCGTGCAAAAGAATAGAATGGGGTGGAAGCAGATCTATCAGCCGAGCGGCCCGAATCAGTCCGGTGGACTCAGCAGCCCGATTGCAACCTCGTTCGGCATCATCTCGCTCCCCACGATGTTTCTGGTTGACAAAGACGGAAAAGTTGTGAATCGGAACGCGACGTTGACGGATGTGAAGACTGAGTTGCCGAATCTGCTCAAGCCAGTCGATAATGTGGCTCAAGGCAAAAAGCCAAAATAGGCTGCGGGGAATTTTTGAAGAACTGAGGAATATGTTCGACCGAATCCGATCGTATCTCGGGTGGGAATCGCTGAGTGACGAGCAGTTTGAGCACCAGCGCGAAGATTTGCTGAAAAAGATTCCGGTCCCTGTTTTCTGGCTGTTCGGGAAGACAGGGAGCGGTAAATCTTCGATTGTTCGTTATCTCACAGGATCGACGCAGGCCGAAATTGGTAATGGCTTTCAGCCCAA
Source organism: Schlesneria sp. (assembly GCA_044354755.1). Lineage (GTDB taxonomy): Bacteria > Planctomycetota > Planctomycetia > Planctomycetales > Planctomycetaceae > Schlesneria. The sequence continues at coordinate 6,694 of JBIKZJ010000301.1, read as the reverse complement.
AACCAAGACCTCATTTGCTTATGATTTCCCTTCCTCCTCGCCAACACTGATTCGGTTTCTCGATACACGGGGGCTGGGTGAACAAGGCTATGACCCGCACGATGACCTGGCCTCATTCGATCAATCGACCCATGTGGTGATCGTTGTGGTGCGGGTCATGGATCATGCCTTGGCCGAAGTGATTGAACCGCTGCGGAAAATCCGCGCCGCACGACCAAAGCGTCCGATTCTTTTGGCACTCACCTGTTTGCATGAGGCGTATCCCTTCGAGCAGCATCCGAATCCGGATCCGTTTGAAATCCGCAAGTCGGCATCCGAACCGACGGCGGGTGACACCGCAGATCCGGCGGTGCGTCATGGTGAACGAACTGCTGTCGAACCGACTCCAACCGCTTCATCACAGGCTCAGCACCCTGAACTGCAGCGAAGTTTGCGAGCGCAGGAATTACGATTTGCCGGGTTGGTCGACCGCATCGTTCCCATCGATCTCACAAATCCGAACGAAGGCTTTTACGAGCCGAATTTTGGAGGCAAGCGGTTGCAAGAGGCATTAATCGCATTATTGCCGGCCGCCTATCAACAGTCCTTGATTCATCTCGATGATGTTCGCGATTCTTCACGCAGTCAGGTCGACAAAAAAGGGCTGACTGCGATACTGACCTACAGCAGTTTGGCTGCGGCCTCGGCGGCATCGCCTTTGCCGTGGGTCGATATCCCGTTGGTGATGGCGCTGCAAACCCGGCTGGTTTACGTGTTAGCCGATCTGTACGATCAAAAGATGAATGCGGCCCTGTTGGCAAAAATGGCCGGGGCAGTCGGAGGCCGACTCGCAGTTCGGTTTGCCATCAGGGCCCCCCTGAAGATGATCCCGTTCGCGGGGAATGCTGCGAACGCTGCCATGGCGTTTGCCTATACATTTTCGCTGGGAAAAGCCTGCTGCTGGTATTTCGGCCAGATGCAGCAGGGGAATAATCCGACCACCGAGGAATGGAATCAAGTGTGGGGTGAACAAATGCAGCAGGCGGTCGACGCATGGAAAACTCGGACCCAATCCTCAAGTTGATTGGGTCCGATGGCTTTATCCAATTTTCCAGCTCGAATTGTCGGCCGTTGTTATCGATTCAGGATTTCGCTCGTGAGCCTCGCCACTCGTTACTGTGGAGATCACACTGAAACGAAGCAGCGGAGATCACACTGAAACGAAGCAGCGGAGATCACTGAAACGAAGCAGCCATGCTATCCAGAAATTTGCGGGCGGTGGAATAATCGGACCCTGGCAGTTTTAGAATCTGACTACGCAGGATGTCTTTCATCGCACCGGCTGCGAGGGTCAGTTGCCGGGTGGATTCGGGGTTCGTACCGTATTTGACACGTTCTTGCAACAGGTTTTCGGTCGTCGACCGCAGCGAATCAAAGTCTGAAGACTTTAACGCGATGGGCCAAGTCACGGTCGCTTTCGTGAGATCGAGTTGGCTGGCAGAGAGTGGCTGGGGCCGATGTGCGTCCAGGAATTGCTGTGCACGTTCACGACTGGCGCGGGCCGCTTCGCGGTCTTGAGCATCCTGAGCTTGGGATTCCCGTTTTCGCTTGAGAACGTCGTAATGAATCTTGTCCTGAGTTTCGATATGCAGTTGCCGGGCCTTCTCGTTTTCCTGCCAGGCTTGCTGGTAACCGATCGCCGCTTGTGAGTTCAGCACGTTCCGCTGTCCCTCGGCCTGAACCAGATTTCCCATTCCGGTTGCAATCGAGCCGACGCCCCCTGCGGCACCACCATATCCATAACCGCCGTATCCTCCGTAACCACCATAACCTCCGTAACCGCCATATCCTCCGTAGGCCCCCACAGCACCATAACCGGCGCCGTGACCATACCAGTTGTCATAAGCGTTTGAAGGTGAATTCCCACTCAAACTTGCTGTTACCATGAGCAACACAAAAAGAAATTGTTTTTTCACGTTCAACCCCTTCGACGACAAAAATGACAGCTTGTTCCCATCGACTCGGTCATGGAAAATCTCTGCACGAAACATGATCGTGGAGTGGCGACCGCTGTATCCCTCCTGTTAGAATTCGAGAAGGATCACTGGATATTGTACCGGTTAGGGATCTCTCCATCAAGCATCAACACGCGATCAAGGGGCATCTGGGCATGAGAATGCGACTGACAGGAACGCTGGCAACGATAGTAATGTATTGCGCGGTTTCAGCCGTACTCGCTCAGGATCAGGAAATTGTCCTCCTGACGAAACTGCTGGAAAGTGGCAAGGTCGAAGAACGAACTGAGGCCGCTCAGCAACTGGGCGAGATTGGGCCTGCGGCGGTGGGGAGCGTTCCGGCGCTCATCAAGGCATTGGAAACCGATGACCCCGGTTTGCAGTACGAAGTGATCGAATCCCTAGGGCGGATCAGTACGAACTCGCAGCAGGTCATTCCCGCTTTGACCCGCATGTTTACGAGTTCCGTTCCCCTCTTGCGGCACAGTGCCATTGAAGCGGTGCGGAAATATGGTGCCGATGCCGAAGAGTCGGTTCCAGAACTCAAAGGATTGCTCGCCGATACGGATCCCTTGGTCTCGGTGAGTGCTGCTCGGGCTATTGCCGAAATTGAAGTCGGCAAAGGGACCGATCTCGCTTACACGCTTCCGACATTGCTGGCGGGTTTGACGAAGGAGCAGAGCGAGGTGAAAAGCGAGGCCATTCATGGGCTCGCCTTTGTGGGTGCTCCTGCCGTGGCATCACTTCAAGAAGTGCTCGCAGGAACCAGTTTGCCTGCGAGTATCGGCGCGTGTGACGCGCTGGCCGGGATCGGGGCCGCAGCCGCCCCTGCCGTCGACGGACTGCTCAACGCGGCAAAATCAACAGACGCTTCGTTGCGATAGCATGCCATCAGTGCCTTGGGGGACATCGGCCCTGCTGCCAAAAGTGCAATTCCGGCACTGGTTGCGGCACTGGAAGATGCAGACGCCCAAGTTCGTTTTAATGCAGGGCACTCATTAGGACGCATGGGAAAAGAAGCGGTGCCAGCACTGATTGCGAGTCTGAACAATGAAAAGTTGCAACGCTTGATCCTCCCCATTCTCGCTGGGATCGGCCCTGATGCAGCCGATTCGGTCGGTCTCGTGGCAGGACTGATTCGGGCCAAGGACTTGGAAACACGCAGGGAAGCACTGGTCGCCCTCGCTGCGATCGGCCCGAATGCCAAGTCGACGGTTCCCGAATTGATCAAAACACTCGAAGATCCTCAATTCACTAACCGCCCCGCCTCAGCATTCGCCTTGGGAAAAATTGGTGACAAAGCGGCTGTCCCCGCCCTAAAGAAGGCTCTGGAAACGGCTGACAATTCCGCCATGCGAATTGTCAGCGTCTGGGCACTGCTGCAGATCGATCCTGAAAATCGGGAATACGAAGCCAAGGCGCTCCCCCTCTTAATGGCCGCACTTCAGAGCGACCGAGTTGAGGTTCGCCGGGAAGCCGCCAGCTCACTGGGGCGAATGGGTGTACGAGCAAAGAGTGCCGTGGCCTGGTTGCGTTACCTGTTGAACGACAAAGACCCTGCAGTGCGCCGCGAATCATTGATTGCACTGGGAGAAATCGGACCAGACAGTCAGGTGGCCCTGAACGAAATTATCAAAATCCTGAATGAGGGCGATGCATCCCTGCGACCCGTGGCGGGTTACGCCTTGGGCCGAATTGGTGCTGCTGCAAAACCCGCTCTGCCGAAGCTACAGCGTCTGGCACAAAGTCGCGATTCGCAGGAAAAAACCGTTGCGGCCTGGGCTTTGGTCCATATCGCTCCTGACGCCGAGACCGTGAACGCCGCGATTCCTCTGCTCGCCACAGCCCTGCAACGATCAGTGAACCCGAAGGTTCGGCTGGAAATGGCACAGACGCTGGGCCAGATTGGTTCCGGATCTGCTGTGGCCAAAGAGGCTTTGCAACTGGCACTGAAAGATGCGGACGAGTCTGTGAGAAAGAGTGCAGAAACGGCCTTGGGTCAGTGGAAATAGCACGTGCTTCCGCATCCCCATTTCAGAGCGAACACTGGGGACGTAACGCGGAAGTTCATTCAAAAAAACGAAAACGCGTTCGTCAGTCTTTCCGCTGGCGAACGCGTTTTTTTGGTTCAGCCACAAGCCCAGTACGCGAGGGACAAATCCTTTACTCTGCAGCAAACAGAACAAGCAGCAAACAGAACAAGCAGCAAACAGGACAAGCAGCAAACAGGGCGACTTCGGCATCTGATCCGTCCACCTTGACGGCCATGACGATTGGACTGGTCGGTCTCGACCGGCTTTGTCACCCCTTATCAGAGAAGAGTTCAGGCAAATCGATGGAATGCTGGAGTCGATTTGTGAATCACACCCTTTTCAAGAAATGCGAAGATTGTGAACCACGAATCAAACAAATCCTATGAATAGGAAGAAAAAAAATTTCAAGATTCTGAAAACTGAAAACGGAATTTCCACTGCCGCGCAGTTGGTTTGTCGTTGAACCGTTTTTTGTTGCTGAGACAACTTCGCGGCTCAGCCCTTGAGGGGACTACGGTGCAAGATCCTCGTCCTCTTTATTCCCCGCTTCGCTCATCCCCAGTTGCCGCATCTTCCGGTAGAGATTCGAGCGATGAACATCCAAAAGTCGCGCCGCCTCGCTCATGTTGTTATTCACTCGCTTAATGGCTTTACGAATAAAGTCTTGCTGAAAGCTGTTGGTGGCTTCACCCAAACTCAGGTCAAACGAGGGCTCGTAAACATTCTGTTTTTCAGGACTCAGGATGAAGGCGAGGTCTTCCGCTTCCACTGTCTCTCCGGGTGCGAGAAACGCGACCCGTTCCATCAGGTTGCGCAATTCGCGAACATTTCCCGGCCAGCTGTGTCCCTGTAGGCGCTTACGAGATTCCGCAGAGAGCTTCAGATTGGGCCGTCGAGCCTGGACTGAAAAGAGATTGAGAAAGTGGTCGGCCAATTGAAGTACGTCTTCGGATCGATCCTTGAGAGAAGGAAGATCCAAGGTGACGACATTCAGGCGAAAATAGAGATCTTCGCGAAATTTTTTGGCACGCACGGCATCGGCCAGATGGGCATTCGTCGCGGCGATTACACGAGCGTTAATCGGAATCGACTGTGAGCCTCCCACACGCGTAATGACTTTCTGTTCGAGAACTCGCAACAACTTGGCTTGCCCACCGGGACTCATGTCGCCGATTTCGTCCAGAAAAATGGTTCCCCCTTCGGCGACTTCAAACTTTCCTTTATGCATTTCGCGGGCATCGGTGAATGCCCCCTTTTCATGTCCAAACAGCTCACTTTCGAGGAGCGTTTCGGTGAGTGCCGCACAATTCACCGCGATAAAGGGGCGACTGGCACGCGGTCCCTGATAGTGCAAGGCCTGCGCAACCACTTCTTTTCCGGTTCCACTTTCACCCAGAATCAATACGGGCAAATCCGTTGCGGCGAGGCGGCGGACCGTGCTGCGCATCGCGTGCATTGCCGGGCTTTCGCCAATGATCGTGACCCCCTTGGTGACCTGTTCGGTCAACTGGCGGTGTGATCGCAATAGCGATTCCCGTTCTCGGGTATTCTGCAGCGCCGCTGCAACCTGAAGCGATAGATCCGCGAGAGTCACCTCGTCTTCATCGGTAAAGGGACCGGCGTTCTTATTGATAACTTCAAAGGCACCGAGCAATTTTTTATCCGGGCCATACAGCGGGGCGCAGAGCAGATTCCGCGTTTTGTAGCCGCTTGACGAATCGACTTTGCGGCTGAAGCGTGCGTCGTGGTACGCGTCGTCTACGCGTAGCGACTTGCCCGAGTGAATCACTTCGCCCACGACTCCCGTATCATCAGGAAGCCTGAGTGAATTCCCCTCAACACCCAGCGCCGGGCAGGCGACAACCTCGCGATGCTCTTTATCCCAAATGAAAATACTCGACCGGTCACAGTTCAGCAGACGCGTTGCTTCACGGGCAATCAGTTCCAGTAACGGCTCGGTTTCATGCACCGCCGACAGATTGAGCGAGATTTTCAGGATACTCTGCAGTTGTTCGATTCTTCGGCCTGTTTGACTTCGTCGTTCCAGAAAATCAAGACAGACACCGATCGCTTTGGACATCAGCATCGCAGACGGCAGCGCATCGTCGGGAAAACTTCGACCGGCAAAAACGAGGACCGCACTCTTGAAGTTGTGGCTACAAAGCGGTGCGACCGCGATCAATGTTCCGGGTACCGACTCGAGCGGGCCGATAAATCCCGCGTCACGGTCCAGCACATCCATCAGCAGACTTTTTGGCATTTCTGCCAAACCGACTCGCCCATGTTGAGCGACTACAATCCATTCGGGATTCCTGAGAAAAATCCCCACCGAATTGGCGGCCAATTCCCCCGCGATTTCTGGAAGTTGATTGCGTAAAAACTCGATCGACGAGTCGGCCAGCACCGCCGCATTCACAAACTGCTCAACCGCCTGCAGCACTCGAACGCCATCATCCGGTTGAATCTGCTGCGCAACCTGCGGCCACGCAATCCATCTAGTGGTCACAAACAGACTCGCTTTCGAAAGAAATCTCAGTTGAGTGTATTATTGAATACACTCAACACAAAAAAATCAATCATTGTGATTTCCTGTGTGAAGAAATCCTAACAATCGGACAGCACTTGAGTCGTTATGATAACGATCCCAAGTCTGGTTTCCAGTCAGTT
>JBIKZJ010000300.1:0-8146 GCA_044354755.1 Schlesneria sp. | reverse complement strand
GCCGCGAGCCGCGAAGGGACCTGGATACCGATTCGAGGTTGGCAGGAGGACGCGAACGGGGAAATGGCATGGACGGTGACTGCTGGTGTCCCCAATCAGTTCCTGATCCGCCTGATGGTACGTGACGCCGCCGGGAACGTCGGCAAGGCCGAAACAACTCATCCAATTCTGATTGATCAGTCACGGCCGACAGCGCAGATTCTCGACATCGAAATCCCCGAGGCCTCGGTTCCGAGAACGTGACCTCGAACCAGCCTCTTCAACCAAGCCGAATTCCCCACACCAACGATGTGTAGGGTCGTTTGGTCAGTTCTCGGTTCTCACTCGGGTAGCGCGGGAGGGGCTGGTATCGCATCAGTTTCGGGCAATGCGGTCGGTTTGACCGGTGCGGCGGGATCGACCGGTGCGGCGGGATCGACGGGCGGGACTTCCGGTTTGATAGGGGCCGTTTCGGTGCGGTCCGAGTCGACTTTTGCCACAGATTCACGATATCCGCTGATCGGAATCCGCTTTGCCTGCAAGATTCGCTTGGACTTGAGCTCGGGCTCGATTTTGTCGTTCTGCACCCAGGCGACCAACGATAAGGGGCCTTGAATGGCAGGTTTCATTTCGGGCGGAAACTCGATCCGACGACCGGTTTCAAACCGTTTAATGTAATCCAGAACGTGCTGTTCGACATCCGAAATCGGCATCGTGATCGAATACTTCAATTCCCCTTTTTTAGGAGGAATTCCTTTTGCATCCCCGAGCATCTCGCGCACCAGATATTCATGATTACGAACGCCATTGGATGCATTGGGAATAATGGTTCGCACTTCGTTTTCCACGACCGCCATTCGCAGGCGACATGAAGGAAGCAATTCATCGGAAACGCCTGTCGCGACAACCGAAACCTCCAGTTGCCCGTCTTTGACCTCAGCAGACATTTCCAGTTTAATTTGCGTGGTTTCCGCGAGCATCGGGTCGATCACCTGCCGCAGAATGGAATAGGTGGGACGGATCATTTGCACCTGTCCCGAGTAGAATCGAGGGTCAATCATCATCCCATCCACCAGAATCGTGGGGGTCGAGCTCACCTCATAAAAAGCACCTCGTTCTTCCGACTCTTGATTAACCAGGCCATCCGGGCCGGGGATGTGCTGATGATGCCGAATCACGATCACATCATTCGTGGAATAAGTCTTTCCGATCCCTGTCAGAGCGAGATCCGCCGGAACGCAAGGGGGCGACTGCATGCCAGTGAATAATTCGACGAGGACCGTTCGGTGACCCTCAACCGCTGTCGGGACGGTAGGCATCAGTCGCTGGGCTTCGCTCAGAAATTCATTAATTTTCTGCTGATAAACCGCGTCGACAAACGCGGCATAGCCCTCGTCACTGCCGTTTTTTTGCGTAAATAATTTTTTGAGCGTTTCGGAAGGGATTTCGCCAGCGGGAGGCTGTCCCGCACGTTTGCTGACAACCGCCAATTCCAGCATCGGCAATGCCACGACCTCAGCAAGATACTCCATCGCCTGATCGTTCTGCCCCGTTTTTTCTGCTTCGGTCGCCAGTGCCACCAAAATTTCCGGGTTATATCGCTGTTTCTGCAAAAGCCCGGTCAATTCCGTGACCGCCGTTTCGCGTTGGGGGGCGAGTAGCGAAGATGATGCCAGATCCTCGATGAGGATTTGAATCCTGGCTGCGTCGCGATAGTTGGCAAATCCCTCTGCGATGGACGCAGGGTCTTCACCCATTTTCGCTTCTGCCGAATTCAGCAGCGGTATCGCCATCCGGCTCAATTTTTTCACGTTGATTAAATTCACGGCGATATTCATTTCGGCACGTGCTTGCCAACGGTCACCCCACTGCCCTGCGGCGGAAAGATAACTGTCGATGACTTCCCGGACCTTTGACTCATCAAAGTCCGTCTGCGAGATCCCCGCGATTAACTTGGCGAACAGGTCCTGAGCGATGGGACTGGTTCGGCATTCCATGGCGGCATTCAGAATGTCTTCCGGCTTGAGTTCCTTGTTTTCCATCAACGTTTTAAAGATATCGGCAGCCGGGGGAAGCCCTGCGGGGTCAAATGGTTCCAGCGACGACGCGTCAGTTGGAAGAAGACGCGTTAAGAAAAGGTCTCTCGGGCTCGACCGAATCGTTCCCCGAATAAACCCCTGCTGGAATGAGCCAATAAAATTAAACTCCCCTTTTGCGTTAGCGAAATTCAATCGAATCGCGTTCCCTTCAATTTCGGCAGCAACGATCTTCGGTTTTTCCTCTTCATTTTGATCACGAGTGGTATCCAAAAACTCGGCGGTATACTTCCCTTCCGGGGATTTCACGAACTTGATGATCCAGCGGTAATCGTCCGTGCGCTGATTCGTTACCACCACGACCCAATTCCCCTCGATCGTTTTGACATCCCGTTTGACCGGAATCAGACTCTTTTTTGTGCGGTTTCCATTCGCGGCGGGGAGGGCAGTCCCCCCGTCTTCACTGGTGTCCGCTGACTGAACGGCCGCTTTGTTTTGACAGCCTGTGGCCAGTAACAACATGAGAATCAGACATCGAATCCTTGAGCTCACAGAGTGCATTTTGAGGAGATTCACAGAGTGCATTTCGAGGAGATCCTGTGGAAACATGGCGGAATGAGGTTTTCAATGCTACGTGTAGTAGCATATTTTGTTGACAGCAGTGAAGATAACGGGCGAACAACCCAAAACACAACTTACCACCCCACTTGCGAGCGGAGTCCTGCGACATGAACAGATTAAAGCTGTTGATACTGCTGTGTTTGAGTCTTGTCGGGAGCTCCCGGTTGCTTCCTGCTGCCGACGCCCCGGATCTCGGTGGGGTCAGCGAAAAGCACGAAATGATTCCCATGCGGGATGGCGTGCGACTTTCCGCCTATGTTTACACTCCACCCGGTGATGGACCGTGGCCGGTGCTGCTCGAACAGCGATACGCCAATGCGAATGATCCTGGAACCCGTCAGTATTTTGCTCAACTGGCAAAAACCGGGGGATACGTCACCGTCCTGGCCAATTTTCGTGGCTCACAGAAATCGGAAGGGGACTGGCGTGGTTACCGGTCGCTGGGCTGGGGTGAGCGTAAAGACGGATACGATCTGGTCGAATGGCTGGGAACGCAAACCTGGTCGACCGGCAAGGTCGGAACGTTCGGCAGTTCACAGGCGGGATTCGCACAAAACTTTTTGGCAGTGACCCGCCCCCCCCATTTGACCGCCCAATACATGATCGATACGGGACTGAGCCTATTTCATGAAGGGTATCGGATTGGCGGAATCACCCGGCCAGAACGCTTCAAGTCACTCGATAAAGCAGCCCGCGTTCCCGAACACAACCGAGAACTGCTCGCCGAATGGTTTACTCATCCCACCTACGACAGCTATTGGGCTGACGAGGATTGCACCCGCTTTTTTGATCAGATGAATGTCCCCTGTTTCACCGTGGGGAGCTGGTACGATTTCATGTGCGTGGGTTCCGTGGATAGCTATGTGGGACGGCAGCATCGGGGAGGGCCACAGTCACGCGGAACTCAACAACTGCTACTCGGTCCCTGGTTGCACAGTCGCTTCAAGGAAACCAACAAGTCGGGTGATTTGACCTATCCGGAAAATGCCAAATTTCCCATGGATGCACACATGATCCGCTGGTTTGATCACTACCTCAAAGGGATCAATAACGGTGTCACCACCGAACCAACAGTTCGCTATTACGTGATGGGGGCCGTGGACGAAGAGAACGCTCCCGGCAATGAATGGCGGACCGCCACCGATTGGCCGATCGCCGCAATACCCACATTCTATTATCCTGAGGAGGGTGGAAAGCTCGGCAATACCATCCCTCAATCAACCGATTCCATTGTCAACTGGCTCGCAGACCCCCATCACCCAGCGGTCATTCCGACCATTGCTTTTCCCGGAGCAAAAGACGCCCGAGAATTCGAAAAACAACCAAACGTCCTGACGTTCACCACCGAGGTGCTGACGCAACCTGTCGAATGGACCGGAAAAGTTCAGGCCGACTTGTGGATCACCTCGGACGCCAAAGACACCGATGTCATCGTTCGCGTCAGCGATGTCTATCCCGACGGGCGTTCGATTCTGATCATGGACTATGTGCGACGAGCTCGTTATCGCGAAGGGTATGACCGCGAGCTGTTGCTGACGCCCGGTAAAGCCGCCAATATTCGGTTTGACGTGGGCTGGCTGAGCCAGATTTTCAACGCGGGTCACCGGATTCGCATCACGGTTGCCAGCACCGGAGCCCCGTTTTACGAGTCGAATCCGAATACCGGTGAACCTCTGACAATCGACTTTCCCAAGAATGCGGTCGTCGCCAAAAACGGATTGCAGGTGAATCAACGACTGACCTCTCGCATCATCGCCCCTGTCATTTTGCGGTGAATGGTGATTTTGCGGTGAATGGTGATTTTGCGGTGAGCTCAGGGCTATTTTTGGGAATTTCCCTCGTTTGATGCGCGCCAGTCACAGAACAAAGCCGCTGGGAGCGGCAATTTCTTGTCCCGAAGTGAAATCCGATTGTCGGTGCAGCGAAAGTCCCCTGAACTGACCCATTTTGATCGCGATCCGACGAATGAACCTCGCGTAGAGGAAGAAAACCTGAAATCGATCTGAACAATTGCAGACTCACGTTGCATGTTCACAGGTTGAAGTGCAAACTTCGTCACAGGGTCCGTTTGTCTCGATGGTTTTCCGCCGTTTCGCCCCTGGGACGGTAAACGGCGACAGTCACACGAGAACACGATCAACCTGAATTCAGTACGCATCAGGATGCGTGCGTGTTCAGGATCGGATTTCCGCCGATAAACATCAGTTCCCACGGTGGAATTGGATAGTTAAGATGATGGCTTTGACTCTCTGACAACTTTGACAACCTGACAGCCTAACAACGATTACCTCACGGCCTCTCTTTTTCGAATGAAAGAAACGATGAAACGCTCCAATTTGACCGCTGCAATCCCCCGTCGCCACGGGTTTACGCTGACCGAAGTTCTGCTGGTCCTCGCAATCCTGGGAGTCATCGCCGCGATGGTGATCCCTAACTTGATTGGCCAGCAAAAGGTGGCACTGGTTCGGCAAACCAAAGTCAACATTTCGGGTTTTGAGCAGATTGCCAAACAGTATGCTGTCGCACACGACGGGGACTATCCCGCCGATGTGAATTTAATGCTGAATCCTGGCCAAAGTGCCGACGGCAAGCCCATGGCCCCCTTCGCCGAAAAGGTTCCAAAGGATGCCTGGAATCAACCTCTCAATTATCAGTACCCCAACAGCAAGTCCGCAATTGACAAGCCAGCGATCTGGTCATCAGGCCCCAACAAGCAAAATGAAGAAGGGGCTGGTGACGATATCAATAACTGGACGGAATGATTGAATCCAGATCACCGGATCCAGCTCACCGGATCCAGCGATATCCAAATCGAATCACATCAGGATCGGCAGCAGCGGCGACGAACCATGCTGAACCTGTTGTGTGACAATGCTTCCAATCAGTGTCGTCGGCGTGCAATCTTCGACACTGACCATGGTGAGCGAGCCGGCGAGTCGCGGATTTCCATTGAAAACAACGATCCGGTCGCATGTGGTGCGGCCGGTCAGTTGTACTGGACCGGTTGCTGAACTCGAATCGCCTCGTTTCACTTCGGATTTGCTCGGGCCTTCGACGAGCACCTCGACTTCGCGACCGATGAACCCTGCGTTGTCTTCGGCGCTGATTTGATTTTGCAGCGCCAGCATGTCTTGGTTGCGTGATTTTTTCACGCTTTCGGGAATATCGTCGATCAGCAGGTCATACGCTTTGGTTCCCGGACGGGGACTGTATTTGAAGATGAAACTGTTTTTGAAACGGCATTCGCGGATCACATCCAGGCTCTTTTGATGAGCCTCTTCGGTTTCGCCGCAGAACCCCACGATGAAGTCACTCGAGACCGAGGCGTTCGGCAGTGTCTGTCGGATTCGCCCAAACATCTCCCGATAATCTTCGATCGTGTAACCTCGTTTCATCCGCTTGAGCATCTCGTTACAACCGGATTGGGCGGGAACATGCAAATACTGGGCACACTTTGGCAAGTCTCGAACCGCCTGCAGCAAATCGTCCGTCATATCTTTGGGAAAATTGGTGACGAACTTCAGTCGTAAGATCCCCTCAACATCATGGATCGATTCCAGCAAATCCGAGAGCCGAAACTGCTTGCCGTCCTGATTCACTTTGTAACTGTTAACGGTTTGGCCCAAAAGTGTGACTTCTTTCACACCTTGATCCGCCAGCACACGGACTTCATGCAGAATATCCCGTGGTGGACGACTTTGTTCGGGACCACGGGTCATCGGGACAACGCAGTAGGTGCAGAACTTGTCGCAGCCAATCATGATGCGAACAAAGGCCTGATGGGGTGAAGGGCGCATTTCGGGTTCGCGGAGCGGATCATAGCTCTGAAAGCTGTCACTCACTTCGGAACGAGTCCCCTCTTTCCGATCCAGACTGACCGCCAGCGACCGTTCACGACGCTCACGAGCCGCCTCGATCAACTTGGGAACTTCTGCCAATTGTCCGGTTCCGACCACCATGTCGACGTGTGGAGCACGCTGAAAGACCAACTCCTGATCCTTTTGTGCCATGCAACCCAGCACGCCAATCACCTGACTGGGACGAGTCTGTTTGCTGTATTTCAACCGCCCTAATGCCGAATAGATCTTATGCTCGGCATGCTCGCGGACGCTGCAGGTGTTGAACAGGATCGTATCCGCCTCGCGGATATCCGAAGTCAGTTCATAGCCTTCTTTACGCAACGCTCCGACGACCAGTTCGCTGTCCAGCATGTTCATCTGGCAGCCAACGGTTTCAATAAACAGCTTACCATTGTGATTCATTGTCATGACGGCTTAACCTCGCACCCGTTCCAAGTATTCACCCGTTTGCGCATTGATGCGAATGACGTCTCCGGTGTTGACAAACGCCGGAACCTGAACGGTTTCGCCATTTTCCAGCGTTGCGGGTTTGGTCAGATTCGAAGACGTATTCCCCCGCACCACGTCTTCGGTATATGTCACCTTCATTACCGCCTTATCAGGGGCCGTAAAACCAATCGGTTGTTCACCCCAGTAAAGAATGGCACAAATCGCCCCATCCTGCAGGAACTTGGCTTGATCCGCCGCCACGTCCAAGGGAATGGTGTATTGGTCAAAACTGACCTGATCCATGAAGACCAGACCACTCGAATCCTTATACAAAAACTGGCCATCACCCTCTCGAATCTCGGCGGCCTCAAGGCTGTCTCCACTTTTATACGTGCGGTCCAGCCAGGTCCCCTTGATCAGATTTCGGAGGCGACATTTGTAAAGTGCTTGCCCCTTTCCCGGTTTGACAAAATTCACTTCGACCATGTCGTACGGCTCGCCATCCAGAATGATCTTGGATCCCCTACGAAAATCGCTCGTATTGAGCTGCGCCATTGGACTTTTCTTCACACAGACAAAAAACAGGAAACGAGAATCAGCAGTCTGCCATCTCCGAGTATTGCAGTATAACAAGCAGCTGCGATACTGTGAACTGCCTTACGGAGAACTGCCTGGCTCAACAATGACTTTGGATCTCCCGTGCAACCCGTGTTGACGTGGAAACGGATATTGATAAGCCGACCTCGATGCGTCTGTGCCGTAGACTCGCGTTCCAGCCCAGAGTGATTCCGCTCTGCCGCAAAATCCCAGCAAAAAAGGTGCGAATTGTTGACTGTTTTGTCGTCGTTCGATGATTTGCTGTCAAAAAACCTTCCGCTCAGTCCGCGGACCTGGCACGATTCCCTCGCCGAATCGATTCGGGATCCCGAGATTCTGTTGGCCAAATTGGGACTTCCTCCCGAATATTTGCCCCCCGCTCGCGCAGCGGCACAGTTATTCGCATTGCGTGTGCCACTCAGTTTTGTCGCTCGGATGCAGGCGGGAGACCCCAACGATCCACTTTTGAGGCAAGTGTTGCCAATCCAGCACGAGCTTCAGGCAACTGCCGGGTTCACGACGGATGCGGTTGGTGATTGTTCGAGTCGTCGAGCACCCGGACTATTGCACAAATATCACGGGCGAGCCTTACTGATTGTCACCGGAAGCTGCGCTGTCCATTGC
>JBIKZJ010000299.1:0-8154 GCA_044354755.1 Schlesneria sp. | reverse complement strand
TGCTGTTGCGGACCGAGGGGTATGCCAACGCCAAAGACTTTCAGGCCGCAATGACGAATGCCTTGGAAAAAAAATCGGAAATCCAGCAGGTTCGTGGGGCCGGATCTCCGCGCTAATTGCGTGCCGCTTGTTTTTTACAATCGGTTGATTCAAAACGGTTGCTTCGACCCGCAAACCTGAATCAAGCCTCGCTCACTCGCATCCTTTCGAACAATCGGCAACAATGCTTTGCAACGGCTGAGGGCCTATAAGCCTGAGGTCATGGTTGTCGAATTTGGATGGAGTGGCTGGAATGAAACTGTCGGGCAAGAACGCGTTAGTGACCGGGGCATCACGAGGAATTGGACGGGGCTGTGCCATCGAGATGGGACGTGCCGGTGCGAATGTGGCGGTGAACTACCACTCGCATGCCGACGAAGCCGAAGATGTTGCCAAACAGATCCGTGCATTTGGAGGCAAGGCCATTACCTTGCAAGGGGATGTTTCGAATCGCGTCCGCGTCGAGGAAATGGTGGCGGAAACAGCAAGTGCATTCGGTTCACTTGAACTGTTTGTCTCGAATGCCGTCTACAGTGATCGCCAACTGATGTTGGAAGCCGATCTGGATGGCTTTCACAAAACAATTGATGTCGGCATGTGGGGCGCATTTTACGGATTACGTGCTGCAGCTCTGCAAATGGTCAAACAAAAATCGGGCGGCTCGATCGTCGTGATCAGTTCGCCGCATGCCGTGATTCCGATCCCAACAGCGATGGCTTACAATATGGCCAAAGCAGCGATTGATCACATGGCCCGTACTGCGGCGATCGAACTGGCCGAACATCGCATTCGGGTCAACATCGTCCACCCCGGCTGGATCGACACCCCCGGTGAACGCAAGTTTTTCACCGAAGAACAAATCACCGAAGGGGCAAAGACACTTCCCTGGAAGCGACTCGGAAAACCCGACGAAATCGGCAAGGGGGTCGCCTATGTGCTCAGTGACGATGCCGAATATATGACTGGAAGCACACTGACGATTGATGGGGGGGTCAGCCTTCCCTGGTGGTCGAATCGCGCGGATGGGTCCATGTAGTCTGCTTCCCTTATGTGACGGTTCCGATGGACGTATTGCAAAGAATCCTGGCGTGGTATCTTGGCCTGCGCGCTCCACGCCCGGGTGAAGGGACCTCGTGGCGATTTGGCCACCAATGGCCTGCGCCGCTCTGGGTCTTGTTGGTGACTGCCGCTCTCGCGGTCATCTTCATCGTGGGTCTTTATCGTCGGGATGGCCGGTCATTGAACCGGGGACAACAAAGTCTGCTGACTGGTCTCAGGCTAGCCGTTTTTTTTCTCATCGCCAGTCTTTTGTTTGAGCTCAGTCTCACCATTGAACGAACGGGACTGCCGATTGTCGCTCTCTTGATCGATACTTCAGCCAGCATGTCGCTGCAGGACCAATATCCCGCTGAGTCAAAAACCGCCCGTTGGATCGCCACGTCCGGCCAATCCAAAAATCCGGAAACGGATCGACTTGGACTGACTCAACGCCTGTTATTACGCAACGAGGGGAAGTTCGTTCGCGATCTCGAGCAGCGACATCAGTTGCGGATCTATCGATTTTCCGAGACCGCGTATCCTCTGGATTGGGGTCGCAACAATGACGAAACGAGTCTCGAGTCGAGCCCCCCGTTTGATCTGGATCAGCTCACACTCGCCATCCAGGGACTGCGTGCCGATGGAGACCAGACGCGGCCGGCGGTGGCCGCGAAAAAAGTCCTTGGCGATCTTCGCGGAACTTCTCCTGCGGCCATCGTCTTTTTAACGGATGGGATTGCGAGCGAATCCGAAAACGACAAACTGTCAACCATTGCGGAAACGGCTCGTCGGAAGGGGGTCCAGCTACATATTGTCGGTTTGGGGAACAATTCGGCCTCACATGATCTTTCCCTATTTGATACGCAAGTCGACGAAGTCGCGTTCGTGGGGGACCCTATTCTCTTTCAATCCAAGCTTCGCAGTTTTGGTTTCGCGGGAAAGCTCGTCACCCTGCAACTACGTAAAGAGGGAGAAGACGGCGTCCTCGCAAAACAACAGGTGACGGCCCCTGCGGATGGGCAAACGATTCCCGTCGAACTTTCCTATGCATCGCTGACCGCTGGAGAATTTGATTTCGTTTTAGAAGTCGTCGAACAAAGCGAAGAAACCAACCGCACTAACAACGCCGAAACTCGGCATGTCAGTGTTCGCGAAGAAAAGATCCGAGTCCTGTTGGCCGATCAGCGCCCACGCTACGAATTTCGATTTCTCAAGCAGTTGTTGGAACGGGATAAGTCAATCGAGCTCAGCACACTGCTGCAGGAATCGGATATCGAATACACCCAGGAAGATCGAACTGCGATTGCCCATTTTCCCGTCAAAAAAGAAGAGCTTGCCAAATTCGATGTCTTGATTCTTGGCGATTTGTCACTTCCCAAACTCGGTAATTCGGTGCTCGATAACATTCGAGATTTTATCATTGAAAAGGGGGGCAGTGTGGTCTTCATTGCCGGAACCGAACACAATCCGCAGACATTCGCCAGGACACCGCTGGAAAACCTGCTTCCCTTCGAGATCGCCAGCGTAAAAATACCCGAAAATACGGCATCCGAGAGTTACCATCCGGTATTGACGCTGGAAGGACAGAAAGGGAATACGCTCTTTCGACTCGGAAACAGCGAATCCGATAGCTTGAAGATCTGGAATGGCTTGCCCAATTTCCAATGGCTGGTAGAACTGAATAAATTGAAGCCAGGAGCCCGCGTCTTTCTCGAGCATCCTAACCGAATGGGATCGCAGGTCCGCCTCCCCGTCATCCTGATGCAGCAAGTTTCGGCAGGAAAAGTTTTGTATCATGCCACAGACGAAACTTGGCGATGGCGGTTTCGGACGGGAGATCTTTACTACGGCCGTTATTGGATTCAAACGATTCGATACCTCAGCCGTGGTCGTTTAATTGGAAAAGATCGAACTGCAGAACTGACTGCCGACCAGCGGATTTATCAGCGAGGCGAGCCGGTCACACTGCGGGTCAAATTCCTGGACGAGAAATTCATTCCCCCCGACAGCGATGGTGTCAGTGTGATTGTCGAGCAAAAAAATCAGGGACGGCAAACTCTGAAATTAAGCCGACTACGCGAACTTCCCACGGCCTTTGAAGGAGCACTGAATCAGCTGGGCGAGGGAACCTTTCACAGCTGGGTTTCACAACCAGCATTCAAAGAAGCCCCCCCTTCGGTCGATTTTCGGGTGGAAAACCCTCAACGGGAACTGTTGCGTCGGGGGATGGACCAGTCAGACCTGCAAAACGCCGCAAAAACATCGAATGGCCGTTTTTATCCCCTCGAGGATGCCGAACGACTTCCTGCTGAGATTCCGCGAGGAACACCCATTTCATTGGACACGGATCAACCGATTCCACTCTGGAATCGCTGGGAATTATTGAGTCTGATCACAATGCTGCTGACGGCGGAATGGCTGTTACGCAAACGATGGAAACTGATCTAGGGCGGCCAATCTCATTTCCTCGCTCTCACACTGCGTCAAACTCTCATTTTGCGTCGGATTCATCGGCAATAACATGAACAGCCCGCACTGCAAACGGCAGTACGGGCTGTTCAAAAACAAAATCCAAATCGGTTGTCCAACTCAGCGGCTGCTGTAGTTACGACGACGTGGCGGACCGCCGGGACGATTTCCCTGGGCCGGGTGTCGATCGTCGGGGGAGCCTTGCGAACGGCGAGGTGGCATTCCCGCATGTCCACCGGTGTTTGCACCTTCCGCAGGACGAGCGGGACGATGCTGCTCGCGATCATTAAACTCATGATTGACTGCTGTCGGTGCAGGAGCCGCCATGAGCGTCGGGATCTTCTGGATCTCGATTGGCTGCCGAATGGCTCGTTCGATCGCCCGTAGTCGTGAACGTTCCGAGGGATCGCAGAATGTCAATGCGATACCGCTCGCTCCAGCACGACCTGTCCGTCCAATCCGATGAACATAGGATTCGATTTCGACGGGCAGATCATAGTTGATCACGTGGGAAATTCCGTCGACATCAATCCCGCGGGCCGCGATGTCGGTCGCGACCAGCACTCGCAAGCGATTCGACTTAAAGTCGGCCAGCGCCCGTTGTCGCTTCGACTGTGACTTGCCGCCATGAATCGTGTCCGCCCGCACTCCCGCCTGCATCAAATGCCGCAAAACCTTGTCGGCTCCATGCTTCGTCCGGGTAAAGACGAGCGCCCTGGTAATGACCGCTTCGGACAGCAGCGTCTGCAGCAGGCGAGGCTTGTTGGATTGAGGAATGATAAAGACCGATTGCACCACGGTTTCCGCTGCGGTTGCCACGGGAGTGATTTCCACCGTGACCGGATTTTTCAGCAGCGTCGACGAGAGCTCGCGGATTTCTTTTGGCATGGTTGCCGAGAAAAACAGCGTCTGTCGAACCTTGGGAACCCGTTCCGCAATGTGCCGAATGTCGTGAATAAATCCCATGTCGAGCATGCGGTCCGCTTCGTCGAGCACAAACGTCTCGACATGGCTCAGATCAACATGCCCCTGTGCCATCAAATCGCACAGACGTCCCGGCGTGGCGACGACGATATCGATTCCACGCTGTAAGGCACGGACCTGCGGTACCTGACTGACGCCACCAAATACGAGCGTATGGCGAATGTCGGTATGCTTGCTGTAAGCAAGAATACAATCGGCAATTTGAATCGCTAATTCTCGCGTCGGAGCAAGAATCAGGGCACGAATCGGGCGACGAACCTTGGTCGATACGACACCCGACTCCATCAATCGATGAATGATCGGCAAGGCAAAGGCTGCTGTCTTTCCGGTACCGGTTTGTGCACAACCAAATAAATCTCGACCTGCCAAAACATGCGGAATCGCTTCCGATTGAATGGGGGTCGGAACTTCGTAACCTTCAGACTTCACTGCGTTCAAAATGGGCTCACAAAGCCCGAGATCAGCAAAACTCAACGAAAACTCCAAGCTAGCCGTCGGAAGCAAATTTTGACAACAAAACACTGTCAGAAGAAACGAAATCTGCCCCAGCAAAGCATGTTGAAATCAGCCAGTTAAGGCGAACAAGCAACAAAAATTGACCGACTCGAACGTTCCTAAAAACGAACGTTTAGCAGCCAATCGGCTTTGCGATGGAACTAGACCCGTCCCACGACTGTGCTTCGCACCAGGAATTTGGCATGAGGCTGCGCGATAAGGAACCCGCGAGTCTGGGATACTCACCTCTGCTCATGCCAAGCATGAAAAATGCTGGGCACAAACCGATGCAAAAATCCCCTCTTCCAACGCATTGCCCGCGGGGCTCAGGACGAGATGTGTTGGACGCAAACAGCGTCCACAATAAAACCCATCGCACCCTGAAAGGGTTTACCCGATGGATCACTCGATCGTCCAAAGGATAGATAGAGCCGAGGCTCTGATATTGATACTATAGCGGCCTCTCGCAACAAGTATAGTGGGGAGTTCACGAGTTCGCGGAAATTCGCCGAAATTCCTCGCCATGGGTGGGGTAGAATGCTTTCTGAGCCCACCGCTTACGCGCGATTGGACTACGGCTTGGGCTTTTGAGCATCACCCGGAGCAATCCTTCTCAAGTCAGGATGTGTTGTCGCCGCTTCGATAAAGCGAATCGCATCCTGCACGGCAGAGACCCGACGATCGTTCAGTTCGCCCGCAGGGAATTCTCCTTTTTCGCACTGGGCATTAAACTCTTGAATCAATTCCTTGAGTGCCGGAACGGCTTCACGAGCTGCGGTCCCGTATTCTTGAATTTCTTTCATGATTTCACCGGTACGGTTTTCACTTCCATGCCCTCCTTGAGTTCTGGCAAACTGCACTCCCGCTTCAACTCCTTCTTGAAAATGATATTTTGTCAACGCTTTAAACCCCGCCATACGGACTTCGTTGCTGAACATGGTATCTGCAGGACTGGGCGTTTTGACTGCGGAAAAAATATCCGCAGACAATGCCTGCACGTCCTCTGCACTTAAACGTCGATCAATGAATCCTCGGAGTGTCGCCCGGGTCATTCCATCCGCATTCCGCGAAACGGCTCGAATTGCTGGATAAATCAATTCCCGATCCGCCGACATCACATGGTCTGCCAAGGGACCCGCAAACAGGGCCGCTGCCAACTGTCCATGGGTTAACTGGATCGGATCCGCCCAATTGATCGGCTGCAGGGGTTCTGTGGTCTCGGCAATCGCTTTCAGAATTTCCGGAATGGCGGATTTGGCCTGGCCTCCCAGCTTCCGAATGGCTTGGGCCGCTTTGTATCGCAACCAGCGATCCGGATGGTACAGCAGGCGAATGAATACCGGCAGCGCGGATTTTTCCTGCAGAAATCCCAGCGTTTCGCATGCTCCCTGGCAAACGGCGATTTCCGAACCCTCTGCCAAAACCTTCAGTTGAGCCACCATTCCTTTGGCTTCAGGCCTTTTTGCCAGCTCTTCAGCAGCCCAACTCCGTACGATCGGGGACCAGTCGCTGAAAGCATGCACCAGTTCCTGCACACTTTTCTGCTGACGCTCAAGGTCAAAACGGGCCGAGGCAACCGCCTCAGAAACTTCCCGAGAAGTGAGTTGATTCGCAGGACTTGCCTGTTTTCCCGTAATAAAGAGGTTCTTTAATGGCAACGAATACGTCATCACGTACGTTGCTGCGGGACTGAGGCCGTAGTAGCTACTCGCACCCTCATAGGTATTTCCCTCTGTGCGTCCCCCGCCGTATTGTTCTCCCCCATCATAAGTGAACGAGCCATCAGGGCGGCGAACCAGATCGAAATGCCACGAGGCTTCATGGAAAAAGGCGGCGGCCGCCTCGGGGCCACCCGTGTTGGCTCCCAGTGCGCCCCATAAGTAGCTGAACCCTTGGCCGGTATGCCCATATTCCCGATTCTGATAAGCGGCCGTACACATTTTGGCAAAGAAATGTGTCTGCGGATTTTTGTCACCCTGCGTGGCAAACATCAAGGCGGTGATCGCATTCTTGCCGTTGTTTTCGTGGTAAGGCCACGGTTCATGCTCACCGTAAGGAATGCTCCCCTTGTCGACAAAATAGCCAAAAAAACGGGAGGCCCGTTCGATTGCCGGATCAATTTCCGGATCGTCGATACCACATTTTCGCCCCATGACAATGGCCAGATTTCCCACCAACCCGGCCGCGTTCACCGGACCATAGGGGGGAATCGAGCCGTGAAGCTCGCCGCTCGCCGTCCGTCCGGAAATTCCATGCCCAAACGTTCCATAGAGGCTTTGACCCTTGGCGAGCGCGACCGTGTACTCACGGATCGCAGGAAGTACGGCTTCATCCCCCGTGAGCAAATAGTACTCACTGAGAAATAATCCTTGATATCCCCAATCCCAGACGAACATCCCATCCTTCAGTTCCAGCTTCAGGGTCCGAGGAGCCGTCCGGTGGGCGTACTCTCGAATCCGCGGCAGGTATTCCGGCTCGCCTGTCGACAACAGTGCCAGACAAGTCACTGCCCCCCACAGGTCATCGGTCAACGGTTCTTTCTCAAGGATCTGACAGGCCGCAGCCAAAATCCGCTTCGACTTTGGGCAGTCGTACGGAGCGGTGTCGGAATAGGTCCCCATGACCTGCAGCTTTAACTGAACATCCTCGGTTTTCCCGGTACGCCAGCGGGTGAGGCTCAGCATCCCCGAATTGGTCTCTTTTTCTGCCTCTTGGATCGCGATTGCGATCGACTTCCGAGCATCCGCGTTAAACGGTTTTCCTGCGACCCCCAGAATCACGTCATTGACTTGCAGGATTCCCGCTGCGGGGGTCCCCTTACCGACATGTGTCACCAGAATCTGTCGGCTGGCGGTCGTTGTCCGTCCCTGCGCACTGTCCAGAAAATCGGCGGGCTTGGTATAAATCCAGCCACGCAGCCCTGTCGATCCGAGGTTGTATGTCTGTGTTCGATCAACCGGAACACCTTGTGTCAGGTCAGGAGGAGCGGCTCGACCAACTTGCCCAAAAACAAGCATGAATACAGCGATGATCCAGGTGTTTTTTCCCAGTCGAGAAAGCCTGTTCGTTTTCATGAAATCGCACTTTTCAATTCATTGCCGGTTATTACCGGGGGGGGTTACATCATCG
>JBIKZJ010000298.1:0-8191 GCA_044354755.1 Schlesneria sp. | reverse complement strand
AGTTCATAAGACTTGGATCACCCGGCAAAAATCAGGCGGAAACGAACTTTTCGGTCAGTGATGAGGTTCAAGAGTACCGGTTTGCGCGACGAGTCACAATCCGCTGATGGTGACGCTTGATGCAAATCGAGAAATGAGGCCAAGTCTGTCGTATGCAAGCAATTTTCCGTATGATCACAGTCGTGACGGGTGTTAGCGGTTGTTTCGTCAAACCCCCGGCCAAAAAGTGCCATCCGGACAACAAACAGGGCCATCCGGCCAACCATCCGGCCAAACGTGCAATTGAACGGTATTCTTCTCTGTGGATGAACCTCCGATGCAACGACACATTCTGAGAATGACTCTTGGTTTTCTGCTGCTCGGGGGGCTGTGCATCAGTTCTCTGGCAGCGGCTTTGACTGTCGAACAGAAAAAAGAGTTGAAAGAGATTGGGAGTGAGATCAGTAAAATTTCTCCCCTGATTTCGAAAAAGAAGTATGAAGACGCATCGACTGCGATTCAGGCCGCCGAGGATCGGCTCAAGAAATTCATTGATGATGAGGAACTGAAGCCGACCGAAGCGGCGCTGAAGCCCGTTCACGCGCAACTGGAAAAAGTAAAAACCCTGTTGGGAAAGGCGAGCGGCAAGGGGGGGGTGAGCTTTGCCAAGTCTGTCGCACCAATTCTGATCAGTAAGTGCGTGGGGTGCCACGGCGAAGAGGCGAAGGGGGGGCTGAATCTGGATTCGTTTGCCGGGTTAGAAAAGGGTGGTCAAAGTGGTGAGCTCGTAATTTCAGGAAATCCGGAAGAAAGCCTGCTGGTGCGACGCTTGGTCACTGAGAGTGATACAGATCGGATGCCGAAAGGGAAAGAAGCCCTCAGCGAGAAGGAAATTCGGCTGATTGGCGTCTGGATTGCTGAGGGAGCGAAGTTCGAGGGAGATAAGTCCCTGGGACTGGCGGCCCTTGCCAAGGCCGCAACGATTCCCAAACCTGCGGTGGCAACCAGGAAAGTCGAAATTGTTAAAGAAACGGGAAAAGAGACCGTTCATTTCATGAAGGACCTGATGCCCGAAATGGTCGATACCTGCGGGCGTTGCCATAACGATACGGTCAAGCGAAGCGGGTTTTCGGTTACTTCCTTTGAAAAGCTGATGAGGGGTGGAGACAGTGGTGCGGTGGTTGTCGGGGGGAGTCTGGAAAACAGTCGTCTGTGGCGACTTGTCAACGGCGATGATACTCCTGTGATGCCAGCGGGAAATCAAACCGGAATCACCCGACCGTTTTATAACAATCTAAAGACCTGGATCCTGGAGGGTGCAACATTTGACGGTGATGACCCCAAAAAGAATTTCCCCTCGCGGGATGAACGCGAAGCGGCCGCCATGGCAAAGTTCACTCCAGAACAATGGCTGGAACGCCGCAAGAAAGCGTCTGAAGTCGATTGGAAGAAAACCTTTCCGAGTGTCGAACCGGCAAGACGTGAGTCGGCTGAGTTTCTGCTGTATGGAGATGTTTCTGATGACCGTTTAGCAGCAGTGGAAAAATGGGCAGGAGACCACGTGGCCTCATTGCGCCAGACCTTCAAGGTCAAAGACGACCCGATGTGGCGTGGTAAGCTCGCCATCTTTGTTTTTAAAGAACGTTTTGGCTATGAAGAATTTAATAACTCGGTTCACAAACGGGAAGTTCCCCGCGAAGTGTTCGGGCATTCACAGTTGAGTCCGACGATGGAAGAGTCGTTTATCGCGATTCAGGATCTCGGTGATGCGGCGACAGAATCGTCTCCAGGGATGCAGGTAAATCTGATTGAGCAACTGACGGGTGCGTTCCTCAAGCGAGGCGGAGGATCATTACCGGACTGGCTGATTCGTGGTACAGGATTGGCGTTGGCCCATCGAAAGTCAGCTGGAAATCCGTACTTGGCAACCCTGCCCCGATTAGCCAGCGGGATTCTGCAGGAATCCAATTTGAACGAGCCGCAAAAGATTTTTCTGAACGGGACCTTCGCCCCAGGCGAGGTGGGGCCAATTGGATTTACTCTGGTGGAATTTCTGTTAAAAAAGGGGGACGTGATGCAATTTAATCAATTCGTAGCGAAACTGAAATCCGGCTCATCACCAGAGGATGCAATCAAAAATAGTTATCATGTCGAAGACCGCGTTTTGGCGTTGTCTTATGCGAGTTCGCTTCCAATCGGGGGCAAAAAAGGAAAGAAATAAATTAGCCCCGGCTATGATGGAAAACGTTTCGATCTCATGAACCGCAGGCCATCTTTGCAAATACAGATTTCGGGGGAGACGAGATAAAACAAATCAGCACTGTGTGGTAGTCCCTCAGATCAATATTTAATACTTCCAAAAATGTTTGTTTGAAATATGCCAGATGTGATCGTGGTTGGAGGAGGAGTGATCGGGCTTTCGATCGCTTGGGAACTCGCGGGACAGGGACTCGCAGTTCGTATTCTTGAACAAGGGGTATTCGGACGCGAGTCGAGTTGGGCGGGTGCCGGCATGCTTCCACCGGGGAGCTTGGTGAACGCACGCACCCCTGAGGCGAGACTCCGCGGGGCGGCCCATCAGTTGTGGCCGAAATGGTCTGACTCGCTGACTTCATCGACGGGTATGAATAACGGGTTCATTCGCTGTGGAGGATTGGAAGTTCGTCTTTCTTCTGCGGAGGGGGACGATGTGGAAACCGAATTCCAACGAGAGATCGAACGCTTGCGATTGGAAGGGGTCGTTGTAGAAACAGAGAGCCTTGCCCAAGTCCGCGAACGATTTCCGATGTTGGGCCCCGATGTCACCCATGCCTTTTCTCTGCCCGATTTCTGTCAAGTTCGCAATCCGAGGCATCTGCAGGCACTCCAGATTGGCTGTACTGTTCGCGGCGTCGAGATGGTTTCTGGGGCTGTGGTCCGAAAGATTGTCACGCGCGGTGATCGCATCGAATCTGTTCAGGCCAGCGACACCGAACATCGGGGGGCTGAGTTTGTCTTTGCCGGGGGGGCTTGGTCGGGAGAACTGCTGCGGCAACTCGGAGCAACATTGCCAATCGAACCGCTCAAAGGTCAAATCGTTTTATTGCAGGCAATACCTCTTGCGTTTCGTCCCGTAGTCCAGGTCGGACGCGAGTACTTGGTACCGCGCAGTGATGGACGAATTCTCGTAGGTTCTACCGAAGAGCGCTCAGGATTCGACAAACGAAATACGGCGGAAGGGGTGAGTGGGTTGCTTCGGTTTGCCCAGCGCGTCGTGCCGTGTTTGAAGGACGCTCATTTTGAGAAATGCTGGGCGGGGTTGCGTCCCTATTCTGGGTCTGGAAAGCCGTCGATTGGCAGGCTTCCACAGCTATCAAATGCGTTGGTTGCTGCCGGGCATTTTCGCTATGGGCTGCATCTGTCGCCGATTACCGCAGTCTTAATCCGCCAGATTTTGCTGCAACAGACCGTACAGCTGCCGGAAGAATGTTGCGTGGGCTAGCGTACGCGGCGCGTCTTGAATCGCTGTGGCTTACTTTAGGGTTCGTCTTCGCTTGCCTATAGCTTGGACTGCCATGTCGGACTGCGATGAGGAAAAGGAAATTTCATGAGAGCGGTGGTGCAGCGCGTGTCTCGAGCGAAAGTGACCGTCGCTGGTGAAGTGACCGGCGAGATCGAAACAGGGCTGTTGGTGTTGCTCGGCGTCTCTGCGGACGACACGCACGACGATGTGATTTATCTGGCAGAGAAAATTGTTGAGCTACGGATTTTTCCTGACGACGAAGGAAAGACGAATCGTTCGCTGAACGACATTGCCGGCCAAATGCTGATCGTCAGTCAGTTCACGCTGTTTGGTGATTGCCGCAAAGGCCGACGCCCCAGTTTCATCAGGGCTGCAAAGCCAGAGGCTGCCGAACGCTTGTATGGATCTTTTATCGTTGAAGTTCAGGGACGTGGAATCCAGGTCGCCACGGGGCGGTTCCAGACGGAGATGGATGTCGAGCTGGTGAACGATGGTCCTGTGACGTTGTTGATTGATAGCCGGAAGGAATTTTAGGGCCGATGCTGGTTGCTTTATCGTTCATGTGCGGCGTCATTGGCCTGTGCCCGAGTCTCGGGGAATCGCGAGCGGGATGGGGTGAGCGGCGAGCACGGAATCAACGCAGCATGACTTGAGAAATCACGCATGCACAGCAAGTTTTGCAAACAAAAAGAAACATAACAGACATTATCGGACGTTGAATGTTCGGTCGTTTGATTGCGTGAAATCTGTTTACTCTCAAGTCCACAGGCGATTCTGAGCATGCATGTTCAGGATCACGCCCGGACAATCCCATCCCGCTTCAATGGGTCCTGAAGCGCAAATGACGCCAGTACGCTCACGCCGCAGTGAGATCAAGATTCGACCGGCAGCAACGTTTCCTCAAACTCGCCGATGCGGCGAAACTTTTGATAACGACGCTCAAGCAACTCGGCCTTGGGCAACGTTTGCAGAAGTTTAAGGTTGCGAACGATCGTCCCCTTAAGTGTGCTGGCCATCGTGCGATGATCGCGATGCGCAGCCCCCAGAGGCTCAGGGATCATTTCGTCGACAACACCAAGTTTCAACAGGTCACGAGCGGTGAACTTGAGGGCATGAGCGGCTTTGCTGGCGAACTCGACGCTCTTCCACATGATCCCCGCGCAACCTTCAGGACTGATTACAGAGTAATACGCAAACTGAAGGATCCCCACGTAGTCACCGATTCCGAGACCGAGTGCGCCGCCTGACCCCCCTTCTCCGATAACAATACAAATGATCGGCACCGGAAGTTGAGACATCTCACGGAGATTGACTGCGATGGCATAAGCTTGGCCGCGCTCTTCGGCCCCAATTCCTGGATAGGCCCCTGGAGTGTCGATCAGGCAGACAATTGGCAGATTGAATTTCGCTGCCAGTTCCATTTTCAAGAGCGCCTTGCGATACCCTTCTGGGTGTGCACAACCATAGAGGCACTCGTTACGTTCTTTCAGTGTCCGGCCTTTATGCTGTCCGATCAGGAGCACTTTGCAATCATCAATTTTCGCGAAGCCGGCGTTAATCGCTCGATCGTCGCCAAAGGCTCGGTCACCATGCAATTCAATGAACTCGTCGCACACCAGTTCGATGTAATCGCGTGCTTGTGGCCGATCCTGATGCCGAGCAACTTGAACGGTTTCCCAAGGATTGAGGTTATCAAAAACGTCTCGTTTCAATTTTGCGACTTCCACCCGCATCGCGCGAGTCGCTTCCAATGTGGTGGGGGTCGGTCCCGGCTGGGATTCCAGCTTGGCCAACTTCTCTTCCAGTTCAACAATTGGACGCTCAAACGGCAACACATACTGAGGCTTCATGAATCAGGCCCGTCCCCTCGCAATTTGAATACACCGGATTCGGGGCATCAAAACAATAAATTCTTCGCAGACCCGTTCTGACGATAAATCAAAACACGATTTTTTCCGAGATCACCATTGAACAATCGGATTCTTCCTCAGAATGATCGCTTGAGGCGTAACTCACCTCAAGAGTGCCATTCATACAAAAGATTCAGTCAGCAGAATCCAAAAATCGGGCTTCTATAGCAGATTAAAGCACATCCGGCAAATCCGTCATAAAGTCAAGGTCGGACGGCCCTGTTGCTGGTGGTGCAACCGGAGGAGTCGGCTTTTTCGCAGTGGGGGGCGGGGTGATCGGTGCGAGGCTTTTCGCTCGATTTTCGACGGGAGGTTGTTGCCGCAGTGGCTGTGGCGCTTTTGTGTTGATCTCTTTGGGCTGCGGCGGCAACGGAGCCTGTGATGGCAGTTGTGGCTGGAGCGGACGCGTCACAATCGCTGGCGGCTTGGGTGGTGTTTGCGGCTGTCTTGACTGCGGTGCTTGAGCGGGAGCGCCTGCTTGACCGGTCGGAACCTGCGGTGGTGGGGCCGATTGAGCGACAGAGGCTGGAATCGTCATTCCTGGCATCAAGGGTATTTGAGGCTGTTGGTAACCAGAGAAAGAGGGGGGGGCCTGCGGATAGCCTTGCGGATAGCCTTGCGGATAGGCCTGCGGGAAACCTTGCGGGTAGCCTTGAGGATAACCTTGGGGATAACCCTGCATTGGCATGGGGATCGGTTGTTGAAGAGCAACTGGCTGGGGTTGCGGAGGTGTCATTATCGCAGCCGGTTTAGCGGATTTTCCGGGTTTTGTTCGAGCCGCTTCGACGTTCTCTGCATTCTTGATACGCTCGGTCTGTTTATCGTTGGCCGCTTTTTTGATGGAGGCCTTGCTTTCTTTTTCGGCCGCGAATTTTTTTGCGAATTCGGGGTTCGTTTCCAGCATCGATTTCAGCTTGGCATCAGCCCGGCTATCCAGCCGAATTTCAGACAACATTTCCAGGGCATCTTTATCTTCATTGGCTTTTTTCGCAGCCACGGCATCGACAATATCTTCCTTGAAGATCCGAACCCGCTTTATTTCGGACAAAACCTCCTCGACGCTGGCAGGGCGGTCAGAGGGCTTCTTTTTTAAGAGTTTTGCAATGATTCGGTCCATCTCGGGCGAAACATTGGGATTAAATTCCGAGGGATTTGGTGGTTCTGTGCGCAAGTGTTTTTGCAGCAGTTCTTCGGGAGTCGGAGCTTGAAAGGGAGTTTTGCAGGTGAGTACCTCGAAGAACATCACCCCCAGGCTGTACATATCGGTTTGAAAAGATGGCTGTTGTTTGCGGATCGTTTCAGGAGCAATGTATGTGCGAGTTCCCTGGATGTTTTTCAGTTTCCCCGCAAAAACCTTGGCTAAGCCTGTTGACTGCTTCGACGACAGTGAAAAATCACAAAGGCGAATCTCACCCACTTTATTCATCAAAACATTGTCGGGCTTAATATCTCGATGAATAAATCCCTTTTGATGGACATACGAGAGCGCGGCACAGACCCCTTCGAAAAGCTGGCGAACCTTGAGATGAACGCCGTTCGTGTCGGCCTTGATTTGAAGCTTGAGATTGGAGGCCCGAAAATATTCCATCAAAATGTAAGTGTGATCCCGATTCGAAGAGTACCTTTCGAATTTGACGATCATGGGATGATCAAGAGTCTTGTGGATCTCAGACTCGCGCTTCATTTGCGCTTTGTTCTCTTTAAATTCCGGAACATCGGTCTTCAGCAATTTCATTGCTAAATGCCGGGCCGATGACTTTTCAATCACTTCCCATACCTGGCTGCTGCTTCCAGAAGCAATGCAGACGGCAAGTTGGTATTGATCATCAATGAGTAGCTCTTCATCGGCCATGGCAAATTCCTGTTTCAGATCGTTTTCAATGAATGTGACAACATCGACATCGAGATCGGGGTCACTCAGAATCCAACCGGTTTTGCCGCGGGATTGGGTGGAACACCAGATTTATCTGCTCCAGCGGTCCCCGCAGCTCCTGCGGCCGTTTTCAGTTGAAACCCATCATTCAGCTGGTGCGTTGATTCGTAAATAACCTCGTCTCCTTCAACAAATGGGCCACTGACAAACGTTCGTGTTGCGCCGACTTGTCCGAGCAATGAGATCGGAATATCCCGCACAACGTTTTGCCTGAGAATCTGGACTTTGCGCTGACCATCTGTCAGGTTACCGATGGATGTCATGGGGACTTCAACGACTGCATGCCGTGGTATCAGCGGAACGTAAACGGTTTGCCCTACTTTCCATTTCCCATCACTGTTCTCGACCACAACCAGAGAAGAGGCAATCGAATCAAATAGATCACGAAGAATGTCGAATTTGGGCAAGAGTGGCAATACGGCTTCAATTCGTCCCTCGGTTTCGAGCGTTTCAATTTTCAGCGAGATGTTCTTGCCCGCCTCAGCGAGTACTCGCTCCACCGGGATCTCGACTTTCACCTTGCTGGTGTCCGCAACGATTGCCAAGGGATCCCCTGCTCTGACAAATTGACCTTCCGCGACCAGAATCCTCTGCACTTCGCCCGCCAAGGGGGAACGAAGTGAGGTAAGATCGAGTTGCAACTGAACGATTTCCACCTCAATTTTCGCAATATCGACTCTGGCCTGAGCCAGTGCCGCTGGGGCTTCCTCTTTACCTGCCGATTTCTGTTCGAGTAAAGCAAGCTTTAAGAGGGCTTGTGATCGAGCGAATTGCAGCTTTTGCATCGTATTATCAAAGCGGAGAATTTCGCTTTGCGGTTGGATTTTGGCATTCGTCTTTAACACGATTTGTTTGATGGTGGCATCG
>JBIKZJ010000296.1:0-8194 GCA_044354755.1 Schlesneria sp. | reverse complement strand
CTTTGGTGTTTTTAGTCTCATAACCCAGACGCGCGCATAGTATTTGACAAGCTCCGGGTACGCCGAAAGCTTTTCGCGAACAAGAGTCTGATAAGCTTCCGACAAGGCAAAATAGGCCGCAACGTATGGATTTAATGTCCAATCCAACAGAAGTGTCGGTAGCCCGTGGTGCTGCGCAAGGCAAAGGGTGTCAAAATCGTCCCAAATCGGGGCCTTGAAATCATTGTCGGCATGGATCAAGTGTTGTGTATAGCGTCGATATCGATCAAGAAGTTTCTTTTGGAGGTCAACTGGCGAGTCGGCACCGTGTTGCGATGAGAGCCTCTCAAAAACGCCGTCTCGCAACAGAGATGGAACGAGAGTATAGCTGCTGCACGCCTCACCTCTGAAATAGAATCGCTTACGATCCGGTTGTGAACTCGAATGGGAACCGATTTGCTGCATTACATCCAAAAAGCCCTGTCGGGTCACAATGAATCGTTGTGACATCCGAATTTCTGAGTCGCCCGGCAAGACAGCTAAACCAACCATCGGGCGTTCGTTTGCCTGATACCCAGCAATCCGTGTCACGGCATTGCCATGTCGTGACGATATTTCAAGGTCATCCTCACTCAGCAAAACATCGTCGTTATTTTTTGGTAAAGTTGCTGTTTCGGGATGGCCGTCCCCTGATGCGGTCTTTCCGTTTACGCTTTTTTGTTTTCGCTCAACCACAATGTTACCTCCATCCCAATTGGAAAAGGCGTCGTCCGTTTTTGACATACGTATTTCGAACGATATTCACAAACAACGCGAGAACTAACCCAAGGTCGCAATCTCGTCAGCGGCAATCGTAAGGCGGAAAAACATCTTGACGGTTCATTCTACCAAATGAAAAAAATAACGCAATGTTTTAACAATCAAAATTCGAGACGACTTCCACAATTGTGTGCCTTCACACAGAATTTTGTCTTGCAAAATTCGACGAACAGAAGAGAATGGTGCGAATCAGTCGCGTGCGAATAACCGCAAGTCGTGGCTTGCAAATTGGTTATGCACCATTCAGAAATGGACATGCGATGTCAAAACGACGCGATAACAAGGCCGAACGTGATTCGGGAAATGACGAATTGCTTCTTTTTCTTCGGATTGCCTCGATGATTGACGAGGGGGAATCTCTCACTGGAGTGGCCAAGCGATTGGACATGAGTCCGAGCACAATCTCACTACTGCTCAATCGAATCGCGGACGCATTTCCGAAAACGCCGTTGGTAACACGAAAGGCAGGCGCATCGGGTGGCACAGAGTTGACAGACACAGGAACAAAACTTTTGACGACAGTCTTGGACGCGTTTCAAAAGCTCCGTGGACATCGATCTCGCCTCATGGTCGTGTCATCACAATCTCTCGTAACAAATCAAATCATCAGTCCTGTGATCGCAGATTTTTTAAGCGGGCCTGATCGAGAAAATGTCAACTTTCGTTTACGCCTTGAAACAAATCTTAAATATCATCAATTGCTGAGAATGGTTCTCGACCGTGAAGTCGACCTTGGCGTTGTTTGGGGCTCTGCTCAAAGAATTAAGCACGTCCCCGGTGTCGAGATTACGCCACTCTCTGAACATCCGTTCGATCTCGTATTCGTATCACACGATAAATCCGTCGTTCAACGAATTAATGAGATCTTGGATCGGATCAGCGAGAATGATCATTCAAAGCGAATGTCACAACTTTCCGCGTTCGTTCGTCGGCTGAGTATCGCAACACTGGATGTTGACTCTCAGCCTCTTTCTGAAATTCTTCCAACCCCAGATTCTTTTGACGGTCGCAATTCGATTTTAGTTGATACATTCGATGCAGCGATTGCAATCGTACGATCCAAAGTGGCGGATTTGGCATTGATTCCGGGTATGTATGCATCGCTTTTGCGATTGAGAGAGCTTGGGCAAATTTACTTTTCAAAACCAGTTGACCGGATTCCAGTCGTCATTTTGAGTCCGCATTCAGTTGGAATAAGCGAGCCAGCAAAAAATCTCGTTAGCCGTCTGAAGCGTAGACTTTCGGAACTCTTCCGAAGGCGCGCTGATCTCGTCGAAGTGTCGACAATTCTGCCAGAGTTAAACGACTGCAAAAGACTGCGATTTGGGTACTTCATTGACGCAAACCCTGATCACGAGGTCGATTCATCACGGGTGCCCGACTTTGCATGGGTCTGGGAAGAAATTCAATGGCCCGAGAGCGACGCCTCTGATCGAGACGTCATTAGGGGGGCTTCGACAAATGCGAACCGGTATACGTACCGCTTGACTGCTAGAAAGACGACAGCGGGGATCGTCGTAGAGGCTAGCAAGATTGACGACGAACGCAGCACGGGTGGGTCTGAGATTCCCAGTTGGGTTTCAACGTTTCGGCTGGCGGCAAGGAGCCCATTGCGGCTCTTGGGGACTTGGACATCACTGGAAACAGAATTCCCGAACGTATATGCAGGAGTTCTGTCCGAAGTTCCACTAGACCTGCATGACCTTGTGTTTCTACAAGAGGCTGTAGAGTATCGCTCCGTGCTGTCAGCAGATACTGGCATTCGTTTTGATGAACAACCGGGATGCACGTAGTGTCCCCATGGTTGTGTGTCCCCATGGTCGTGTCCCGCCGCACGGTGCTCTGCCGCCCGCGCAAGGACGGCCTTGCCATCGCTAAAATATATCAGCCCGAAACCGATTGCGCCAGCCTACCCAGACTACCTATTTATGCGCGATAGCCTTGCCCTGAATGCCGGGCGTCGCGGTAGCGACGCACTTCAAGCTAACGCAACCAGCGACGTTCAAGCCGATGATTTGGTGAATTCTGATACTTCGCAATGATTCAATGTAGTCGATTTAATTACGGCAAGTGCTTCGCTGGACACAACCAGCCGGCCATCTATATCCACGCCCCAATCATCGACGCCGGCTTTGCCGGTAATGTCAAGCCACTCAAAGCTAGGAGTTTGGCGGTTGGGGTAAATTTCCTGAAATTGTTCGGACGTAGAAGTCTCAACTTGCCTAAGTACATAGCCTGTCAGCGGGGCATTTCGAATTGCTTCCGCAAGTCTCTGTGTCACGATGAAACAAGGATCACTTTCAAGCAATTCGTCGCCCAGCCACCCGTCAAATTGATAATGAAACTTGTGAATTACCAATGGCTGCCCCGGGACCCTCGAAAAGACCGTGTTAGGCCCCCAACCTCCCGCCACTTCGGGATCAAGCTTGTAGTATCTCATTGTGCTAACCTCCTGTAGATGGGGTAAACTGTGAGCCAAATAAGTTATCAATCTCCGTAGCTTTGTTAAGTAACTGCTGGCGAGTAGGGACCGTGCCATCAAGTTTGTGTTGCTTGTAAAACTTATTCCACTCGATGCGAATCTTACTCAGATGAACATCTGAGTTGATTGCATTGTGAATGCCACGGAGATCCTCAAGAGAGTGAATCTCGGCTTCGGTGACCACACCGGGATACTTCGTCAGCACTTGCTGTTCGACGGCATGATGAACCCAGACTTCCCCTTCCAACTCAGGATGTGCCTTGAAGAAGGTCGCCTGATAGTCCGTCGAAGTTGCCTTCCCGAGAGTCGCTGCATAAGAGTGTCGAGCAACCGCACTTGGCCGAACGGCATTAGGCCCTACCTTCACCATGTCGTCGGTTTTTTTCAGAGTTTCAGAAATCGATTTATCTGCGGTTAACGGCCTGTTGGGAGCAACACCTCGGGACATGCCAACAGGGGGCCGAATGCCCGGTGAAATACTTCCGCCACCATAATTTCCTGCGACTGCAGTCTCGACCTCGATAATCAAATCTTTGTAAACTGGGGGAATTGGCTTTGCGTTCTGACGGCGAAGAGACTTCAGAAGCTCGTCGCTTTCAACGTTGTTTTTTCGCGCAAGCTTTGCCTCGAACTCTTTTCGTTTTGTTTCGCTATCATCTGAATAATTGCCATAGGCAAGATCATAAGAAAACTTTGCGATTCCGTAGATTGTACTGTGGGCAATTTCCGTGATGGAATTTATTGAATTAAATCGACCGAATGGATGTAAATGACCGCGTTCCAAGTTTGGCAAAAAAAATGAAGGTATTGGCATCGCAGAAGAGCTGGTTTGGGGCGTTTCTGCGGCTGACTGCGATTGAATGCTTGTCGTAAGCTGCGTCGGTTGTGGGACTGCGAGTTGTGGGGTAGTTGTATCTGCAGGCAGCGTGGCGGAAGTGTTGATGATTCTCGGGGTGGAGGTTTGTTTCGTGCCATCGACCGCAGTCTCGGTGCCAGCGTACAGGTAGCGAGAGATGGTGACCAAACCGACCGATTTCCCTGCAGCATCCACCTGACTCGTGATCGTATCGAGCAAGAACGCGCTTGTTGTTATGCTGTTGGTGCTTTCAGTCGTGGTGGATTGGCTGGCTCCGTCTGGTGAAATCACTGTCGTGATGGTCTGCGTGTTCGTGGCGGTGTCGCGGGAATCCATCACCGCACATTCGGCATTGGTGGTCACAACCCCGGTTTCGGCAGCGGTGGTGCGGACGGTGCCGTATTCGGCGGCGTAGATGGTGGGGATGTTGATCGTCGTGGTTGATGAATCTGTATTTGTGATGGTTCCATCTGCAGCGAGATTGCCGGTGCTGGTGAAGCTCGTCTGCACATCTGTTGCCAGGACGACGATGTTGTTGAGGTCGATACATTCGCCCGTCGGCAGCGTTCCGGTTTGGTGGATTGTGCTGCTGGCGTTGTGGGCAGACTGCTCGGTCCCCGTGGTGATCGATGTTCCGCTGGTGCTGTCGCTGCCGGGATTGGTTAGCGAGGCGGCATGAATGTTTGTCAGATTGACGATGGTGTGGCTGGTCAGGTGATCTGTGCTAGAACCAGTGGCCGAAGCCGTGGTGGTCAGGCCGGTTGTTGGATCGTGTTGGAGTGACGCTGCGTTGTTCGAGATCGTCTCGTCCTGCCAACGGTCATAGATTATCGATTGGGTGGTGGTGTCCGATTCGTCGTCTCGGATGAGGTGGCCGTTTTCGTATCCGAAATGTTCGCTACCGATGTTGGTGGCTCGCAGTGAACTGGTGCTGCCGTATGTCAGCACGTCGGTTTCGTGGCTGCTGATTTTTCCGGTTGCGTTGCTGCCTGTTGCGTTGCTGGATGTTGAGTCGCTTGTTGCGTTACTTGTTGCGGGGTTGGTTTCCTGATTGCTGGTGATTCGCACGTGACCCGTGGTCGTGGTCGATTGCACTGTATCGCTGCGGAAGATGTCGGTTCCGGATGCCGTTTCTGTGGCGGATCCGGTCGCGGATGACGTATAGGTTAGCTCTTCGCTGGAACGGCGCTGGCCGGTGATGAGTCGCGTTTCCATGCTGTTGAGCATGACTCCCGCTGCGGGGCTGCCGGTGATTTGGATTGTGAGGTTGCCAGTCGCGGATTCATCGCTGTTGCTGGATGAATCGATTTGCTTGGTCTCGACAGCGGTGGTGCTGCCGGGAGCGAGGTTTGAGGTCAGACAGGCCTGATCCTGATCGGCGAAGTAGGTGATCTGCCGGGCGTGGGACTGAATCGCAGTCAGGATGCCCGTTCCCGGATCGGTCACCGTGAACTGCAGCCAGTTCTGATCTGTTTGAACTCCTTGATCGACGTTATTGAGCGTCAGGGTTTCGGTCTGCTGGTTGTTGGCGGGGTTAGCGGTACTGGTTTCACCCTGTGAACGCTCGGTAGTGGTTTGTGTCCCACTGATGTGGGTGCTGGTGCTGCTTCCACCCAAGAGGCTGCCGCCGGGGATTGGGATGGTCCAGCTCTCGGTGAGCAACTCGGTTTGGGTGTACTGATTAACCTCGGTCTGCTGCTGAACCCAGGTGGTGTCGTCATTGATGCTGGGGTTGGTGGCGGCTGATCCGCTGACTTCGGAGTGCTGGTTGACGATCGTTTCGCTCGAACGACTGGTGATGGTATCGCTGCTGGTGCTGCCATAGGTCACCGTGAGGACCGTACCATCGGGCTTGGTTGTGGTCTGGGTGGCCTGTTGCTCGTCGGTGAAAACTTGCGTGCTACTCACCGTCGCGGTGAATGTCAGCCGGTCCGATTCATGGTGGATCGTTGGGGAATTTCCTGACGATGAGTTGGTATCGGCGACCGACGAAAATGTTTCGGTGCCGGGATTTTCGCTGATGACTAATGAGGTCGAGGTTCCCCGCGCGGTGAGGGTCTCGGTTGAGTTCAGGAATTCCCCTTCGCCAACCTGTCCGTTGATGGCAATCGTGATCGTCAGTGAATCGTTGGAGACAACATTGGTCACAGACGACGGGGTGAAGGTGATCGCCTCTTCGAGAAGAACCTCACCGATCCCCAGCGTTTGCCGGTCGATGATGGTGTTGCTGCTGGTTTGCGTTCCGGTGTCGTTGCTGGTCGCCAACGTCGTCACCGTGGTCGGCGTGCCGTATGCGTTGCGCTGTGTGGTGGATGCCGTGAGGCGGTCGAACGTGCTGAACGTGAAGCGGTCGTTGCTGGTGCTACTGATCAGGCGGGTGCCGCCGCTGGCTGTACTCGCCGCGAGCAGATCGCTGTCGGCGTAGTCGCTCTGGTCGTCACTCGAATTGCCGAACACATCCAGCACTGTCATCACCGTTCCGTCGATGAGTGTTTCGTTTGTTTTCGTCCAACCACTGACGGTGGCGAGTTGCCGTTCCTGACCGTTGGCAGTCCGGTTGTGGTTATCGACCGATGCCCGCGTACCGTCAAGACCGATTGTCAGCGATCCACCCCCCGTAAACCGATACCCATCCCACCCGCGATCGTTTGAGTCGGATGACAAGGAGATCAATTGAGACCCCGTCGCCACGCCGGAGCTGTTGCTGGTTGACGAACCGCCGCTGGTTGTTGAACCGCTGGCACTAGAGGAATTGCCTCCCAGCGGGGTGACGGCAATCCAGGTGAGTGATTCCGCATCGTCGTAGGTATCACGGCCGCTGGTCTCTCCCGACCAGTTGTGTCAATTTAATGAGCTGCGTCCTTTTCCTTTCGCTCGAGCCATCCTCCCCATTATTCCGCTCCAAATCAAAACAGATCAAAACCGGAGACTCAGACATTTTGAGAAAATTAGCAACGAATTTTCAAGGTAAACCCGTGTCCCCATGGTCCGCCCTACTCCTCCCAAGGGAAAGGAACTGCATGAAAGTCCGAAATTCGGTGATCGAACGCAAGTGTTCTCTCTCGGTTGAACGGCCAACCCGTGTCACCCATTTCCTTTCGCAATGTGCCGAGAACGAAATGGTCTATGTCTGACGCAACCACATAACTTGGCGATTCAACGGCCCGCCCGACATCAACGAAAACGACTGGATTGCCAAGTCCAAACTCGTTTTGTGTCGGAATGATGTAGTGATTGCCACAGCCGTCGCCCGCTACAGGAATCCATTCCCTTTTTTTCCAATCCGGGAACTGACTCAAGTAATCTTCAATATCCAAATGGGATCGAAGCGGATGGATACCGTAGAATCCGCCCGGCCCAATGCAAGGGCCAT
This sequence comes from Schlesneria sp., assembly GCA_044354755.1. Taxonomy (GTDB): domain Bacteria; phylum Planctomycetota; class Planctomycetia; order Planctomycetales; family Planctomycetaceae; genus Schlesneria. Next base: position 685 of record JBIKZJ010000296.1, on the reverse strand, counting down.
TTGTAAGACTCAGCCAACTCCGTAGCATGGCTGGGACTACTAATCCAGTTCGCCCCTCGAATTGAGCCAGTTCCTCATCGGTGACGCCCAAGGGAACTGATTCCTCTGGTGGCCGAGGGACTTGGTAAAGGAGTTCCAAAATCTGTTCCGTTCGATTCATAGCACGAATTCCTATGGCAAGAACTTCATGAGTTTTCCGAATTGTTCGTCAATACGAAGTGCTTGTTGAATAATTTCGAATTGGGTCGGGATTCGACCGTTTAGCCCCTGACGCCATGCGTTCCACGCATTTGTGACCAGTGTGTGGTCCGCCGATTTCATTCCGATCAAATTTGCCGCTCGATTGGCGTCAGCTTTTGGAAACAGATGACTCCACTCCAACGGAATTCGGTGATGCACATCCATTCCATCCCAAACGGCACGACGCCCCGTTCTTGCGTGCCAAATGTCACGGGCAGACACCCTCAATCCCTCCTTTGCTTCATTCGTCAGAGCAGAGACTCTGCATGCAGCAACCCCCTGGAGTTTTCTGACTGCTCGAACGGCATGGTCATCACCTTTGTTGGCGGCGGTCTTCACGAAGTTTCTTACTTTTTTCGACAATTCGTCACTGAGATTGACGAGTTTTTCTTTTCCATTCTTCAGTACCTTTACCGTGACTGATCCACCCGCGTTGATGACGATT
>JBIKZJ010000295.1:0-8200 GCA_044354755.1 Schlesneria sp. | reverse complement strand
CAATTCAATGAATCGGTCATCGGTACCGGGTTTTACCGATTTGGTGAGGTGAATCATGATGACTGTATCAGTTTACGATCGATCGGATACGACCTCGCCGATAACCAGCTCGACACCTTAACCAAAGCTTTTCAAGCCACGACTGTGGCCTGCGCTCGATGCCATAATCATAAATTGGATGCCATTTCCAGTGAGGATTACTATGCCTTGCTGGCGATCCTGCGCAGCTCTCGCAACGTCAGCCATTGCATCGATTCACCCCAAGTGAATGCGGCCCCTCGGCAACGCCTGCAAGCACTCAAAAATGACTTGCGACAAGAACTGGCCAAAGTCTGGCACGAAGAGGCCTTGCAATTCCCCCGGTATCTTGCCGCCGCCTTGTCGGTTCGTACGAAGCAGGCCGCTGCCCAGGAACTTGCCAGCGGCCTGAATCCCCAACGATTGGAAAAATGGGTTGCGATGCTGGCCGCCGAAAAACAACCGCTAGAAGAACCGTTTGAACTTTTGCGGCAGCTTTCTGCAGGCGAAGTCCCGGTGTCGAAAGAGATTCCTGCCGATGCAATACAGGTATCCCCCTCCATGCCTCAAATCTGGAAAGCGCTGAGAGAAAAGGTCGAAAAAGACCATGCGGAACGGACGGCATTCAATGAGTCCAAATTCGAAATGTTTGCGGATTTTCGAACTCAGACCGAAAGCGGTTGGATGCAAGGGGGACAGGGACTGGCGGACCCCGCCTCAGGCAATGGCGATTTCGTGGTGCAGCCAGAGGGGGGAGCCATCGTGCAATCGATTCTTCCGGCAGGCCGATTCACGCATCGACTTTCCTCAAAACTCAACGGAACCCTGCGATCACCGGTTTTGCCAGCGGGAAAACGATACATCAGCTTTCAGGTCTTGGGTCAACGCAGTAGCGCATTACGCCTGGTCTCGAATCACTGTCAATTGAATTACGCCAACTATCGCGCGATGACGTCTGCGGAATTGCAATGGGTCACGTTTGCTCCCCCTGAAGATCGTGAAAGCCTACGAACGTACGCCGAGTTGATGACCATGTTCGATAACCCCAAGTTTCCGGATCAACTGGCGGCACTCGGCGGAGATAGCGGCAATTATAAACTTCCCTGGGACAAAGCCGCCGAGAATCCCCGGTCGTATTTCGGAGTGACTCAGGTGGTGTTACACGATGGGCCGGAAACTCCTCAGCCGAGTCTGGCACACCTGATCCCCTTGGTCGCCGATCAGGAAAAACCAGACGCTGTCGCGACGGCCGAGACGGTTGCTCGCCAGCAGGCATCCATCCTGACAAATCTTGCCGCTCGCTATACATCCCGAATGTCACTGGCGATCGACGCGTTCGCCGCTGACGCGGCATCCGCTCAAGATGTCGCTTGGCTTGATGCGATGCTCAAGCGAGAACTGCTGACGAATCAATCTGCCCAAGCGACTCGTTGTCAGGCGTTGGTCAACGAATATCGTCAAGTCGATTCTCAACTCGTGATTCCCCGTGTTTCGGTCGGTATCTCGGATGGTGGGCCCGGGATCGAACAACCCGTCTTCCACCGCGGCGACTGTACTCGACCCGGCGAACCGGTTCCTCGTCGCTACCTGGAAGTTCTGGCCAAGTCGCAAGCCCCCTTCGAGTCGTCCGGGAGTGGTCGCCTGGAATTGGCGGACCGAATCGCCTCGCCCACGAATCCTCTCACCTCACGCGTCATGGTCAATCGAATCTGGCACCACCTGTTCGGCGTCGGCCTGGCGCGAACCGTCGATGACTTTGGACATGTGGGCGAACCTCCCTCGCACCCAGACCTGCTGGATTATCTGGCCAATCAGTTCGTTGATGAGGGGTGGTCGGTCAAACGGATGATTCGTTCACTGGTGTTGACAAAAACGTTTCAAGCTTCAAATCGCCCGTCGAAACGGTCACAAGAACTGGATCCCCAGAATCGCCTGCTTCAACATTACACGGCGCGGCGGATGGAGGCTGAATCGGTCCGGGACACCATCCTGGCGGCATCCGGGGGGTTAAACCCCGAACTGTATGGACCAAGTATTCAGCCGTTCCGCGAAAAAGAATACGCCGACCGGCGGCTCTTTCCCGGCCCGCTGGATGGGAATGGCCGTCGCAGTGTTTACACCAAGAATAATCTGATGGAGGCCCCCAAATTTCTGGGGAGTTTTAATTTTCCCGGGGGCAAAGTGGTTCAGGGCCGACGCGATGTCACCAATGTTCCGGCCCAGGCGCTCGCACTTCTCAATGACCCGTTTGTGCTGCAGCAAGCAGGCGTCTGGTCTGACCGGTTGTTAACCCGATCGACGGATTCAATATCGACCCGCATCGAATCGATGTTCCGCCGTGCCTTCGGTCGCTTACCCGACTCGGAAGAACAAGCCAACTGTCAGCAGACGATCCAGGAATTTGCGGAACTTTACCACGTGCCGTCGGATCAAATCCTTGCGAGTCGAGAGATCTGGAGAGACTTGGCCCATACGCTCTTTAACTTCAATGAGATGATTTTCATCCCTTAGGCGCTTTCCATGACTGCCAAATCGCATCACACCGTTCTGTCCTGTCCGGGACGCGGCCCAATCCCCTGGTCGCGTCGAGATCTGCTCGCCTCGACTGCCAACGGATTCGGGCTGCTGGCTCTGTCGGGTTTGTTTGGCAAAACCAGCCGAGCCGATCAGACCCCCGCTGCAAGTCGGCTCCCCGAACCCCATTTTCGCCCGAAAGTCAAAAATGTGATTTTCTGCTTTATGGATGGAGGGGTCTCGCATGTCGACTCTTTTGATCCTAAGCCGCGGCTCGCGGATCTGGATGGAAAACCGTGTACCGATTCCAAAAACCCGACCGCCAACGTGAATCGGCAGTGGCTGAAAAGTCCGTGGGAGTTTCACCAGCATGGCCAATCAGGTATGCCAATCAGCACGCTCTTTCCCCAGATTTCCCGCTGTGCAGATGATCTGGCGGTGATTCGTTCGATGAAGGCAGACCTCCCGATTCATTCGACGGGGGTGCTATTTTTGCACACGGGATCCAACAACGCCGGTCGGCCAAGCCTCGGTTCCTGGGTGAATTATGGGCTCGGCTGTGAAAGTCAGAATCTCCCCGGTTTCGTGGTACTGAGCTTTGGGGTTGTTCCTTGTGGGGGGCTGGAAACCTTTTCGAATGGATTTCTTCCTGCCAGCCATCAGGCGACGTTGCTGCAGGCAGACGGCCTACCAATCGATAATATCGAACCCGCCGATAAAGATGCACGCGTTCAACGCGTTAAACTTGATTTGCTAAAACGCCGAAATGCCTCGTTCTCGCAGGGACTCGGCGGTGACGATGCGGTCGAGTCGGCCATTCGAAATCATGAAATGGCATTCCGCATGCAGTCGCTCGTCCCGGACGTACTCGATCTTTCCCGTGAAACCGCAGCAACCCAGTCCCTGTACGCGATCGACTCGAAAGTCCCTTCACAAAGACTCTATGGTATCCAGTGTCTGCGTGCTCGACGCCTGATTGAGTCGGGAGTTCGATTCGTCGAGATCACTTGTCCTCCCGGTGCCTCGAACGGAACCTGGGACCAGCATGGTGACCTGAAAAATGGGCATCACAAGAATGCTTTGGATACGGATCAAGCCATCGCCGGCCTCATCGCCGACCTCAAGCAGCGAGGACTCTTTGAAGAGACGCTGATTGTCTGGGCGGGTGAATTTGGTCGGACTCCGCATTCGGCTGGACGCGACGGACGCGACCATCATCCCGAAGGGTTTTCGGTCTGGCTTGCCGGAGGTGGAGTCAAAGGGGGTACGGTTTACGGAGCGACCGATGACTTGGGAATGCATGCCGTCGAAAATATCTGCACCATGCATGACCTGCATGCGACGATCCTGCATCTGCTCGGTCTGAACCATGAACAATTAACTTTCCGCTTCAGTGGGCGAGATTTCCGCCTGACGGATGTTCATGGACATGTCGTCCGGGAGATTCTTAGCTAGCTCTTGTTGAATCAGAGAATTTTTCCTCGACGAGGACGGGGACCGATGACACTCACCAGGCGAGGGACATGATTGGCCTCGTTATTAAGCGGCCGCTCATCAGCGATGTTCGTAAATCGTTGTTCATGGGCTCTCAGGTTGGGAGCTCTTGTTCATCTCAACAAGGACCAGCGCATTCGCCACACGCCGCTGGGTCCCGTCGGAGGGGGTGTTCAGGACTTGGCCATCGGCCCATAAGGTACTGGAACCGCCCCCATCCAGGTTGATTGCTTCCGTACATCCAAAATCGATTGCCAGTTTCCCCAGCTCTAAATAGGTCATGCCAATAGCGACCTTGGGCGCTCGCCCATCGACTACAATCAGAAAGAGATGCGCTGGATTCCACCCAATGATCGACCGTGGGTGGCGATCTTTTGACTTGGGATTCGCGATCAATTCTCCATCAGAAACCAATAATTCTCCTCCGCCAATCGCCGTATTGACACCCGTCAAATCGGGGACGGTTTCCATCACGATCGTCAATTCGTCCCCCGGTTTGAGGCTGGGGATCTGTTCTCGCTTTTTGTCCCCAACCGAAAGGACAACAGAACTTTTGGTCAGGGGTGAATTTCCCCCTTCGCGAACCTTCGCGATCCGAGCAGGATATTTCATACCGACCTTGAACGGATACCATTTCGTACCGTCACACGGTTCCAGTAGAAATTCACAACCATCAGTCGTTCGAGTACTGAAATCCAGTTTACCTTTATCCCGGGGATTATGTGCCAGACTCGGCGTGTAGAGTACGGCATTCCCTTCTCCGCGTGGTTCATTCAGCCCCATCAAAAATTCACCAGCCCCCTCGGCATACGAGACGCGAAATCGCGATTCCACCAAACCCATCGATGGTTTTCCCCGTGGGTCAAACCAAACCGCCGATCGCTTGGGTGAACTACTGACAACGTCTCCTTCGACAATCTGCAGTCCAGTGGGATCACCTTGAAAATTTCCCCGGGCAATCGTAAAAAAAACGCCATTGATGGCAGCGATGGGACGTGCCGATAATGCCGCTGCCGCGTCCGTGGCAATCGATGACGTCGTCGAAAGACCATATACCCGCCCATCCCCAAGTCCCGTCGTCCATCGCCGCTCTGGCCCCCGCTCCCCAGAGGAATCGAGTTGAATTTTCAGCACATGGATACTCTGTGGCCCGTCGCTGCTGACGACATGTGCGTAGTCAATCCCCGGCTCGATGGATCGAAACGAAATCGACTGACCATCGGCCACGGCGATCAGGAGTGGCAGGATTAACAGCATGAACCAAAAATCGCGGTTTCCATACTTTTCAGGCTTTTTCATGTGTCGCTCCAGAGGTGTCGTCATCCAAGTTCCTGTGACTTTCCGTACGAATGAGTCACTCGCTACTCCAAATTGATAATAATCTCGTCGCTTCCCCCTACCGGAATCTCAACGGTCACCCCGGAAATTGTCGCGTCGCCATATTTCTTCGGAATACGGATTGAAGCGGGTGGGGGCGGAACGTACCCCGAAACGGGTCCGTGTTGACTCGGATCCAGTTCCGGATCCCCAACATAGACAATCGCGGCCCGATGAGTTCCCGAGACCGCCCCATCTTCTGGCCGATGAGTCCCCAGCACAAAATTCCCGTCTTCATTGGCGAGGCCAATTGCCGCAGGACCATCCACTGGCAATAAGAGAAGTTGATAAAAGGGAAGAGGCGATCCCTGATAAAGCAATCTGCCACTCGCTCTTTCGAGCCGAACGCTTCCCTTTGAATCACTTGGTACACATCCTGGTATTTGTGCCATGAGTATCAGCGTAAACAGATAGCTCAGATAGAAACGCCCGCTCACGCCGACCCGATCAGGCATCAGTTCTCGGTCGTAATTGGGATTCAGCAACCCATCGCTTTCGATCAGATTCGATGTCATCAATCGCTCACCAGCATCTCGAGAGTGCGTACCAACTCCACAACCTTCCTTGCGACCATTTCCGCGTTTAAAAATCGCCGATCAAGTCGCCGTTCCCCTTTGTCCCAATTGATCGCCATATCATTGAATCGACATTATTACTGGCAAAACGAACCGATCCGTCTGCCAGCAGAAAATGAACTCCGCCAGTATGATGACTTCTCGCCGCAAGATGGGCTTGATAAAGATTGGAACTAATGCAATCTCGAAAAGGTGAATTGGGCGTCAACGTATGGTTATAATACGTAGCGACCATCAGTGCGCGATACCACTGCAATCCTCGATAGAGCCACGCGACACGTACCCGACTTTCACACTCGGCTGGAGGAGACAACTGATCCGCTCCCGACCAATTCGTTGTGGAACTTGTGGCAACGCTCGAATCTCTCAGATCGGTGGCGGGAATGACACCCGTCGATCCAATCGAGGTTGGGCTTGAATTGGGCCCGGTCTTAATCTCTGCAAACATGGCCGTATTCGAACTTCCATCCGTAATGTCACGCCAACGCGTCGAAGAATTCCGGAAAAAGATTCCATGTAGTTGAGTTTCCGGCTGCCTGGTCAACGGGTTATTTGCGGTTAAATTGACGCCAGCATGAGTGGAGATCGAGCCAAGGCACTGCATATAGTTGCAGGACTCAGAAACAATATTCGCGTTTGCCACATTGTTCACCCGAGTCATGGGATCCGAGGGACAGTGAAAGGAAGAGGATAATGCCTTTTTTGACGTCTTGGTGCTCGCCGTCGTGTTGGCATTAATTTGGGCAAGGAAATTCAGGCCATTGTAGTTGTTGGTTTGCTCGAAGTAAGGCAAAAGATAACAATGCACCGACGCTTGCGGAATTTCTCCCGTTCCATAATTTCGCACACAATCACCCATCGGAAGTACCGAGAATGTCGATTCATAGTTGAAAATTGCTAATCCGAATTGCTTTAAGTTATTTTTGCACTGAAGACGTCTTGCCGCTTCTCGGGATTGCTGGACGGCTGGCAGTAGTAAAGCAACAAGAATGCCGATAACAGCAATCACCACCAGAAGTTCGATTAAAGTGAACGCACGTCGCCTGCTCATGAAAAGTACCCCTGATAACACGCGGCCTCAGCGGGTTCACTGACGATGAAATCAGTGCACCGCGTTAATACATTAGTGACAAGGTCTTGTTCTAGGTTGTTGTCTTTAAAATATGGCGAGGAAAATGCGAAATTTTCGAGAAGGGTGGTGCGTCTTCTAAGTCCCTCGTGGATTGGATAACGGACACTCTCTGGCTTTCACGAATGGCCTGGCTTCACGGTGTCGGTGGTCGCAATCGAGTTTGTTTTTTTTGGGGGGGGGAGGTAGCAGGGATTTCACTGCAACCCCTGATCGGTTTGCGAAATGCGGATTGCAATACTGGGATCAGGATTGTACTGAAGAACTCACAAGAGTGGTCGTTGGAAATCAATGGCCTGAAAATCGGGACAGAGATGGGACATGGTGTTGGAGCGTGACTGATCGTCTTTCAGCTCGACGGATGATCTGATAAAATTCCCTGATGACTTTCGTGAGTGACTGACTGGTCCCGAAATTCGTGCGGCCTCGCCGTGCCGGGATGGTGACTGCACTAATTCGTGTTCGTGAGGGATTTCGATGTTACGGTTGGCCGACGGCAAGAATGTTCAGTTCACGTTTATTCTGCTTCTGCTTTGCGCAGGGTCTTCCGTAAAACCCGCTGCAGAGGGATCAGGGGATCTCGCGACTGTTTCGCACAGTACTTTGTGTATCGGTGCTGATACCAATTGCCAGGAACAGTCACGTCGATTACCGATTCCCGACAAGTTGGTCGTACTGACCTTCGACGATTCGGTGAAATCGCACTACACACATGCCCGTCCCATTCTCAAAGAGTTTGGCTTCGGGGCGACGTTTTTTATTACCGAGGGTTTTTCGTTCAAAACCAACAAAACAGATTACATGACCTGGGAGGAAATTCAGGCCCTTCATCGTGACGGGTTTGAAATCGGCAATCATACGGCAAATCATCAGGCGGTCACCGAAAAAACTCTGGACCAGTTGGAAGGAGAATTAAAAACCATCACCGATCGCTGTGTCGCTCTGCAGATTCCCAAACCGACCTCGTTTTCCTGGCCTGGAAACAGCTTGCTCAAAGAGTCACTGCCGGTACTGAGAAAGAACGGAATTCGGTTCGCACGCCGGGGAGGAGCCCCGGAATACCCGTATGAAAAAGGGCAGGGGGTTGCCTACG
>JBIKZJ010000294.1:0-8219 GCA_044354755.1 Schlesneria sp. | reverse complement strand
TCACTCGGGAAAGGATTGATGAGCACGACGGGAAGATCGGCTTTCGCGAACTCGGGCTGTAGTTTGGCAATCTCCGGCAGATAGCGTTTGCTGACAGGACAATTTGCGCTGGTCATGCTTGTCCTTCCCATTTTTAAAATCATTGAGGATGCGTTCGTTGTCGCTTGCCGTTCGCTGATTACGTTGCTCGAATGTCAAGATCGAGGGAATGAAAGCTCATGGAACGGATCCTCAGGTTAACTGGTCGCAACGGCCGATAAGCCTGCCGTTGACGAGTCAGCGATTGAATTCGAATGACTTGGTTCACTGTCTGTTTTCCAGACGCTTGCTATTCATAGGTGCTTGGCTCTGCAGGGGCCGTCCCCGTTTCAACCACCGCTTGGCCCCGCTGACATCGAGTAGATACTCGGCGATCACTTCTTGTTCGATCCAGTCGGGCATTAAGGGTTGGAATTTGCTCAGGCGGTAGCTTGGTAGCGCCGCTGTGATCTGTTTCCAGAGTCCCTCGCTGTCCCAAAATTCGGGCTGGCGAAGTTTTTCGTATGCCGCTTGAAAACCCGCCAGCGTCAGACCGTCCCCTTTGACGCGGATCAGAAAATTGTCGGTCACAATGCGCCAATCGGGGCCGAGCGACGCCAATCCGTGTCGTAATGTCGTATTGATCCGGCCCCCGGCGTAGGTCCACCAGTAGAGCTCGTCGCTGATCTCCTCGATCCCCCCGGTTTCCAGGTCGAGAATTCCTTGCCGGGCTTGCCGTTCTTCTGCCAAGGCGGTTTGTGACGAGGGATTCAAATATCCGTACGTTTCCGTTGAGGCCACAATTTGCAGGATCTTTTGACAGAGGTGAAACCCGAGGAACTGCGGGATGTAACCCCCCCAGGTCGGCTGGCGACCACGCGGGGCGGGTTCGACGATCACCCGGCGGTCGTCGTGTTGAACTCGCAGCACCCCCCAGGGGCGGCCACCCAACAGAAAACAACTCACACCATCCACCAGCCGGTCGACGAACCCCTGATTCAGTGTCCCCAATGATTGAGTGTTTGTCGTCTGAACCGTATAGCTTTGCGGACTCGAAAACACGGCGTAAAGCTCCATAAAGTTCTTTCGGCCAAACTTCTTTTCCGCCTTGGGACCCAGAACGAATAATCCACTCGCCTGACGCAGTGATTCATCTCCCAGCATCCAGGTGATCAGCCGATCAAATTCGGCTCGTGAAATTCCGCGAAAATCGGGAACCTGATGCAGGTGATTCCAGGCCGCTTCGACACCAATCCCATCCGTTGCCAACGACATCGCCAGCAGTTGGTGAATCAGCACCGGCCAGCAGCGGTCGGTCACCTCGACGCTTTCGACCCAGCCCGACTTGGCCAATTCGATCAGGGCAATCGCCTGCAGCACCCCTGCAGACGTTTCGCAAAAGAAGGTGGTATTCGCCGATTGCCCCGCGCGACGGCCTGTTCGGCCCATGCGCTGCAGGAACGAACTGACCGTGTCAGGGGCTTCTGCCTGCAGCACCCGATCCAGATCGCCGACATCGATCCCGAGTTCCAGAGTAGACGTACAGACGATGCAGGCATCGGTGCCGTGATGAAAACGCTCTTCCGCCAGCAACCGTTCTTCCTTCGAAACCGCACTGTGATGGACGAAAACCTCGGTCCCGGCACGACGCATGTTTTCGGCGACCGCCTCGGTCAAGGATCGCGACTGACAGAAAAACAGGCTTTTTCCCCCTTTGGCCAATCGCGCCGCATCCAGCGATAACTGCGACAAATCGGCAGACCGGACGATCAATAACTGCCGGCGAGCGGGTTGTTTGGGGGGATCGATGACGCGCCCCGGTCGTTTCGAAGTCCCCTGCAACCAGCGCAGAATGGCGTCGGGATTCCCCACTGTCGCACTCAGTCCCACCCGCTGCAGATCATGCCGGGACAGCCGGGCGATCCGTTCCAGCACACTCATCAGGTGCGCCCCCCGATCCGTTCCCGCGATGGCATGCACTTCATCGATGACAACGGTACGCAAATCCCCAAACAGCTTCGCCGTGTCGATGCGCCGCGAGACCAGCATCACTTCCAGGGATTCCGGAGTCGTCATCAATAGTTCGGCGGGCTCTTGCAAAAATTGGCGGCGTTCGTGATCGGTTGTGTCACCGTGCCAGACAAATCGATGCAGTCCGACCATTTCCGTATACAGACCCAGCCGGTCAGACTGGTTGTTCAGCAGCGCTTTGATCGGGGCGATGTACAGCGCACCGACCCCCTGTGGAGGATCGGCAACCATTCCTGACAGCGTGGGGAACATCGATGCTTCGGTTTTCCCCCCCGCTGTCGGAGCGAGCACGACCGCATTCATCCCATCAAGCAATACTTCGCCCGCTTGCTCTTGCACGGGGCGCAGACTCGACCAACCCAGTCGAGCGACGATCGCTTCCTGTAATCGTGGTGCAAACCGGGCAAACAGACTCACCACGCATCCTCCGCAGGGACCAGATCTTCCGCATCGACGGGAACAGCGGGTGCTGGACCAGCCAGAATCTGTTGCTCTTCCGCGTTCGGTTCCTTGAGTTTGAAGTCGTACCGCGCTTCCGGGTCGTAGTCGGGGGCCTGATCGACGAGATCCATCTGATCGACAAATTCTCGTAAAAACTGACGGGGGACAACCCCCACATCCCCCTTGAAACCCTGCGTCACTTGATCGACCAGCTTGTCGATAAATCCGGTGTTGATTTTCGATTCCAGCCGCATGCGATCGTTGGTCGGAAACATCTCGCGCAACTTTAACGACACGGACTTCAATCGCGCGGCCTTGAACGGGACCAGTTCCAATTGAGCCTGTCGCAAGCTGGAAAATTCTCCCTGTTTCATGAAGCGTATTCGGTCGTGCAGCGGGGTCAGCCCGGCCACCCCTTGTCGCGAATCGAAAAAGTCGGGTGTCCCGGTGAACAGCCAGACCAATCCCGGATAATCCCCCGCCGCATCGGCAATCTGACGAATCCCGTTGAGCGACTTATGCCGTGAATCTTTTCGCATTCGCAAAATCGTCTCGGCTTCATCAATCACGATTAACAGCCCCGCGTATCCGGCGGCTCTCACACTTTCCAGGACCCCGCGCAGATAATCCAGTGCATCGCGGCTGCCGATGTCTCCCTTGATTCCCGCCACGCGTTTCGACGAGCCACTGACATTGCCACTGCCGCACAGCCACGAAATCAATGCCCCCGCTTCGGAAAAATTTCCCTGCTGCTTCAAGTCAAAAATGGTCTGGATGACACGCACAAAATCGGGCGGCGCTTTCCCCCCGGTCATGGAGATCAGATCTTCATCCAGACGTTTTCGCACCTTGGCATCAAAATCCGGATCGCTGTCATCTGCACCCGAAGCGATCAGGGCCGATTCGATGTTTCCGATCCATCGATCCAGAATATCACTCAGTGCCCCCCGTGGGCATGAGGCGGTTCCCAGTTCGGTCAGCACCTTTCGATAGACATCATCGAATTGATGGAACCGGAGATCGTTGTCCGAGACGACCACGAAACTGGTGGCGAAATTTCGGGCCTGCGCATCCTGAATGGCCAGTCGCGCCATAAACGTCTTGCCGCAGCCATACCCGCCACGCAGAAATTTGATCGTCCCTTCACCATCCTTGGCCAGGTCGAGTTGACGATGGATCTCGTTCCGTTGGTTCTCGATCCCGACGGCAAAGGTTTCGATTCCCCTGACGGGAACCAATCCCTTCCTCAGGCTTTCGAAAATGTGTTCGACATCGCGGCTGGTTAAGATACTCATGCAGATTCTTTTCGGTTGAAACGTCAACAAATGCCAGATTTCAGAGTTTGGAAGTTTTTATTACTGGGTTCTCTTACTGGGTTCTCTTACTGGGTTCTCTTACTGGGTTCTCTTACTGGGTTCTCTTACTGGGTTCCTTCGCGAACATAACGTTTTACACCGGCGATGACATCGATTCGAATGCTGAACGGTGCGTTGCTTGCCAGAGCTTCAAATTGTCCAGCAAATTTTCGCGCGGCCCGCTGTCCACCGAGCATTTTACTCGCTTCCACCTCGGTCACTGCGCCATGTACGGCGAGATGCTCGAACAGTTGCCGAATCTCGGCGTTCTCAAACGATTGCAGCCAGTCTCGGGAAGACTCGTTGGATTTCTTGTTCGGTTCCACCACCAGCTTCCGACCGGTCGCAGTGACACCGAATCGCTCTTTGACACGACAGATGACAACATCGGCATCCGAGCCCAGATGGTACAGTTCGACCTGGACACGCGCGTCGGTCGCTCCCGCCAGTCGGAAGAACAATTCGAATTCCTGGCCGACCGTGGTGGTAATCGTCCCTGCCGCCAATTGAGCCCCTCGGGCTTCGCACAGTTCGACTTGGGCATCGATCGAGTCCGAGACGCGCAGGCCCAATTCGACGTGTGCCGCGTCGGTAAACCCCAGCGTCTTCTGATCCGCCATCGTGACGGTCGCCTTGAGGCAGTTCATTCCCGCCACCCCTTGTTTTCCCTCGGCGCTGACCACGTATTGCGTCGGACGCCCCCCCTTGGCCGTATGATGCACGAGCGTCAACACGGGAATCACCCGTTCCTGCAGACTGTTGCCACCATGGACGAACGGTTTCGGTTTGTTTCCTCGATCGAATAACGCGGTCGATTCGGGCATCATCAACTGCATTTTGTCCGCGTCGCCGTCGTATCCCAGTTTCTGCAGGGGGACACGGACCTCGTTAGCGTGATCGGCAGCGGCGGGGGAAATGACATAACGGGGATTCGGTACGGTCTGGCGACCATGTGTCTGCACTCGTGCTGTCGTGGGGTCGTTCAGCAGAAAACCGTGATCTGCCGTCACGACGAACTGTTGCACTTTGGCGTCACGAAACATTCGCCAGGCCGCGCGTAATTTCTGCAGCACGGTATCAAACACGTCCAGCCCCGCCCCCTTCTCGCCCGCCTCGTCAATTTCCTGACTGTGGACGATGACCAGGTTGGCTCGTCCAATCTTGGAGATCAATCCCTTTTTCGTGCAACCGAGCACCTCTTCGAGTGTCAGCCACGGGCAGGTGGCCCCGCCGACCCGATCGTGGAAGGCTTTCTTGCGGGTTTCCGGGTTGATGACCCGGAACTGATTCAGATCAAATCCGCCGATCGATCCCTCTTTCAGCACCAGCTTCATTCGGCCCCGGTCGGCGACGGGGGCCAAGGCATTCATCCCGATTGCGGTGATGGTGGGAAGTTCTGCCAGTCTGGCACCGAGCTGGATGTCAAGCTGGATATTCGTCGAATCGGGTTCTGTCAGCAGTTGCTGCAGTTCTGCCGCCATTTCGAAGCGAAACGCATCCACCAGGAACAGGACGGTGGTTTTCGATTCATGGATCAGGGGCCGAATCACGTCTTCAAACAGCGTCCGCTGTTGCATCGCAGCGGGGGGAAGAAATCCCTGAGATTGGCAGATTGCATTGAATTGTCGCGCCCAGGAATCGGCCCACATTCGCCACAACACGCGGAGTTCATCCAGCCGGCTTTGCAACTGTTCAAGGTTTGGCAATTGCATGTGCAGCAACTTGTGGCGTCGTTGTTCCAGGTGTCGTTCGACTGCTTCTTCGACGGTCTCGATCTTTCCCATCGACAGGTTCGCCTGTTCGATCGCCGCTCCCAGTCGTGCGGCATCGCCGATCAGCTGCCACGCATTTCGTCGCGGCGCATCGTCGCGCAGCCAGAACGAGGATTCGGTCGCCCGCTGCGACGCCCAATCGGCGGCCAACGACCACCGTTGTTCGACCAGCGCCTGCAGCGCCGCCTGAAAAACTTTATCCTCTTCAAACCAGAACGTATCGACCTCCCCCAGATCCTCGGCGGTCGCTGCTTCGCGTTCAACATGTAACGCAATTTCGGTCTCGTTCGCCGTCTGGCGATAAAAGGCAGAGGAAGAGGGAGTCTGCCGCAGGTGTTTGGCCAGTTCGCGACAGTTTTCGACCAGTGTTTCCGGCTGGTGACGCGCGGAAAGCAACTCGGGCATGAACGGTAGACGTTTCAGGTCATGCACATATTCGACCTGCATGGCCCAACTGGCCACGGCAAACGCCACGTCCTTCGGTAAGATGGTCCCATTCGACGCGTGGGCAGCGGCGGTCATTCCCAGCTCGGGGGACAATCCCGACAGGGTCGCGACACATTGCCAGATCGCGTCCTGATTCCCCGGTTGGCTGTATTGTTGGGTAATTGAGCCGCTGGCAATCAGATCATCGACCAGTTGGGTCAAGGTGACATGACGGAGTTGAACCGCCAGTTGGCTGTTTTGCACGGCGGTCATCGCGGCCAGCCACTGATCGGCATTTCCGAGCGAGACCCGTCCGCTCGCTTGAAAGGCTTCGATCTGTTGTGGCAAGACGAGTCCCGCAGCGGCGTCACCGATCAGTTTTTCGAGGGATTTTTCGAACGAAGTTCCGGCGGCGTAAAATTCGAGCAGTGGCGTGGTTTGGACCGTATCGCGATTGAATCCAGGCAGATGGATTAACAGGGGGGGACGATCGACACCATTTCCGACCGATTCGAGGGTCAGGATCAGTTCGAGGAAGCTGCCGCGATAGGTGTGAACCGGGTAGGGAATGGCGGCCGGCGTTTGACCGCGCAAGCGGATCAATTGTTCGACGAACGGGGAATAGTGCGAGTCTGGGTCGAGCCAGACGACAATCCCTTTTTGCCGCGTCTTGGTACGCAGTTCGGCTTCCAGCAAACGCGATACGAGGCCCAGCTCAGTCATGCGAAAAGCCTCCGTCGTGCAATCCAAAATGGTTTCGAGAATCGATCATGTTTGGCCCTGAGAGTAACACGGTCTGCCGCAGCTGTTATTCATCCGCCTGACTTTCTTGCGCGTGAAGTCTCGGTTCTGTTGTTGTCGGTTCTGTTGTTAGATTCAGCCTCCACGGGGAATAGTCCTCGGTATTGCTGAATCATGGCAGTCATGGCCTTCACTGTCGGCTCAACACTCAGCTTTAAGCCATCCCCCTTGATTGAGGTGGCTTTGCTTTTTAGCAGCGTTGCCAGGTTTTCTAACGCGTTCATTTCGTCGCGAAGTGTCCCCTCGAATTGGTTCACCGTTCCGCCCGCAACGGCAAGAGCCTGATCCAATCGCAAGGAATATTCAATCAAGCTTAATTGAACTTCCCCTTCCGTGATCGATACAACGAGTTTCCCATCGGAGGCACTTTCGTACCCAAACATACGTTGAATCCACCAGAAATCTTTTCCATCATCGACGAGATTTAAATGGTGTTGAAGTTCACTTCGCCATCGGCACCGTAATTCTCGAACCTCGCCTCGCAGTCGCCAGATTTCCCAGCAAGTTTCACGGGACAATGGGCCACTGAGCAATTCTTTCGCCGAGCTGTAAATCCGTTCCAACGTCGCCGCTTGATCGATCCGTCGATGCACCAGCAGCAATTCCAGTTTCGCATCAACTTTCGTTAATCGCTTGGCAATATCTGCACCGGCAATCATGTGTGCCGCGCCGACAACGGCTGTCGATAAGAACGTCAGTTTGGTAAGTGCCCGGGTTGCCGTCACACCCTTGAAATGTTCAATCATTTTGCCCGTACTCGCGTCCTTGAGATACGGCAGAATCTGGCCGGTCTTGCCATAACGGGCCATGACGGCAGTACCGTTAGCGAGCATTTTCTGGCCCGCCCTCGATGCGGTAAATGTGATTTCGGCACCAGAACGCAGAAGCTGAATACTGTTGACGGCGACCACAACTCCGTCGCTGGCTCTCGATCTGAGCGAGCTATTGAGATAACTCAAAGCCGATTCCTGGCTGGCGGTCGCGAATCGATTGGCATTAAATGATTCCACAAAACTCAACCGACTGATCACGCTATCGATTGGCTCGCCGGGTGGGACCAACATTTGGCCAATCTGCAAATGCTCCGGTGCATCGTCCCCATTGCCGCCAGACGTTGGCTTCGTACCGCCAGTGGCTTTTTGAGGGAGTCGCCTGAGTACAACGATGCCGAATAGGACCGCGCCGATCAGCGTTAACGCAGAAAGCACAAAACATCCGATCAACAGTGATTCTGGCATCATCGCCTGATCCTCGTGTGCGATCTGCAAATTTCAGGTTTGGGTGGAACTGACTTGGGGTCATTCATTTGATTGTCGATTATCGCCATCTGTTCACTCTGGAACCTCATCGTCATTGGCCGTCTCGTCGTCTTCGT
>JBIKZJ010000293.1:0-8260 GCA_044354755.1 Schlesneria sp. | reverse complement strand
GAGTCTCGGCTTATCCTGAGAAAATCGATCCGGAAAAGACCGATCCAGGGCCGACTTGTTCCACGGTTCGCTGTCAGTTCCTGGAAATGTTAGTTCCTGGAAATCCCTGGATGCTCACCCCTGGATCGCCGTTAGGCAGAACGGCTCAGCCGGTTCTGCCGGTTCTGCCTGGCGGCGCTCCAAACGGTGAGTGTCGGCAATTATCCCGCCAGCAGTTGTTGTTCAAGCGTTTGTAAAATTTCGCCAATCGACCAGGTTTGCGAGGCGACCTTGATGGTTTCGTTCTGTTCAAGCCACTGTTTGACTTTTCGTTCTGCTGACATCACGGTGCTGTGATTCCGTCCACCGAAGTGCTGCCCGATCTCAGTATAGGCCGAAGGAGTGTGCTTGCGAGCGAGAAACATCGCTAGCATGCGAGGCTGGCTGATCGTACGCACACGACTTTCTGACTGCAAATCCCTCGGACGGACCCCGAACAGACTGCAAATGACCCGCTCAATGTCCGCCAGCCGGATTAAACGCAGGCAGTCTCGTTCCAGATCAGCCAGCACTTCTCGAGCGGAGGTCAATGTGATTCGTTTACGAGTCATCACATGAAACGCATGCAGACAGTTGAGAGCCCCTTCGAGTTCCCGAACACTCCCTTGAAAACGTTGCGCGACATAATTCAGTGCTTCCGGAGCAAACTCGCCCGAAAGCCGGGCCGCTTTCAATTCCAGAATCTTCAATCGCGTCGGTAAATCGGGGGTTTCCAGCCGACAGACCAACCCGGACTGAAATCGCGAAACCAGTTCGTCACTCAGTTTCGTCAATAGCCGGGGATGTCGTGTGCCGCTCAGCACGATCGGGCGACCATGATCCGCCAGATCACTGAACGTATGCAGGAACTCTTCCTGAAAAACTCGCTTCGATTCGAAGAATTCCACGTTATCCACGATCAGCGCGTCAACACCACGAAAACGCTGCCGAAAACTGGGTAACGAGTGATCCCGCAGTGCTTGAGTGAAATAGTTTGCAAAGGCCTCGGCTGTGATCAATAGGATATTGGCGGCTGGCTGTGACCGTTTCAGTTGCCGACAAATCCCCTCGAGTAAATGCGTCTTGCCCGACCCGACTGGTCCACAGACATAGAGTGGATTAAACGGAACATGCTGCCCGTTAGCCAATTGGCGAGCGGCCGTCAGGGCAAGCTCTGTTTGTGGACCAGAAATGAAATCGCTCAATTCCGCCAATCGCCGACCGCGAACGGGCGGAACGTGCGAAGTGGATCCGACAGCCGCATTTTTTACCGAGTTCACCGGATTGCCCGTGGGCCGCCGCGCCCCAGGGTTAACAGCCCCAGGGTTAACAGCCCCAGGATGCCCCCCACCAGAGTGAATCGCCGTGACGATCAATTCCGATGGTAATTCCGATGGTATTGTCTCGTCCATGATCGACAGGGCGACATCCAGACTCGGAGGTTCGACCACTGACAATCCCGTCTCGATCAACCCGATATCGACGATGAACAACGCTTGAGCGGAGTGTCCGAGCACTACCTGTGCGGCTCCGTTCAATTCCTCACGGAATTGACGCTGCATCCACGTCAGCAAGAACGGACTTCCCACCCCAACCGTCAAACGGTCATCAGTGATCTTCAGCCGAACCTTGCCATCAAACCACAGGCCAAAGCGTTTATCGCCGAGGCGCTGCTTCAACTCAATTAAGACCGCTTCCATCAAGGCGATGTCTGCAGATTGTTTTGTCGCAGAGGTCACCTCTGCGCGGACGGTCGGCGTCATGCCGGGTTGCATCTTGCACCCCCTTAACAAGCCAGACCGCTGCCAGTCTTATGTCGGCGCGCAAAACGAGCGCCTCAAGATCCTTCTGACAGTGCGAAACAACGCGCCAACCCCGTCGACGCATCGACGAAGGCTGGAGATTGAGAGCGGTAGAGCTAACCAGAAATGACAGACCTTGGACTGGCGTAAACCCGTCTTCAGTCGCGTCGTGAAAATCACCAATGTGAGCACGATCGTATCTCGTAGGACGGGGGAGTCAAACCACAATCAGCCAGATTTTTCATAGGAAATTCATCAAGTGTGGATCGCCGCGCCAAAGTCCCTGAATCCTACCGACTTGCTGCAATTTCGGTTTGTTTGCAAACTTCCCATCGCCCAGCTCTGGACTGTTCAAACTCTGTGGATTACTCCCGTGCCACTTGCCCGGAACTTCGAATCATCACACGTCGACGAGCAAGCTCCGCAAACCCAAACTCGTTGTAAAGTGCGTTTGCATAGGTGTTTCCGCAATCAACCGCCAGGAAGATCACCGACCGACCCGCGATGGCCGCAGCACGAACCGCATCGATCAGAATTTTACGACCGAGTCCCCGCCCACGAAATTCGGGCACAATCCCGAAGTAGGTCAGTTCCATCGCATCCTGGTCAGGGTGTTCGTTCATTAACAAGGTTCCGACCCCCTGTTTACCCTGCCGATACAGCTTCCAATCGGCGGGATGAAAATGACCTGACAGCTGGTGGCTGGCGATTGCCTCGGTCCCATTCCGAAAATCTTTCAGAAACGGACAATCCAGGCTCGCCTGATAAGTTCGTTCAATGACTGCGGCGAACTGGTCCTGATTGGCCTCGCAAAAAACTTCGTGCTCGATCCTGTCGTCCATCGGTCGCAATTCTCGATCCGCTGCCGTGACTGGCCGCGCAAGGAAAAAAATATCGGCCGCGTGCGAGAAACCGTGATGTGGCAGTAACTCGGCTTCCTGAACATCCTGCGGATTCAACAGGCATTGCGCAAATTTTGCACCTGATCGGTCAATTTCTACGCAAAGCCTAGTCATCAATGCCCGTTCCACATCCGCAGGGAGACTCGCCTGACACGAAATCACGGGGGGCCAGACCAAGGCCATTCCATCCGATTGCAGCATCAGCAAAGCAACCCCGACCGGATGGTCGTTTTCCTCCGCCAGCAAGAGTCCCTCAAAATTGAGCCCGCCGCTCTCTGCGGATTTCAGCGCATCCTCTAACCGAGTCGGCTGTTCCTCAGCAGGAAACCGAGAAAACAACAAACGTAAAGCGACCGCTCGCCGCTCAGGGGGCACAAGTTGGATGTTCAGTGTCATTACCTGATTCTACGCTCCCATTCCTCAAGAAGAAATCAAACAGGCCGTTCAGGCTGATTTTCCCGCGCTCCTTTCACATCTTAGGCAGTGTTGCCTGCTTATGCGGCACGTGTTATCGAATCGAAAGGCAACTGGGAATTCCTGATGGTCAGCGAGCGACTCGAAGCGATCGAATTGCAGTGGTATACTCATTACCGAGGCATCAAATGAAAAACCGGCGTAGGATTTGCAAATCACGAATCCGCATGACGGAGGCATTTGGTCGGCAAACGCTCTTTTGCGGACCTCAGGTCACGTTCTGATTTGTCCTCTGAATCGTCAACATTGAAGGCATTTTCTATGGTTCCTCCACAAGCACCACAACTCAGTTTCTACGAAAAGCTCGATGCTCTGGCTCGCAACTATTGGTGGTGCTGGCAGCCTGAGGTCGTATCGATTTTCCGTGATCTGGATTCGGTACGCTGGCGAGAATTGGATCATAACCCGGTTCTTTTTCTGGATGGATTCACGCACGAACAACTCGAATTACGTGGGCGGGAAGCGGTGCTGCATTCCCGTGTGAACTATGCTTATCGCCGCTGGCAGGAGTACATGTCTTCCAAGCATACTTGGGGTGATACCCATGCCGGCCTGCTGGGTCACAATCCGGTTGCCTATTTTTCCGCCGAATTCGGCATCCATGAATCCCTGCCCAACTATTCCGGCGGTTTAGGGGTGCTCGCGGGTGATCACCTGAAAAGTGCTTCGGATCTCGGAGTTCCGCTGGTTGCGGTTGGGCTCTTCTATCAGGAAGGATATTTCTCACAGCAGATCGATGAAACCGGTTGGCAACGGGAAATCTACCCATTCGTCCAGAATAAGCGGCTGGCGATCAAACCCGCGATCGGCCCCGATGGTGTGCAGGTAATCGTCCATGTTGAGACACGAAAAGGACCGATCTACGCCCAAGTCTGGCAAGTCGATGTCGGACGGATCAAACTTTTTTTGCTTGATTGCAATGTCGAACAAAATACTCCTGAAGATCGAAAGTTGACCGCCCGACTTTACGGTGGTGATCAGCGGATTCGGATTCGTCAGGAACTCGTGCTGGGGATCGGCGGGACTCGTGCGCTCACAGCGCTCGGTTACAACCCCTGTGCCATTCACATGAATGAAGGGCATTCGGCTTTCGCTCCCCTCGAATTCATTCGTATGCGCATGGAGAACGATGGTCAAACCTTCGAAGATGCCCTTCTGAAAACCGTTTGGCATTGTTGTTTCACCACACACACGCCGGTCCCCGCCGGACATGACCGATTTGAGTGGGATCTCTTTGAAGAACATCTCGGCCCCATTGCCGATCAACTTGGATTGGGAGCAGGAGGCTTGATTGGCTTGGGACGTGTCGATCCAAATAATACGAACGAATCCTTTTGCATGACGGTGCTCGCCTTTAAATGCAGTCGTCGAGCCAACGCCGTTTCCAACTTGCATGGTGTCGTCAGCCGCCGCATGTGGACGGGTCTGTGGCCTTGGCGCACAGAAGACGAAATCCCCATCGGCCACATCACAAATGGTGTCCACGTTTCCAGTTGGCTCGCGCCGCAAATGCGGACGCTCTATGATCGCGTCCTCCCGCTCGATTGGCATGTCCGTTCCGGTGAACACGAAGTCTGGGCCGGTTTTGAAGATGTCACGCCAGGAGAATTGTGGGAGACGCACCAGTCTCTCAAGAATCGAATGATCCTTTTCGCCCGCAGCCGGATGCTGCGGCGAGCCGAGCGACTGGAACTGCCGGATCATGAGAAAACCGACATCGCGAAGCTGCTTGACCCCGAAGCCCTCACCATCGGCTTTGCTCGACGGTTTGCCCCCTACAAACGGGCGGACCTGGTGCTTCGCGATATTGAGATGCTCGGCAAGATTATCTGTGATTCCAAGCATCCGGTGCAGTTTATCTTCGCAGGGAAGTCGCACCCGGCAGACAATTACGGCAAAGAAATTTTGCAGCGCATTTTCCGCCTGACCCAGGAACCCGCATTCAAAGGGAAAATTGTCCTGCTCGAAGACTACGACATCAATCTTGCCCGCCATCTGGTGCAGGGGGTCGATGTCTGGCTGAATAATCCCCGTCGGCCTCTCGAAGCGTCGGGGACCAGCGGTCAAAAAGTCGTCTTGAATGGAGGTCTCAACTGCTCAATCCTCGATGGCTGGTGGGCAGAAGCTTACGACGGGCAGAATGGATTTACGATCGGAAATGGTCATTCGCATGCCAATCAGGATATTCAGGACGATCGCGACGCCAAGGCACTGACTAGCGTTTTGCTCGATGAAGTGATCCCGCTCTTTTTCAACCGAAACGAAGATGATGGGTTGCCCGAAGAATGGATTGCCCGCATGAAACGTTCGGTCCGGACCCTCGGCTGGCGGTTCAATGCTGACCGGATGGTGATGGATTATGTCAACCATGCCTACATCCCGGCGGCGGGTGGCGTTTCTTGCAGCATGGCCAGAATGTCCTGAGCATTGCCGTCGGTCGGTCAAAACTCGATATTGGCTGCGCCATCACCCGAGAATCTCAAGAGGGACCCAATAAAACGAAAAGTCCTTCTTGAGGTTTTGACTCTCAGACATCCAGACAGGCTGTTCGCTTTGATGACCAAACTCGTGACCGAATTCACGCAGTCCACTGCTGAGGGGGAACCCCTTCGCTCCCGACTGACACAACTGTTGGCCATGGGGCATCTGGCCCTGATTGCGGCAACCTGGAACCTCTGGACTCCACAGACCGATTTCCCTCAAGTTCCGTTCCTCTTTATCGACATCGATGACCAGCCCCGAATCTTTGACTGGGGTCTGCTCGCACTGTTGCTGGCATCATTGATCACGATGCTGCTGATCCGCCACCCGCGTATCAGCCGCATCGCCTCGCTGATTTGCGCTTTCTCGACACTCGGGCTGGTCGCAATCGACCAGCATCGGCTGCAACCTTGGGTTTGGCAATTCGTCCTCGTTGCGTTCGTGCTGGGCCTGGCCGATGGCCAAGTCGCCACACTCGCCTGGCGCTGGCTGATCATCAGCATTTACGCCTGGTCCGCCTGGTCAAAAATCGACAGCGGCTTCTTTCATGGTCACGGCCGATTTTTGATTGACGGATTTTTGCAGGCGGTGCCAATCGCCAAACCGACCGAATTCTGGCCCGAGTCCTTCCGGATGGGCATGACCGCTGCGATTCCCCTCTTCGAACTCTTAATCGCAATCGGACTCGCCTGGCCGCGAACACGCAAAGTTTCGGTGCTCGGGGCCGCAGGCATGCACCTGTTTCTCTTGCTAGCCTTGGGACCGTGGGGGCATGGCCATCAACCCGGTGTCTTGATCTGGAATCTCTTTTTCCTGGTGCAAAACGGGGTTTTATTTCGCGTCTCGTCCCAAGCCCCCACCGAGACGATCTCGGTCGCTCAAATTCCACAACTCACGCGACCAAACCGACTCGCCTTCCTCATCGTCAGTGCCGCCATCATCTGGCCAGCGTTCGAGTCGGCGGGATATTGCGATCATTGGCCTGCATGGGCGGTTTATGCCGCCAGGCCAGAGCGAGTCAGCCTCTCAATCCATGCGACCGAGCTTGCCAAATTACCCCCCTCATTGAATCCGTATCTCGTGCGGGAACCACGACCAGATGATTGGCAGCCGTTTCGGCTGGACCGCTGGTCGCTAGCCACCGTTCAGGCCCCCCTCTATCCCCAGGATCGGTTTCAGGTCGGTGTCGCCCTCGGACTGGCTCGTCGTTTTGATCTGAATCAGATCCAACTCATCATTGAAGGGCCCGCCAATCGCTGGACCGGTCAGCGAACCATCCATCGGTACAGCGGTCTCGAATCGATCAACCGTCTGGCCGGTACCTTTCGCTGCCGAGCCCAACCCCGGCAGACATCCTCGTTTTAAAAGTCGCTCACTCTAAAATATTCCCTCACCCCTCGTGAACGAGATTGCCATGAATCATCATCCAACATCGAACAGGCTCGTCATCAAGACGCTCGTCATCACACTTTGCCTTTCAGCGGGGATGACCCCTCCACGAATTGCGCTGGCGGCAGAACGCCCCAAAGTGGTCGTGACCGCAGCAGCCGAAAAAATCCATGCTGCGGGCTTCGTCTTTGACGGGCACAACGATCTTCCCTGGGCGCTGCGAACGGATTTCGCGTCCTCGTTTGACCAGGCCAATATTTCCGGTCACGTCCCGAAGCTGCACACCGACATCCCGCGTCTGCGACAGGGAAATGTCGGTGCCCAGTTCTGGTCGGTGTATGTCCCCGCCTCAACCATCAACGACGGAAAAGCGCTGGCGACAACGATCGAACAAATCGAATTGGTGAAGGGGATGGTCAAGCGGTACCCCGAAACCTTCGAGCTGGCACGAACCGTCAGCGATATCGAGCGGATTCAAAAACAAGGGAAAATTGCGTCACTGATGGGGGTCGAAGGGGGGCACAGTATTGAAGATTCGATCGAGAACCTGCGGCGGCTGCATCGACTGGGAGCGGGATATATGACGCTGACCCATTCGGACACCCTCACCTGGGCCGACGCGGCCACGGACGAGGCAAAACATCACGGTTTAACCGAATTTGGTGCAGAAATCGTCCGGGAAATGAATCGGTTGGGAATGCTGGTCGATCTGTCTCATGTTTCCGACGAGACGATGCGGGATACCTTGAACGTCACGACCGCCCCGGTCATTTTTTCACACTCATCCGCCCGACAAATCGCCGATCATCCGCGAAATGTCCCGGACGACATTTTAAAGCAGGTCAAGCAGAATGGCGGGGTGGTGATGGTCAACTTTTACTCAGGCTTTGTGCATCCCGAGTCGGCTCGCAAGCGAGCAAACATGTTTCAGATGAACCGCGAGTTACGAGCGAAGTTTCCGCTCGAAGCCGACTACAAAGCAGCAAGGAAACGCTGGGACACCGAACATCCGATCGAGCCGGGGAGTGTGCATGATGTCGTGGATCACATCGATCACATCGCCAAAATCGCCGGGATCGATCACGTCGGCATTGGTTCAGATTTCGACGGAATTACGCTGGTCCCGACACAACTGGACGATGTTTCTTCCTACCCGGTCATCACCCAAGAGCTCCTTAATCGGGGATACACCGC
>JBIKZJ010000665.1:0-2514 GCA_044354755.1 Schlesneria sp. | reverse complement strand
TTGGCCAGCGAGGGTAAGGCCACGACGTGCATGATTGTTGAGCAGGACATCTTCCACTGTTCCTGCGACACGGTAATGAAGCGATTCGTCACACTGAATACAAGAGACTACCTACATTTAACGTAAATTTAATTTATATGTAGAGCAGCCTCTTTCTATGCGGTCTTTTTTTCAATTTCCCTGTTTTTTTTCTCGACATCGTTTCTCTGCTATGAATACTTCGTCGCATCGAGAGAGGACTGGCGTGCAAAGATGCACGCCAGTGGGACATGAAAATTGATGAGGTCTCAATCTGCTGCGGAGAAATTCCGCCAATCCCAGTTGTTAAGCGCTGATGACTGTGGAATCTGACGGTGATGCTAATCTAACAACAAATACGAGTCGAAACATTAAGGGCTGCAATCCTTCTCGTATTGTGTTCCAAGAGCATCAGTAACATTATTCGGCGGTACCGGGATGCTGCCCGGCTTACAGTTATTCCGGATCAGCACCCATTGCGGAGTCTGAGTGGTCTGGCCGGTGGGAACGTTTTTCCATTCCCAAATACATGAGTTTTTGGGCCCCGTTGGCCCAGGTGGCCCAGGTGGCCCAGGTGGCATCATCGACATCGCAATACTCCTGATTTCAAAACAGGGACTAACAAATATGAACACTGAAACAATCAGCGTTCGGCACGTGAGGTCTCTAAAGTACGAGTAACTCGAAATCCGGCGATCGTATGATTGACTAACGATGCCGTACGATCATAGCTATTCCCAAAAAGCGGGCAGGCTTCAAGAATTGATGCACCGCGTTCGACAAGATTTTCAGGTGGCCTCTGATTGGATGTCCAGGAATGGTCTGAAAATGTGCACAATTCACGCACGTTTCCGAAGGTGTCAAATAGTCCCCAGCGGTTTGGCAACAACTGACAAACTGGTTCGCTAATCCCGCTCGAATTCAAATCAGGATGATTCTTTAGCCAGCCGTAACGAAAGTTATGATTCTGATCGGTGTTGCCCTGCCTGGCTGTTAAAGGGAGTTGCCCAAAGAACCGGCCCGTGATCGCTCCAGAGCGGCAGGCGCATTCCCATTCATCTTCCGTTGGCAATCGATAACCATTCAATTTCTGATAGTCGACACGTGGAATTAATTGACGCAAAGCCTCGTCCATTTCGTAGCAGCACTCGAGCTCCTGTTGTGTCGAACACCAGTTGCAGAAGGCAAAAACCCGTTGATCCTCGAGATTATAAATCGCGATGTCTCCTGGCATATTTGCCTGGAAATCTCGTTCAAACTCGCGGTATTGCTGGTAGGTCACCTCCTGTAGTCCAATCACATAGTCTCGCTCGATCACCCCCCTGTATAACGGCCAGGCTTTGTTGGCAATCGCGATCGTCTTCATACTTTCCGGGCTGATTCCCCCAGTAAAATCTTGCTTCGAGATGATCGCTAACTCGATTTGCAAAGGCCCTACGTTTTCCACTCGCCAGTCGCCGTAAGAACCGGACGTTAATGGCGTGGGCGTTGCCCCAAGCTTTCGCAACAACAGGCCAGCCATCGCGTGAACACCATTGTCTGCGGAGGTTAACCAGAGGGTGTCGAGCCATTCCCGGTTGACCGACGAGGCAAGATGCTCGGTGGGAATCAGCCACAATACCTGCAAGAGCCCAAACAGAGCAGGGGATTCGTTGTTTCCTTGCTGGAATCGTTGTTCGAGTTCCTGAACCAACCACGGAAAATTGAGCTGCTGTCGCGCGAGTCCGAAAATGAATTGCGTCTTTAACGTCGGATCCGGTTCGTCCCTGAGTGCAGAATTGGCTGCCGCCGTGTTGCCGAGTTGCCAGAGAGCCACCGCCAACCTCGCCATTTGCAGATCGGTCTCGGTCGGCGGTGCCTGATCGTCAAGATCCTTTGGATCCGTTGCTCGAGGAATCGTGGCGAGTTCATCGAATCGTTGCTGCAAAATTCCCGCCAGCGTTGCCCGTTGCTGGGCAGTATATTCTGGGTACTCCAGCGTGCCATTTGCCTTGTTCCTCGACAAACTCGAATCAAACTCGACCAGCTTTCCTACCAAGTCCCAGTCGACGTTCATGACGACCTGTGACAACGTTTCAAGATTGGAAACGCGTTGCCTTTCATTGTCCGCCACCTGCTCCATCAGGAAGACGCGGATGGCATGGGCCGCGCGTTGGCGACCAGATTGCGTCTGTTGCTTGTCTGATTCCGGCAACTGGGCTTGTCGCCTGAGTTCTGGCAAGAGGTGGTTGACGCCAATCGACCGAAAGTTCGCAAGATACTTCGGCTCATCAATATCCCGAATCGCAAGCAGGTCCTTAACCACCCTTTTGTTTTGTTCCGTACAAACGTCGAAATCATCCCCCAATTCGGCGATGATGGCGGCGAGGCCGAGTGAACTTTCTTTCGCCGAAAGCGTTCGTAGGCGATCCACCGCAGCAGCCACAAACCCCCTACACGCGGGGGACTCCCGCCCAGGCCGTAGCGCGGAAATCACTCCCGCTAACTCCCCCTCGA
>JBIKZJ010000292.1:0-8274 GCA_044354755.1 Schlesneria sp. | reverse complement strand
GCGTACGACGCCATCCAAGTTACCGATAGCATCGCAACGGCTGTCAGTCTCCCGATTCGGTAAATCTTCATTTTTCCCCCCGATTTTGGAATACTTGAGTTTGTCTGTAGACCAATTGCGGCAATTCTCCGTATAAACGCATCGCTTACGCACGTTGTATGCATAAGCGTTGGAAATGTGTTTGCATTTTTATTGTAAAATTTGCATGTGCCAGATTCCAGGGGTCGACATGTTTGGGGCCGGTGGTTTGTTTGGTCGGAATTCGCTTGTCATCGGCGTTCGGTAATCGGAATTTCCAATCGACCTTTCGGCGATGCCGGATAATCCGGATCTTCGCGTTGAACTTCATGTCGCTGACTCACATGGCACTTTGAATGGTGTATCGATGGTTTCGACCGGATAGTTACGGAAGCTGATGGTGTAATGCTGTTCAAACCATTCCCGAATGTTAGGCAATAATTCGATTTCAAAGGCGGGTTCGACGTAGTAAGTCACGCCGAAAGTCTCTTCGCGGATGTCTCCATCCGCAGCCACAATCACCCCGTTTTTGATGACGTAGCGTGGTCGTGCAAACATACGTCTTCGATCGCTGTCGGGTGCATAGATCGTGATGTCTGCATCCGCTCCGGGCCCAAGGTGCCCCTTTCGTTTCAGACCCAGGATTCGAGCGGGCACTGCGCGCGTGATGATGGCGATTTCATCCAATGATCGCGATGACAACCAACAGTTCAATCAGCGTGAATCCATGCTGCTTCCGATTCTTCTGCGTACGATTCATTACAAGCTCCCATGAAAGTCTGACGTTTGTTGTCACAGCACGTACCGTGACCAATCGTGTCCAAATAAAGTTCAAGTCAAACTGGAGATTTAGCGACGCCCATGCCGTTGGCCAACTTGTGGGGTTGCCGGCATCGGCGTTGGTTCGGGGACTTCGAGGACTAGCTCGCCGCTGCCTTCCCATTCCTGCAAGAGCGGCGTTTTCAGAGGATCGAGATACTCCACCGGCCAGGTGAACGGGTCCGGACTTACCGATTGCAGCGTGAGGGCATACTCCCCAGGTTCCAACCACAGCGGTCCCGCGGCATCATCCTGGAAAAGACCAAAACGCCCTTCAGGATTGGAAACTCCATAACCGACGAACTCGGCCTCGTCACCGTCTCGTCGATAGACTTCGACCCGAACCTCTGCGAGACCCCTGCCGCCGGTGCTAATCGTGCCGCGCGTGCCAGGCCGTACAGGTGTCGGACCGCCGCAACCGCATGCG
This sequence comes from Schlesneria sp., assembly GCA_044354755.1. Classification (GTDB taxonomy): domain Bacteria; phylum Planctomycetota; class Planctomycetia; order Planctomycetales; family Planctomycetaceae; genus Schlesneria. The sequence continues at coordinate 7,010 of JBIKZJ010000292.1, read as the reverse complement.
GCGATAACGCCGAGCAGTCCGATCCAGCTTGAGATTTTCATCGTCAACACTCTCGCCTGTTCAATGATTGCTGCCTCGGCCGCCGAGGGCCACCAGCTTCGACGGCGTGCCGCTTACTGAGAATTGCGCGACGATCTTGAAATCGGATAGCGACAGGATCGAGATCGTGCCATCACCGGGGTTCGTGAAGATGGCTCGGCGGCGATCGTCATCGAAGGCCACGCAGTGATGCCCGCCGTGGCCTTCCACTTTTGCTTTCCCGACATCGAGTTCGTGATGAACCTTCGCGTCTTGCCAGTTGCCATCCTCATTGGGATCAACGGCGATGATCGTCAGCCGATAGGGACCTTCCGTATCGGCGGCATGGTCCTGAAACACGAACGCCAACGGCGATCCTTGGCGAGGTTTCACAAACTCCAGCCCCGTCGGCCGGTTCCCCTTGGCGAATTTCAGCGAGAGTTCGCTGACCTGCGGCGAGGCACTCGTCGCATCCAGAAAACACAGCGTGGCGGAATCACCTGATCCCGTGACGAACGCGACATGTTTCTCAAACGTCGTAAAACCACCAGTCCGGCGCGGCTTCTCGCCTTCCTTGCCGAGTGAGATATGATGAATCTGTGGCGGCATCGCCGTACTCGCGGCATCCACCCAGCAAATGCCGTCGGAAGGTGCGAAGAAGACCTTGCCCGCATTGGCGGTTGCGCCGTGCAGTCCCCCGTGGGGCAGATGAAAGGTCTGCGCGATCCTCAGATTGCCGTCAGGATTCAAGAGGGTGACATCAATTCGCCCCTTATTCTCTCCGTCTCGCCCGGCCCAGGTCGCGTAGGCAACCTTTTGTTCCACAGCCGCCAGCGTGATATGACCGCCACCCCCCTGATGAAAGGCCGCTTTTCGGCAGACAGCCGCGGCTTCGTCTTTCGCTCCGATCGAGCGAGGATTGAGCCACGTAAATCCGTTTAACTTGTCGTTTGCCACGAAGAACGAATTCTCGTAGCAATAAAGGTGCGCCGGATTACCCTGCTTGTCATCGAGGACAGACGCTCTCACGCGGGGCGATTTCGGATAATGCCAATGCGAATGGTCGCCATGCTCTTCCTCTTCCACACCGGAATCGACGAGCACCCACCCGCTTTGGAACTTGCCGTCGTCGTCGTCGCGGACACCGACCAGGACCATGCCCTGTGCGGCTTCCATCTGAACCAGCGTTTGGCGTTTGGCATCCAATTGCGGGAAGCCGGACACCATGGCAACCGGCCCTAGTTGCAGGGTGTCGCCATCCAGCAGATCGGCCGTGCGGAGCACCTTAGCGTCGTCGTCCTGCCAGACGATCCGCGTGAGAACTTTCGGTTGCTTGGGATTTGCCGCATGCGCGGCATTCAACCCAAAGCTTCCGAACGCAACCATTGCGCCGGTGATTGTCAACAGTGTCATTCGAAGCATGTGAGCCGACCTTCCCAGGGTGTGAGAGCGTTGTGAAATGAGTAAGAGAATCGTCCAAAGCAGGAAATTCCCGGCACGTCGTTAAAACTCGCCGAGAACTTCGTTGCCGTTGCGGGAATGTAGTGCGCGACTTACGACAAGATCGATGTTGTTGCCCAGAAACCGCACTGTGCCATCGCCGAACAGCGCGTGAGCGCCGCCGGTGTGGAAGCTGCGCGGCGCGAAGAAGCCATCGCCGTGCATGAAGATGTCGGGAATCCGGCTATTGGGCGGCAGGTAGCCGTTGGTGATGGTGGCCATGTTCAGGCCGCGCATCCAACTGATGCCACGACCCGTCCCCCCCGGCTGACCGCCGCGCCAATCCGTCCCGGTGAGGGCAACAGCCGCGAGATCAGGATTCGAGATCAGTCCAGTTGGCCAGCCGCTCCCGCCCATGTATCCCTGCCCCGACGGATTGCTGGTCACGCCCGTCGTTTTGCTCATCGTTTTTTGATAGGGATACTTGTCCATCGTGCCGGCGGGCAAAACGATGTCGATACCGTCACCTCGAATGGCTTCCGTCATGAAGACCGTGTTCGACGTTCCGTCGGTCACGTCGCGGATACGAACACTCGAGTTAATCCAGGTGATGCCATCCGTAGGTTGGCGTGCATCGTAATTCACGCCAGTCCCGCTGCCGGCACTGACCATGTAGTTATTTCCACCGAATGTGTAATTCACGACTGGCGATCCCATCGGCACGACATATCGGGTCGGGCTGGGGTCGCTCGGACAGAGAAACACCGGCAAGGCCAGATTCGCCACGTTGGCATAAATCGGATTCAACACCCGATTGGACACCGGACCCGTCAAGAACGGTACCGAGTAATTGATCTGATTCTGGACATTCGCCTGGTCGATGTAGGGCAGAATCCGCGCTTGCGGCGAGTAGCTGGTCGATCCCGAGTTCAGCGGAAAGACGGTGAAAGTGCTCTCGTAGTTGTGTAGCGCCAACCCCAGTTGCTTGAGGTTGTTTTTGCACTGCGTCCGCCGCGCAGCTTCTCGCGCCTGCTGCACAGCCGGCAAAAGCAGGGCGATCAGAATCGCGATGATCGCGATGACGACCAGCAGTTCAATCAGCGTGAATCCGCGCCGCCGTCTGACGAATCGTGGCTGGCTCATACAGAGACCCTTCTTCAAAGAAAACACGAATGAGGCGAGATGCAAAGCGGCAGCACACGTGCCGCAACTCGCTCCGTGTCGGTATCATAACATTACTTATTGTATTTGCAACTGGGTTGCATAACCAAATTGGAAGCGATAGCATGCGGATTGCATGATTGGTGGCACATCATCCGCCCCTGCTTTGCGACCAGACTCCATGAGATATTTGACCAAAGAGGAACCTGCCCATGACCACACGACAGTCCGCGGAGGCAATCTGGACGACGGACGATGTCCGACATTTGCTCGGGCGCATCAGTTTCGCTGTCGACGAAACTCAAGTCGCCCGGCTGCACGGCTTGTCTCGTTACGAAGCGATTGAGCTGCTGCTCAACGAAGCGCAGCAAGCTGCGCCGCCTGGACCGCCGGAGTGGGTGCAATCTCCGTGGATCAACACCGAGCGTCGCTACGCAGACACTACGCCGGACGAATTTCGCAAGATGCACGGTATGACGAACGGCCGATACCTTCGTGAGACCGCCGATCTGCGCCGCTGGTGGCTCAACGAAATGTTTGCCACGACCGTTCCCTTGCGGGAAATCATGACGCTGTTCTGGCACGGACACTTCGCCTCCAGCATCGGCAAAGTTCTCGTCCCTCAGGCGATGTATCAGCAGAATGCGACTCAGCGACGATTCGCTTTGGGGAACTTTCGGGAATTCCTCCGAGAAATGACGCTCGACCCGGCCATGCTGATCTACCTCGATCTGGAAGACAGCGACCGTGCCCAGCCGAACGAAAACTATGCTCGCGAGCTGTACGAGCTGTTCGCGCTCGGGCATGGCAACTACTCGCAACAAGACATCATGGAGACGGCCCGCGCCTTGAGCGGTTGGCGCCTGGGTGCGGAACCTGAAACTGAACTTCCGAACCGCGCCACCAACCCGGAGACCAATCGCCGCTTCACTCGCGATGGACTGATCCCGCAGTTGGAAGCGGCCCGGCATGATGGCGGGGACAAAACCTTGTTCGGGATGTCGGGAAATCATGGTTTGGAAGAGGTCGTCACATTCACCGTAAATCATCCGGCCTGCGGCCAATTTCTCGCGGGAAAGTTGCTGCGGTTCTTCGCCGTCGCCGACCCGCAGGGCGAAGTGCGTGAACGAATGGCGGCGGAATTTCGCGCCACGCACGGTGAAATCGCCCCGATGGTCCGCGTGATGCTGAACTCGAACGAGTTCTATTCGGGCGAGTCGCGAGCCAGGCTGATCAAGAGTCCCATCGCGCTCCTGGTGGGGGCGGCTCGGCAACTGGGGTTGGAAGTCACTCCGACCAGCGGGATCAACCGATACCTCGCCGCGCTGGGACAGGAATTGTTCAATCCTCCGAACGTGAAGGGCTGGCCCGGTGAGGAAGCCTGGATCAGCACGGGGACGTTGGCCCAGCGCTATCATCTTGCCGACATCGTGCTGGATTCCAAGGAACCGCCAGGCATGGACCCCATCGGTCGTGGACGTGGCCGACCGGTCCCGCTGCCCAAAGACCCCGCGGAGCGCCAGGCGATGCTGCAGAACATGATGAACGGAGGGCCCCGCGGCGAAGGCAGCGGCGAGAACGATGCCCCAGCCGAAGGAGCACGCCGACGGGGGCCGGATAGTCCCGCGATTCAGGTCAAGTTCTCCGCACAGCAGGTTTTCCCCGCTGGCGCGCCGGAAGCCACGGAACAACTGGTTGATCAACTCCTGGCGCGGCTCTTCAGCCATCCGCCGCGAGACGAGCTGCGTTTGGCTGCCTATGAGACGGCGAGACGCACCACCGGAGACGATCGCGTCCGCGCCGTCATGCGACTCGTCTTGAGTTCGCCTGACTATCAATTGGCTTGATCGTCTTCTCGACTCATTCCGTATCCGAACACAACTTCTTCAGGAGAAATCCATGACCTCTTTGCGAATCAATCGCCGTCGCTTTCTCAGTCAAGCTGGCGCGCTGACCGCCTTGGGGCTGACGGTTCCGACATTCTTGCAGCAATCCCGATCGCTGCTTGAAGCAGCGCCGATCGCCGGACTGCCGGACGACCGCGTGCTGGTGCTGATTCAACTCGCGGGCGGCAACGACGGGTTGAACACGTTGGTCCCGTTTGGGGACGACATCTACTATCGCGCTCGGCCCAAACTGGCAATTGACAAAGACGCGGTGCTGAAAGTCGACGACTACTGCGGTTTTCACTCGGAAATGTACGCCCTCAAGGAGACATGGGACAAAGGCGAACTGGCGCTGATTCAGAATGTCGGTTATCCGAACCCCGACTTGTCGCATTTCCGTTCGACGGAAATCTGGGAGACGGCTTCCGCCGGCGAAGAGAATCTTACGAGCGGATGGATTGGCCGGTACTTCGACAATGAATGTGCCGGCGTAGCATCTCCATTGCTGGGCCTGCAATTGGGCGAACGAACGGCACAGACCTTCTCAGGAGAACGTCCGCGCTGCGTTACGATGTCCAATCCCGAACTCTTCCAGTTTTCGGGCGGCTCGGAAACGCAAGACGATCTGCTGCGAATTCATCAATCCGCTTCCACGGGCAACTCCCAACTCAATTTTCTGCAGCGCACCGGCAACGACGTTCTGACGACGTCTCGCCAGATTGCCGAAGCCGTGAAAACGCAAAAGACCACCGTCGATTATCTCCCCTTTAACTTCCCTCAGTCCCTGAAGCTGGTCGCCCAGATGATCGCAGCGGAAGTCCCGACACGGGTGTTCTATGTTTCGCTCGGCGGTTTCGATCATCACGCCACGCAGAAAATGCGGCATGCGACGCTGCTGCAAGATTTGAGCGAAGGTCTGGCGACATTCATTCGTGACTTGAAAGGTTTGGGACATTTGGATCGCACGTTGATCATGACGTTCTCCGAGTTCGGCCGGCGCGTCGCTGAGAACCAGAGCGAAGGGACGGACCACGGTACTTCGAACCTCATGTTCCTGGTCGGCGGCAACGTGAAGCCAGGCTTTCATGGTTCACGCCCCGATCTGTCCCGGCTCGATCCCGTGGGCGATCTGATTCACACCGTGGATTTCCGGTCTGTCTATGCCAGCGTCCTGTCATCTTGGCTGAAAGCGGACCACCGAAGCCTGCTGTCGCCAGACGTTCAACCGCTCGCGGGACTGTTCGTCTGATCTGATTCCTGACTTTGAATTCTTCACGATACGAGAAAGATTGAATCATGCAACTTGGCGTTAGTTCTGCAACTGGCCTCCGTCGACTGGGGTTGATGCTGCTGGTCGCCAGCGTCACGGCCGACGTGCGATCGGAAAATCTGTGGTCCGGATTTCGTGGCCATGGAAACAGTCACGCCGTGGGAAAGCGACTGCCGCTGTCCTGGGAACCGAGAGAGCGGAATCCTGGTAGTTGGAACATCCGCTTGCCAGGGTATGGCCAATCCAGCCCGGCCATCTGGCAGGAGACGATCTTTGTCACAGCGGTTTCCGGCGAAGAAAAAGATCAACTGCACGTCCTGGCAATCTCTGTGGCGGACGGGAAAGTCCTGTGGCAGAAAGATTTCATCGGCACACAGAAAGTCAAAGACTCCGATACGGTCAGTCGGGGCGCACCGACGCCTGTTGTGGATGCCAACCGGGTCTACGCCGTCTTTGAAAGCGGCGACATTGTCGCACTGACTCATGCGGGCGAATCGTCGTGGCAGAGATCGTTTGTAAAAGAGTTTGGCGAAATCAAAGGACCGCATGGATATTCCAGTTCGCCTGTCCTGGCGGAAGGCATGGTCATCCTGCAAGTGGTTCATGCCGGTCCGTCGTATGTGTTGGTTCTCGATTCCGCCACGGGGGAGCAGCGCTGGAAGGTCGATCATCCGTCACAAACTGGCTGGAGCACACCCTTGGTGATTCGTCGGGGCGACAGCACTCAAGTCATCATTTCCACGTCCGGCAGTGTGCGCTCGCTGGAAACCACGACCGGCAGGGAACTCTGGGCCTTAAACGATGTTCGTGGCAATGGCACGGCTTCGCCGACGATTGACGGGGACTACATTCTGATCGGTGCCAGCGGAGAACGGGGCGGCGGTCGTCGTGGCGGACCCGGAGGTGCTGATCGAAGCTCCGCAGACACCGGTGCCGCGCCAAAAGCTGCCGGCGGCGCGGTCACAGCAGAACATTCTTCCTCCGCGCCAGGCAGCTTGGCAATCCATCTCGCAGACCCGCAGTCGGCAAAAATTGCGTGGAACTCGTCGAAAGTGACCAGCGGTTACGCTTCTCCGTTGCTACTGGACGGATTGGCCTATTTCGTCAACCGAGTTGGCGGTGTGCAGTGCGTGGATGTCGCAACCTGCGAGGTCAAGTGGCAACACCGTCTGCCCGGTCAAGCCTGGGCCTCGCCGATTGCCATCAACGGACACATACTCTTCTTCTGCAAGGAG
>JBIKZJ010000023.1:0-27350 GCA_044354755.1 Schlesneria sp. | reverse complement strand
TGATCGGCAAGTTACGCTATACTGCATGCGGATAACAGTCGGTTCAATTTCGCTTGTTCAACCGATTCTGCAAACGAAGTTGCCAGCCAATGAGTCTCGAAGTGTGGAGTGCCCTGCTGAATGATGATCACCAGACTGACTCGAATCTCGTTCATTGCGTTCCTTCGGTCGATGCTGATGAAGATCGGCACATATACCTTTGCGTATTGCGCCAGGCCGCTCGGTCACCCAGTCCGTGGGATGGCGATCTTCTCGGCAGTGATGCTGGGAGTGACACTGACACTTGTCCCTCTGATTTTGATTGCGGACGAGGGATCGCCGGAAATAGATTTTAATCGAGAGATCAGGCCGATCCTGGCAGAAAACTGCTTTTACTGTCATGGGCAGGACAGTAATAAACGTCAGGGGGATCTGAGGCTGGATCTGCGCGACTCCGCGATTCAACCCGGGGCGATTGTTCCCGGTGATGCTCCGAAAAGCAAACTTTTCCAGCGGATCCATGCCACCGATCCCGAAACGATGATGCCTCCCCCCAAATCGAATCGACATCTTTCTGCCGAGCAGAAACAGTTGCTCGAACGCTGGATTTCCGCCGGTGCGGTTTATCAATCTCACTGGGCTTTTGTTACCCCGGTCCGACCGCCGGAACCCGCCGTCACTCGACAGGACTGGGTTCGGACACCGATCGATCGATTCGTCCTGGCCAAATTGGAAAAAGAAGGGCTTGGTCCCTCGCCTGAGGCGGATCGGCTGACGCTGCTCAAGCGATTATCGATCGATTTGACGGGACTTCCCCCCACACCGCAAGAAGTCGATGATTTTCTGGCTGACCCGAGCGAACAGGCGTATGAACGAACGGTCGATCGGTTATTGGCCAGCCAACAATACGGCGAACGAATGGCACTCCCGTGGCTCGATGCCGCCCGTTATGCCGATAGCAATGGGTTTCAACAGGATGGGGATACCTGGCAGTGGGTCTGGCGCGACTGGGTGGTGAAAGCCTTTAATCAAGATCTGGGTTTTGACCAGTTCACCGTCTGGCAACTGGCAGGTGACTTGCTCCCTGACGCCTCGACCGACCAAAAAATTGCGAGTGCTTTCAATCGGAATCATCTCCTCAACGGCGAAGGGGGGGCGATCGCTGAAGAGCAGCGATTCGTCAACCTTTTTGATCGTATGGATACCACTGCCACGAATTGGCTTGGTCTGACCATGGCCTGTGTCCAGTGTCACGATCACAAATATGATCCGATCACTCAACGCGACTATTACAGTTTGATGGATGCCTTTAATCGCGTCCCAGAAAGCGGGACACCGCAATATTTTTCGTCACGGATTCGTGTTGCCGCACCATTTTTGGAGCTCCCTACGGAAGAGAACAAAGCTCGCATGGCGGAACTGGAAACGCAGATTGCGGCGACCGGTATCGAGGCACGATTGGCGAGTGATTCCGCATTTGAAGGCTGGCGAGCGGGACTTTTTGCTGACGGCAAGCCGGCTGAAGGGAAGGGACTTCCCGACCCGCTGTCGGCAATTCTCCGCAAGGCAGAAGCCGAACGATCCGATGAGGAAAAAAAATCGCTAGAGCCCTCGTTACGAAAACATTTCGATGAAAAAGTGAGGCCAACGCTGGTAGGACGAATTCCGCCGCTGGCAAAACTGGAGGGACTGAACCGACAATTGGGGGATTATCGCGCCGACAAGCTTCCTCGACTGATGATCATGAGTGACGCCAATCCGCGTGAGACAAAAATCCTGGATCGGGGCGAGTACCTTTCGCCCACGGAAAAAGTTTCGTTTGCGACTCCCGCATTTTTACCGCCACTTCCTGCGGGGGCACCTCCCAATCGACTGGGGTTTGCTCAATGGCTGGTCGCTCCTGAACATCCACTCACCGCACGAGTTCAGGTCAACCGGATGTGGCAGCATGCGTTTGGAACGGGGATCGTCAAAACGTCGGAAGATTTTGGGGTGCAAAGCGAGTACCCCATTCATGGTCCGCTACTGGATTGGCTGGCGGTCGAGTTTCGTGAGCGGAACTGGAGCATGAAAGCGATGTTTAAGCTGATTGTAATGAGTTCCACTTATCGGCAGTCGAGTCGCATCACTCCGGAACAATTGACGAAAGATAGCGAAAATCGTCTGTATGGGCGGGCGACGCGAATGCGGATGCCTGCGCTACTGCTGCGAGATTGGGCGCTTGCGGCTGCGGGACTGATTGAAACTCGTATTGGTGGCCCACCGGTCTACCCTTATCAGCCCGACGACGTTTGGGAGGCTTTGGCGATTACCAAGGAACGTGACTTTACCTATCCTGCCTCGACTGGCCGTGACCTGTACCGCCGCAGTCTGTACACCTTCTGGCGCAGGACGGTCAATCCCGCGAACATGTTCGATACGGCGAATCGTCAAACCTGTCGTGTACGTGGAACGTCGACCAGTTCGCCGCTGCATGCCCTGACGACACTCAATGATCCGACTTGGGTCGAAGCGGCCCGTGTTTTGGCGGAACTTTGCACGAAGACGGAAGCGAATCCCGAGGATCGACTCAACCTCGCATTTCGTCGGGTGCTGGCGCGGAAACCGACCGAAGCGGATCGCAATCGACTGCGACGGGCCTATGAGCGTCAGCATGCCCTCTATCAGAATGACATCACCAGTGCGCAAGCGCTGCTCACGGTCGGGGCGACGAAAAGAGACGAGTCGCTGGATGCTGCCGATCAGGCGGCACTGACTGCGGTTTGTCTGGCGATTCTCAACTTTGATGAAGCATTAACTCGTGAATAAGTAAGGGCTTTCGATGACAGATTTTTTGAGACAAAATGTCGATCGGGTCAATCGTCGCCAGTTATTCGGCTCAGCGGCGAGTGGAGTCGGTCTGGCGGCATTGGCAAAACTGATGGGAACCAATCAGGGGCTGGCTGCGGACGCGACTACCCCGGCAGCAGGTCGGGGTTTTCCAGGGCAGCCTGGGTTGCCACATTTTCCTCCCAAGGCCAAACGTGTTGTCGTGCTGTGGCAAGGGGGCGGTCCTTCGCATGTGGACCTGTATGACGATAAGCCGAAAATGCGAGAAATGGTGGGGCAGGACATTCCGGATTCGATTCGTGGCAAGACTCGCTTGTCGACGATGTCGAGTGGTTATGGCAAATGGCCCTGCCTTCCCGCGATCAAGCCGCATAAACAATATGGCGAATCCGGTATCGCGATGAGCGAAATGCTTCCCAACGTTGGTGCGATTGCCGACAACCTGTGTCTCGTTCGCAGCATGCATACCGAAGCGGTCAATCATGCACCGGGGGTGACGTTCTTTATGACGGGGGCTCAGGTCCCCGGTCGACCCAGCATGGGGGCCTGGCTCTCTTATGGTTTGGGGAGTGTCACCGATAATCTGCCGACGTATGTGGTGATGACCTCGAGCGACCGGGCGAAAACCTGTGGGCAGCTCTTTTTTGATTACTATTGGGGGAGCGGTTTTCTTCCCAGTCGGTTTCAAGGGGTTCGCTTCCGGAATACTGGCGATCTGGTCCCCTATCTGGCAAATCCTCCTGGAATCAGTTCCCAGTCGAGACGGGCATTGCTCGACGAAATCGTCGCCATGAATGAGGCGCATCTGGCGGATTACGGTGACCCCGAAATCGATACACGGATTACGCAATATGAGATGGCATTTCGAATGCAGTCAAGTGTCCCTGATCTGGTTGATTTTTCTAACGAGACCAAAGCGACACTCGAACGATACGGCCCAGACGCACTGGTCAAAGGGACCTTTGCCAACAATTGCCTGATTGCTCGACGATTACTCGAACGCGGGGTCAGTTTCGTGCAGTTGATGCATGCCGGCTGGGATCAGCATGGAAACTTGTTCACGCAGTTAGAAACGCAATGCCGGGACACGGAAGGTCCCTCGGCCGCCCTGGTGATGGACCTGAAGGAACGAGGGATGCTCGACGAGACACTCGTCGTTTGGGGTGGCGAATTCGGCAGAACGCCTTTCGGGCAGGGGGATCCGGCCAGCCCGAAAGGACGAGATCACTTTGGGAAGTCGTATAGCTGGTGGCTGGCGGGTGGCGGGATTAAGCCCGGTACGGTCTATGGTGCCACCGATGATTTTGGTTGGAATATCACCAATGACCCGGTCCATATCCACGACATGCAGGCGACGATTTTGCATTTGTGTGGGATCGATCATACACGACTGACATTCCGCTATCAGGGGCGTCAGTATCGGTTAACGGATGTGCATGGTGATGTTGTGAAGGGGATTTTGGCGTAGGGCAAAGGGGCAAAGGGGCAAAGGGACAGAGGGGCAAAGGGACAGAGGGGCAAAGGGACAGAGGGGCAAAGGGACAGAGGGGCAAAGGGACAGAGGGACAAAGGGACAGAGGGACAGAGGGGGATCTCGCTTGTTGGGCGCGATCCCCCGCAAATTGCCTTTGATGATCGGCTGGATTTCACGAGACATTGGGCAGCAATCAGATGCCCTCACGGGATCGGTTTTTATTCAATCGTTTTTTCGACCCCTTTGTCATCCCGGAGGAAGGGTTTTCGCCCTTGTTTTGCGTCCGGGGTTTTGGTTTCGCGGATCCAGATATTGCGAAACCGCATCGGATTTCCGTGATCCTGCAGCCGGATTGGCAGACGATCGGCATGCTTGTTGTATTGGGGGGGACGGTGGAAAGGAGTGTCGCCGCTCAGCTCGAAGTGATTCAGGATTAGGACCCCGTTGTGTAAGGCGGTGATCGCCGCGGGGGATTTTAATGAGCCATCTGCTTGAAAACGAGGTCCTTTCCAGATGACATCGTAGACATTCCAGGTCCCTGGGGCTTTGGTTGCGTTCACTTGGGGAGGCATTTGTTTATAGATCGCCCCGGCCTGTCCGTCGAAATAGGTTTTGTTTTCGAAGGAATCCAGTACCTGTAATTCGTAATTGTCCATGAAGAAGATCCCGCTGTTCCCCCGCCCCTGGCCACTTCCCGTGGCGGGAGTTGGTGCGGACCATTCGATGTGCAGCTGGCAATCTCCGAACGCATCTTTCGTCCGAAGATCTCCTTTGCCACAGACCATGGCTCCATTTTCAATCTTCCAGTTTTCGGCCCCTTTCCAGGCGGAAAAATCTTTCCCATTAAATAGAACGACGGCATCTGATGGGGGAGCACCCGGTTCCCCGGGGACCACCAGTGCGGGCTCTTTCCAATCGATGCCGTTGAGGTATTCGTCGGCAAATGCGGGGACAGTCAGCAGGGTTGCTGCCAGACTCAAGACCAGTTTTTTGACCCAATTGTTGGTTTTCATCAGTAGTTGACTCCGGGGTGAAGAAGGGTGCGGATTTTGGAGAGGGGTCTCATCGGTCGAGCGACCGATTGAATCGTTGAGTCCCGTGTCCAGCGTTCCTCGTTAACGAATTGTGATCTCGATTCATTCTTTCGCGAAATGGGTGAAAAGTCTATTTACTTGGGTGAAATACTGTGATGGAAGTTTGCAGGGGGAAATCAACGATACGGAGTTGGCGGTGGGGACAATCAGGGTGGTTGGTGTAGGGGAACCCGTTGGTCGGGTGTTCAACGGAGTTTTGGGGTTGATGGCAATGAGAGAAAAGTGGGGGGCGCGACTTGCTCAAATGGGGGTTTTCTGCGACAACAAAAATAGTAATTTTCATGACTTCGTTGAGTTGGCTGAGGACGCTTTGCGTTTGGGGCAGATTCCGCGAATCCGCAATAAAGGATGCTTGCGTCGTGCATGAACCTCCGTCTGAACAACTGGTCCGGCAACTTGCCGAACTGCAGCTGTGTGGTCCTCGTGATTTTTTACGAGCCCGGGCTCGTGTTCGTCGTCTCTCGTATGACCTGCCTGCGTTCGACTCGGTTTGGATCGATTCGTTGATCCAGCTGAAACGGCTCACTCCTTATCAAGCACAGCAGTTGGAACAGGGCCAAGGTGACAGACTGCGCGTTGGCTCTCTGGTGGCTATTGATGAACTGGGACGCAGTCCGAGCGGAGCGACCTATCTGGCTCGCCGGTTGAACCGGAGGGATCGTGTGGTTTTCAAGCGTCAGAGGGTGAGCCCGGATCGGCTGCCCGAGGTTCGCCTGCAGATGACGACACTGTTGGAGCGGTTAAAGGGTTTCGCCCACCCTCAGATCGTGGTTCCGCAAGAAATGATCCCGACCGAAGCGGATGAACTGGTTGTGGTCAGTCGATTTGTTCCTGGTTTGACGCTGACTCAGATGCTGGTCCGTCGCGGTCGATTTCCTGCAGCAGTCGTATTGGAAATTGCTCGCCAGCTGATGGAAGGAATGTCCGCTCTCCAGGCAAAATCGTTTTTGCATGGGGACATCCGTTTGTCCAATATTCGGTTGACCGATCGCGGCTTGGCGGTGCTGATCAATGCCAGCATTCGACCGATTCTTTACCCGCAGGTCACCATTCATGATCAACTGGCGGTGGACGCGTATGATGGACTGGCACCAGAATTGATTGGGACCGGGGCTTCGGTCACCGCCAAGTCGGAAATGTATGCCTTGGGTTGTGTGCTCTGGCAATTGCTCGCCGGCCGCTCCCCGTATGTTTCCGCCGATCCGCTCGCCAAAATTGCCGCTCATCAGACACAAACGATCGAGGACGTTCGCGTCTGGGCCCCCGACACACCGGCAAAGTTGGCGGAATCGATTCGTCAATTGACGGCACCAAAACCCGAGGCGCGGCCGCGAAGTTTTGACGAAGTCTTACAGCATTGGGGGCCGGCCGGTTTACGGAGTCGATCGCAATTGAGACGATTTCTGGCGTTGTTTGATGGTGCGGTGCCCCATTTTTCTCGTTCCGCCAGTGCCGGGCAAACCGGAAAATTTGTTTGGGTTTCCGTGGCACTGTTGGCGGGGGCCGGTGGTGTGGCCCTGCTTTCCGATCAAGGATTACGGACTGAGCTACTGAATGTGGCACGGCGCGCTGAGTCGTTTGTTCCCACGTCAGCTGGTCGCTCGACCGAGTTGTTGGACAAGACGATTTCTGATCAAAAACCGTTGCCGGATGGGGGGCCGATTGCAGAGATGGTCCCGCTTCCTTCCCCGTCTGCAGCAGGAGTGATTTTGCTAACGGGGCCCGGACCCTATCAGGCGTCGAGCATCACTTATGCGGGGAAATTAACCATTCGAGGGTCTGCGGGGAATGTGTCTGAAATTCGTATCGGCAACGACCCTTTAGGTCTGACCGCGACTGAGGTGACGTTCGAGCATGTCTTGGTCCGCCGCGTGATGACCACCCCGCTTCCTGCCATGGTGACGGTGCGAAGCGATCGTCTCTTTTTGCGGAACTGCGAGTTTTTTGGTCCCAGTCCGGGGACGGAAACGGGTGATGGCTCGGATCTCAATTCCCCCGTGGTCAGCCAGGCATCAGGGGCGGTTGGCTGGATGTCACAGGCTGGTCGCGATGGTCAGGAGGGGGAGATGGAGATCCACAACACCCGTTTCCATGGCGACGGAGTATCGGTGCTGCTGGCGCAAACTCCTCGATCAATCCGCATCGAAAACACCTTGAAAACCGGTGCCGGATCGTTGTTGGCCCTAGGGCCGAAAACGGTGAGTCACCCATTCTTGGTCGATTTAGACAAAGTGACATTGCGTGAGTCGGGTCCGTTGTTGCGGGTTGCGGGGGAAGCCGCCAGCAAAGGGGGGGCGGATTCGATTCAGGTTCGAGCTCGCCACTGCGTCTTCAAGTTGAATGGCACGACAACGCCATTGATGCTGATCGATTCTCTGCAGCCGCGACCAGACCTCGCCCACTGTCTCGAAGTCAAAGGGATCGATTCTGTGGTAGAGCCGGGAACGGTGCTGCTCGCCCTATTAGATCGCGAACGGAATCGGCAGCAGGAAATCGACGCGGATGAACAATTTGAGGATTTGACTGCGAGTGAAATCAAATTCGCCGGTCCCGAGATCCTCAGCACCGACGATGCCAGAACGCATTCCATACAAGGGCCGCGAATGTCTGACGCGTCGCCGCCTGGGATTGATCCTCAAAAGATCGGTCCCGATCCGTTGCGGCGTAGCGATTGACCGATGAGTCTGTCGAGATTCACCGGCCAATCGTCACGAGTGACTGACCCCGTCGTTGACTGAATCGCGGGCGAGGTTGAGGCTACGACAAAGTTTAGGCGACGGTCCACTAATACAAGACGATGGCTCGCCCAGGCCCGCCATGACAGTCACGAATTTTCAAGGGTGCAAACAGAAAATAGCCACCGCTGGAACCTTGACCCACAACGGGAATTTTTCCCACTTGATACAAAAATTCGATACCGACCATCTCACGGCTTCCCAGTGCCCAGTAAGTCATGAGGGCGGTTCTTGGATCGACACCCCCCAGATCTGGGGCGTCGGTCGCGACGCAGCGGATCCCTCTCTGCTTGAGCAGGACGATTGTGTCGGCATCGGGTGCCGGCCATCCCTCACTTTTTCCCGTCAAAGGATCGGCCCAGACGCCCGCATCATCCGGCAGTGGTTTGAGATGGCGATCGATGTGTCCCGTTTGAAAGACGACTACATCACCGGTTTTCAGTGGGCCGGATTTTTGTTCGTAAGAGAGGATCTGAGCGGGGGTGATCACGGGTGACGCGGGCCAATTTTTCTGGTCGGTGGTACCCACCAGCGATCGGACATCAATGACACGAACGGGACCGCAGGTCCAGTCGAGCGGAATTTTTTCTGTTGTGAGCGAACTGACCCCGCGGGGCCCGTATTTCTGTTCATATTCGGCCAGCCATCCGCGCACTTCGGGTGCATAATCCGCAAGTCCGGTTTCCGACGGAAGTGCGAATGAGGGAGGAACAAGATGTGTCCCGGCCATGGCATCCATGAGGTGTCCATGATGCCAGAGATCCAGTGATTCGGCGTACAAAAAATCGATTTTGAGATAGACTTGGCGATGTTGTCCGGCGGCGGATCCTGGCGAGGTGACCGGTAAATTGGGAGCAAGCGTGGGCGAAAGATCGATGGCTCGTTTGTTTTTTGCGGATTCAATTAACCGCATGGGAAGATCTCCACCAACCACCGAGAAGGCTCGTCCTTCACTGTAGGGTCCCCCCTGATGACGTGGTCCTATCATACAATAAAAGGCACCGGTCTCTGGCAACGCTCCGAGATTGGTTGCACCCTCGGTCCAGATCATCCCATGTCGCAGTCCGGCGTAATGGGTCGGCTCGGCCAGGTTTGGCATCGGTCCCATACTGGCACTGTCGGTTCCCAGCGTCATCACTCCACGCGTGGCCAGGAACTCCATGCAATCGGGGTTTGGATCGGGATAGCCAGGGGCTTTCCGGTCGACCACATCGGCGATGAATCGCGAGCCTTCCGGAAACGGACGATAGTATTTGTCGGAATAATCGCTGCGGAACAGAGCGACATCACCGAACCGCAGCGGACGGTGACTCGATTCGAATCGCTTGACATGTTCGGGAGTGACCAGCGGGCTGACCCCTTTGGGGGCTTGGTCCAGTAACTCGCGAACATCAATTACGCACGCTTCTCCACCAAACTGCCAGGCTTCAATCTTGTCGGTATAGGCCAGGCCCAGTGGCCCCGATTTCGGTCGATTGAGATCGGGGCGGGTAACGGAATGGGGAGGAACATCAAGTTGTGTCCCCGTGTTCCCATCAATGAAAATGGAATCGATGTTGTAGGCCGATTCCGGGCCGATCGTGCGTTGATGATTGAGTTGAAAGCGCGGGAATGGGTACGTCGGCCAGGTGCAGGGGTATTCGGGAGCGACCAGCAGCGAATGGTCAACAAATCGACTGGCGTGGCCCGAGGGGGGGTTCGCCTGGGCCAACACCGGTTCGGTTGCCATGGTCATGATCTGCATGAACATGGCACCAAGCCCGAACAGGCCGCGAGGAATCAGGAGCGCGTGATTCTTCATGGTCTCTTTTCACTTTCAAAAAAAGTTATCAATAGAGAGAATTTATGCCCCGTATTTTTCCAACCGGCCGGCATGAGCCATCGCGAGCAGCATCAGGTGTTTGGCTTGAAATTGACCTAATCCACCCCGCAGGCACTGCGACTCACCAAATTTGGTCGAGCCATCGAATCGACAAGTCTCTGCCGAGAGCAGCACGGGGACGGGGTGCCAGCTATGAGACTTCATTTTGCTGGGGGTGCTATGGTCCCCTGTCACCACGATCACATCGGGCTTCAGTTTTGTGATGCGAGGAATGGCGGCGTCGAGTTCTTCGGTCCGTTGAACCTTCAGTGGAAAATTCCCGTCTTCACCCGAGGAATCGGTATACTTCCAGTGGACAAAAAAGAAGTCATAGTCATTCCAGGCCGCTTCCAGTCGATTCATCTGATCTTCAAGGGTATGACCCGCGTCGAGAATGTCCATGCCGACGAGACGGGCGAGTCCCCGGTACATTGGATAAACCGCGATCGCGGCGGCTCGCATCCCATACACTTCGCGAAACGGAGGAATCGCTGGCATGGTATCGATGCCGCGTAACGTCAAAAAATTGGCAGGAGCATCATTCTTCAGGACTTCTTTCGCCTGACGCAAAAACTCTTTCGCGACTTGGGCCGTTTTGACGCTACCGGCAGAACGGGCAACCGGGTCGAGGGCCGGCACACCGGTCCGCTGGGGGTCGGTGTCGGCCACATCCCCTTTGAGTCCTTCACCCCGGAAAATGAGTACCGTACGGTATCCTTCACCTGCCCGCACAAAAACTTCGGCGCCGGGGACTTTGATCTGGTTCAGTTTTTCACTCAGCCGGGTCCCGACTTCTGTCGGAATACGACCCGCTCGTCGATCCGTAATGTTTCCAGTGGCATCGATGGTGCAAAAATTACCACGGATCGCGACATCGTTGGGACCAAGTTCAAAATCGATTCCCAGTGCTTCGAGTACACCGCGACCGATTTGGTAGTGAATCGGGTCGTAACCAAAGAGACCGAGATGTCCAGGACCACTTCCGGGAGCGATCCCCGGAAGAACTGGAGTACTTAACCCAAGAGTTCCCCGACGTGCGAGGGCGTCCAGGTTTGGTGTATTCGCCGTTTCCAGTTCCGTCTTGCCACCCGGTTCCAGCGGCAGGCCACCGAGGCCGTCTCCGACGACGAGGACAATCTTCGAACCATTTTCTTTCTGCAATTTGCGAGTGAAATCGTGCGAGTCTGACATAACAAAACGGTCTCTTTAAAAACAATTGATCCCAACGGCGAATCCGGCCACGGCGGAACAGGACGTTCCCCGTCACAAGATTGTCGGTGAGACCCTGAAGGACTGCAAGCCATTGACCGTCTTTTCATTGCCGCGCACTGGGTTTATTGTTGAACCAAGAAAACGTCGGGTCAAAGGACGCGGCCCCGGATTCGCTGATCGTTCACCATCACTGAGAGGAGGTGATCGGGCAGGCAGGCCGCATGCTTGATGTAGCCCAAGGCCACTACCGCATCGGTATTTCCCGCAGTCGATTTGCCGAGATTCGCAGCAGCAGAGGTGACTGAACCCAACTCGTGTAGACCCTCGTGATCAAAAATCGGCGTCCCCCTGACGGGAACAAAAGGAGAATCGAAATAGAGTCGCCTCAATTCGCGATTGGTGTGTCCCACGGCATCGAGTCGGGCAATCGTTTCCTGACCGAGGTAACAGCCTTTGTTAAACGAGATACATTGTTTTGTTCGAGCCACTTCTTGCGCGAGATTTTCCTCGGTGATGTCGAAACCATATTGGGGGTATCCCGCTTCAATCCGTAGCAGTTCGAAAAGTTCCCGAGAACCCTCGTCCACACCGACGACGGCCAGGCCACGTTTGACCCCTTCGACCTGATCGGCAGGAAGCGACAAAAGAAATCCAGGAACCCCCAACAGATCGACTCGACGGATATTCAGCGATTGTTGATCCGTTTCCGTTTGCAGGTGCTGTCCCGGTTCGAACGAGCCCTCACACTGCAGTAGAGAAGCAGCCAGTGGTCCTGTGACAAATAATTCGCCTCGCGTCGTACCACTGGGGTGAATCTGGACATCGTCAATCAAGACATATTTTTTCAAATGATTGGTGATCGTCTCTTCCTGGCCTGGGGTTCCATCCAGCCAGAACGAGGTTTCGCCGCAGAAGGCAAAAAAATGAGCAACGACTTTCCCTTTCAGACTGGTCAAAAAGGTCTCACAACCTTGTCCGGGTTTTAGTCGCTTGATGTCGTTTGAGGTAAAACTATGCAAAATGCGGGCACGATCCGATCCCGTCACTTCGATTTGAGTTCGATCGCTGAGATCGAAAAACGCGACCGAGGAACGGGCTGCCGATCGGGCTTCTGACAGGCTGCGGGCCGATGCCGAAGTGGGGTTTGACACGAATGAACCTTTAATCTGCTGAATTCGAGAGTGATTTTCCGGTGATTAATCGCCAGGGTTCTTTGAGCCCCAAGACCTGGGCGATCAAGAGAAAGACAATTCCCCCTGAGGCAAGGGGGAGTCCCAATCGGACCAGTCGACCAAACGGAATTGCTGGTGAAACCAGCTGGTCGAGCAAGATCAGGCAGACCACCGCCATTCCCGCCGTGGCAATGAGGGTTTTGGCTGTGGTTTGTGCAATATGCCTCCAATTGAGGGGCCCGATTCGATGCTGCAACCAGAGGGCCGTGGCGGCACACTGACAGGCCGCGACGAGTGCTGTGGAAAAGGCGAGTCCCCGTCCACCAAACGGCCAGATCAAGACAAGATTCAACACCAGATTCGCCAGCATCGCAATCAGGCCGATATACATGGGGGTCATTCGATCGCCGATGGCATAAAAGCCTCGCTGCAGAATCAGCAGACCGCAGTAGGCCCAGACACCCGAACCGTAAGCGGCGATCATGTCCCCGGTCAGACGTGCATCATCCGCGTCAAATCGTCCGTATTGAAAAAAAAGGGTCGCCAGCGGGTGGCCAACCAGCATCAATCCGACACTGGCAGGAAGACCAATCGCCAGCACCAGCCGAATTCCTAACGAGATATCCGCGCGCAATTCCGCCGTCTTTCCCTGCTGTGAATGGGTAGCGAAGAGCGGAAACAGCACGGTACCCAAGGCGACGCCAAAGACCCCTAACGGAAATTGGTAAAGGCGTTGACCAAGATACAACGCGGTGACAGCACCTGCGGTCAGCGGATAATACGGCGATCCTGGAAATGGCATGGTGACATTTTCGCCGACCGGTTGAGTGAACCCCCAGGCGATAAAACTGTCAAGCACCGCATTCAATTGGGTGATCGACATGCCGATAATCACCGGCAGCATATCCTTGGCAATTTTCCAGACGCGATCAATCGCCGCGCGCCAGTCGGCGCGAAATCCAAAACCGCTGAAGTGCAGCACCACCAGTGGAAACAGGAGCTGCAACGCACCGCCCACTAAAACACTGACTGCGGTGACATAGATTCGGCTGACTTCATCATCCCAGCGGGGAATGAAGCCCCACAAGGCAATCAGCCAGATCAAATTTAAAATCGAGGGGACGAGTGCCGGCCAGACGAATCGTCCTAATGCATTCAAGACCGCTCCCAACTGAGCGGCTAGGCAAATCAGCAGCACATAGGGGGTGAGCAGCGCCGTCAGATTCCTCAGCAATTCGGCTTCAGAACTGAGGGGAATGGCCCATGCCAGCGACCAGAGGACGGCTTCCACCAACACGATCAAGAAGGTCAGAAAAAAGGCGAGTGAAACAAACACCGCCCAGGTCACCCGTGCTGCAGAGTCTTTTCCCCGCTCGTTGAGATCCTTCAAAAAGACCGGTAGAAATGCAGTTGTTAAGGCCCCTTCACCCAAAAGGACTCGCGCCAGATTGGGAAGACGAAAAGCGACTGTAAAGGCATCCATCACAGGGCCGGCACCGAACAGGACACCCATCGCCTGATCTCGCATCAATCCGAGGACGCGACTCCCAATCGTGCAAAGACTGACGATCCGAAGGTTTTGGGAAACATGCTTTAGAGAATCGCTCAATCCGAAATCCGTTTCGTTTGCTCGCCTTCGTTTGATCGCAACGGACCCGCCGTCAACAACGGACCGGGCTGACTGGTGTCGAATGCTATCGTAAACGATCCAGCTCGA
The DNA here is from genome assembly GCA_044354755.1 of Schlesneria sp. GTDB lineage: Bacteria > Planctomycetota > Planctomycetia > Planctomycetales > Planctomycetaceae > Schlesneria. The sequence goes on along the minus strand of JBIKZJ010000023.1, from coordinate 13,277 downwards.
TTCACAAAGTGAGCGACGAAGAGGAGGCTTTCAGGTTCATCGCGAGCTTTCGTCCCGTTCCCAAACATAATTGTCAATCTTTTTCAGTTGTTCGCGAGCTCGTCGTCTGGAAATCAGATTTACGTACAGGTAGACCGGTACGCTCAGCCAAAGCGAGGGGGCGCCCAAAATATCCCAAAACGCGCTCCCATAGTTATTTTTTTCACTCTGATGAAGTTCGGGAAAACGAGCGGCGAGTTGATAGCCCCCCAGCCGGCTGCGAGACTTGATTTTAATCAAATCTTGCAGTGTTGCAGGGGCCGAAACAATCGACCTCGCGGCAGGAACCATGATTCGTTCGCCCGCCTTAAACAGGACTCGAATGTAACCATCATCGGCAATGATGTTGGGAAACCGATTGAAACGTTTGCGACCCGTCTCTGAAATCGCGTAAACACCCGCCGCCATTATCCCGGTTCGCGTGTACGGCAGCGACAACCAAACTCGATAAAACGCGCGAACCGCCCAGTTTGATTTCGTGAAATCCATTTGTGCTCGTGGCGAGGCAGCCAGCACCTGCGGATTGGCGAAGGCATTGACTATTTCATCGAGATCTTTGGGAGTCATCACGACATCCGCGTCCATATACAAACGAGGATAGTCACGGGCAACCTCGTCGCCGAGGTTGAGTGCATTCACCTTGGACGGAATCTCGGTTTCGATCACGGTCACCCGTTCACTGACTTGCCGAGCCGCCGCTGCGGTCTGATCACGACAGCCGTTGCAAACAACGATAATCTGCAAATTTTCCCGCGAATTTCCCTCGATCAAAGCTTTTAGCGAGCGGGCAATCGTTTTTTCTTCATTGTGAGCCGGGATAACGATGGAAACCATGAGAAACCCTAACAAGCATTAAACCAATATCAATGATTCGAGTTCGCCCGGTGATGATGGACCCTGATCACGATTACCTGATCACGATTAATAGTGAGGCGTCGTGGACGGGGGGTAAAGGGAAATGAGTCGACGAGGAGGGGAATCGATCAAATCCATCGCACAAGTCAGCAGCGTCTGATGCATGTGGTGGATCCATTTCCCGAGCGGAGATGTTATGGTACGGAACGAGCGAAGCGATTGTCAATGGTTTCGATTCACGTGAGCAATTAGCGAGAAGAGCCGGTTTTCGCGTCGTGCTCTGGTTTCAATCCCGCTTACGAGGCTGAGGTCATTCGCTCAGAAGGTTTTCCTCGACCCAGCGTGTGGATTTCCCAAGCTTCACCGCGTTTCAATGACACTGGGGGTGGAACCTGAGTTTTCGGATTTGGGGCGACGGGTGGAAAGCAGAACGCCGAAGCTTTACAGTCACCGATTCAAAATGAAGATCACGTTTCGGGGTGTGGCGGGAATGAATCACACCAGGATCCGTTTTCGACCTGTGAAAATAAGGGGGCGATTGAGAGGATGCTGCTCAATCGCTGCGAAAGGAATATTGTGTCACGTAAGCCGCTGTTGATCATTTTTATCACCGTGTTTGTGGATCTGTTAGGGTTTGGAATCGTTTTGCCGTTGTTACCGAGGTATGCCGAGCATTTCCTCCCAGCGGAAAGTCGAGTGGAACAGATAGAGGTTGCGGCTGAGCAAACTGCGGAAAAAGATCCCACGACGAGTGCGTTACTTTCCGTAGATGGAGTCGTCGCGACTCCTCGGAAATTGAGCCGCCGGGGAGGATTTATTCTCGGCTGTTTGATGGCCTCCTTTTCGGCGATGCAATTTCTGTTTGCCCCGCTCTGGGGAATCCTTTCGGACCGAATTGGGCGCCGCCCGGTTTTGTTAGTGGGATTGGCAGGCTCAACCCTCTTTTACGGACTGTTTGCCCTCGTGACCCAATGGGGAAATTCGGGACCGATATTGGGGCTCAGTCCGCTGATGTGGCTGTTTATCACGCGGATTGGAGCGGGAATCGCCGGAGCCACGATTCCGACGGCTCAGGCCTACATCGCAGACAGTACGGATGCGACGACGCGCGGAAAGGGAATGGCAATCATCGGTGCCGCGTTTGGAATTGGGTTCACTTTTGGCCCCCTGCTGGGCTCACTGTTTGTCCCGAATAATCTCAATGCAGCACCGAGTGCTGCGCCCGGCTATGTCGCAGCGGTTCTTTCGGGGTTTGCGTTCCTGTTTGGTCTGACATCGCTTCCCGAGTCATTAAAACCTGAATCTGCTGCGCGTGCCGCAAGCCATGGCTGGTTGAAAATGGGATCCATGTTTCGCGTGCTGAGTCACCGTTCGTTAGGTCCGATCATTTTTGCCGTGTTTCTCACCACGTTTGCCTTTGGTCAATTTGAGACGACACTGGCGATGCTGACAAAACAGCTGGGAGTGACCGATCGCGGGAATTTTTACGTGTTCGCTTACATCGGGCTGATTTTAACGCTGGCTCAGGGAATGCTAGTTCGCCGCCTGATTCCCAAACTCGGCGAATTCCGCATGGCGTTAGTGGGTGTGGTGCTGATGGCGGTGGGCCTGTTTCTGATTGGCCAGACAGCAAACACCGGATCGCTGGGGTTGTTGGTGACCTTTTTACCGATTGTGGTGGTCGGATTTTCTGCCACGACCCCCTCACTCCAGTCGATGTTGTCTCTCAGCAGCAACGATGACGAACAGGGGGAAGTCCTGGGGGTTGGCCAAAGTATCTCGTCATTAGCACGGATCGCAGGGCCGGTTGCAGGAATGACACTTCAGTCGCAGGGCCTTGCTTATCCTTACTGGTTCGCTAGCTTCCTGATGGCTCTGGGGATCGTGACCATATTCCGATTGAAGAATGTGATCAAACCAGGATTCACAGGGCCAACCGGTGTCACTGCGGGTCATTGACACGATCAGCCGTAGAAATCACGACCTTTGTGAGTGAAACAATAATCGAGATCGAAACTCATTTCGAATGCCGATGTTCGTGATCGAGTCCGTGATCGCTTTCGGACTCGGTACCCGGAGTCTGACCTTGCAGCATCATCGGAACTCGCAACTCCGGAATATCCGGGTCGTCCGTTTGAATACGGAGCAACGCTTGCGTACGTACAGGAGGCAGGTTCCCAGCGATGTTTACGCGGACCGTCTGTTGAAAATTCCCGGTCGGAGTCCGGCTGGTTTCTCCAATTGCCGTCTCGACCAATTCACTGTTGATCGAAATTCCCGTGATTTCAAAACGCTTTCCCCGACCGTCGGTAATCGTAAAGTCATAAGGAGTCGGTTCGGATCCTTCCGGGTGATAAACAATCAGGGCCGGCGGTGAAACCGTCAGCATCGTGGCCGGAATTTCGAGTTTCATCGTGAGTAGAACTTCGCGGGGCTTGGAATCGGTGTATTTCACGTTCACGGTGTATTCGTGTGGCCCCACCGTGGAATTGGCGGGCTGCATTCGCACGACGACTCTTCCATGTTCACCTGCAGGAATAACCTTGTTGTGATCCCCCTGCAGCAGCGGAGTCAGGCATCCACAGCTCGGTTCCATGGCGGTAATTTGAATCGGTTCCGATCCTCGATTCTGGAAGATGAACGTGGCATGGGCCTCGGCGGTGGGATGAATCTTCCGTAAATCGACCGCATACTGATGAAACGCAAGCGATGGCTTTGCCGGGGCTTCAATCGAGAGGGGTGTTGAACGGATTCCGGTATGAAACAGAATTGCCAGGCAGAGCGGGCTGACGGCCATAACCGCTGCCATCAGTCGCAGGGTAATTGATCGAGTTGATGTCATGATTGTTCTCCTGGTTCCGCTGAAAAATCAAAGTCCGAACGGTCAGTTCCCTGATTTCCGGGGAGTCACTGTGGTGACGAGGAAGACCTTTTGTTCGGTGTTGCCCCACGGAAGTACGACGATGGCAACATCGCCACTCTTCGCCAAAACGCTGGTATGTTGCTTCTGATAAGTCGGTTTTAACGGATTGGGCTGACTGATTTGTGGCTCGCTCACCGAGGACGGGCTTCCGACGTGGTCGTGGCTGATCTCAATCGCGAACTCGACTCGGTAAAAATCGTTTTCCGTTGGAGTCACCTTTGCATCGATGATCGTGCCGAATTCCTGGAATCCCTGTGAGGAACTTCCGTCCGAGGAGGGTAACGCCAGGCGTGTCCCCTGATGAAAGTGAACGGTTTCCGCCGCGATGGCGGTCAGCGTGACAGGTTCAAACAGTCTGTTCCCCTGCCTGGATTTGAGTGTTTGCTCTAATGCCTGATGGATCTTCGCAGCCGACTGGGGATCAACCCCAGTTGGAATCCCAGAAGTTGGAATCCCAGAAGTTGGAATCCCAGAATCAGAATTGGTCAGGGTGCTCGCCCGCAACACAGAATCGTGAGGAATCTGCTTGAGATCGACTTCGATCGCCTCGCACCGCAGATTGAACAGATTTTCGGCCATGGGGCGATGAGCGGATTGGTGAGATAATCGCTGGTGCTCATGCAAAAGTTGTTCGAGTAACGCCGAATTTTCCAGGTCGCCGTTCGCTTTGAGTTTTTCTGACAACTGCTGCAGTGGTACGGTCGACAGCGGACTGGGAGCAGGAATCGCCTGCGCCCGGTACTCGGGCAACGCCATCGCTTCTCTTAACAGCTTTGGAGAAACTCGCTGCTGTTTGACTTTTTTGGGGATGGCAGAATTGGAAACCGGTGGACTGGGAACTGCGGGATCGTCTGAAGAAGCCTGATTTGTCACGGTCAACACGAATAACCAGCAACAAACCCATTTTAGCAGCATCCGCAAACTCCTTTTTGCTCGGCTCGATCGGTCAATCCGTTGCCAATCAGCCACTCTTGTCCGTGGACTGGCGCCGTGAACGCACGAGTTGTATCAGCAGTCGCTTTTCAGGGTCAACGTGAATTCCTGAGGCGAAACACAACCGGGGGCTCTTTTTTTTCTTCCCCGATTCTGAGTCCAGTCTGTAGTGAACACCTTGACCAAGATGCGGTTTGCCGTAGAATGCGTATCAGATCTGCCCCGCCCGGTGTCGGCTTGGATGGGCTTGGGGCTTGGGAATAAAAGCGAGGATCAGCGGCTGTTCCGAATTTTCGGCAGCAAAAATCCATCCGCGATCGATATCCGACATAACTCGCATGAGCGATGAAAAATTGAGACGGGGGATCATCGTCGAGGCGGCTCGAATGCTGTCCTCGCACATTGAGACCGATTATTATCGGGCAAAACTAAAAGCGGCCCGCAGGTTATGCCACGGCTGGGTCAAGCCGTCCGAACTACCGACGGATGAAGAAATCCGTGACGAAATTCTGCGGATGTCGACTTTATTCGAAGGAAATTTTCGCGTTGACCGCCTGCGAGAAATGCCGGTTGAAGCCTTGCTGCGACCGGCATTTCTCGACGCCCACTTGGAATATGATCTGGCTGCTGACGAAGCGGCGATCGAGCGACTTCAAGTCTATCGATCATTACTGATCCCGCTCGAGTCCGTCATGCAGGACGAGCACTTCCATCCGGAAGGGGATGTCCTGTACCACCTCTTACAATGTTATGTCCTGGCGCGTGACGAGCTTCCCTACGACGAAGAATTTCAGCTTGCCGCACTGCTACACGATGTTGGAAAAGGGATCGACAAACACCACCATGTCGAGGCGGGGTTGGAGGCGCTCGAAGGTCAGATCACACCACGAACAAAATGGCTGATCGAACATCACATGGAGGTGCATAAAATCCGTGATCGTTCGATTGGTCATCGCGCGTTTCTTCGGCTGCGAGAATCTCTCGATTACGAAGATTTGCTGCGACTGGGGGCCTGTGACCGCAAGGGGCGTGTTTGCGGTGCCGTTGTTCCGGAAGTCGACGAGGCGCTAAATGAGCTGCGAGAATTAGCGAGATTGTACGGATAATGATGTCAGGAGTTTCTGTCGTCCCACCATCAATGTCGCGAACGGACGATCCGAAATCAAAACACAAAATCCAATCGCATGATTCGCCCCGAGGTAAATCCGCAAATCATGAAATCGGCTAACGGAGACAGAATGATTTTCTGAATCTCTTCGGGGACTTCCACACTCCACTGTGGATTCCCCTCGTCGTCGACTCCAAACAGCGTTCGCTCCAGCGTGTAGGCCACGATGTGGCGTTTCGCGTACCCACAGGTGACCAGCCCGACGGTTCCGTCGCAAATAAAAGTTCCTCGGGGATTTCCAGATTGTCCGTCAAACGCTTGGATCCCCTGAGCAAATCCTGCCAGAAACATCGCCCGACCGTCGCCGGTCGCGGTCATATCGCCAACGGTTGACCACAGCTTACTGGTCCACACGGGGAGACCCGCCAGCGTGTACCGTCCGGTCAATCCATATTCAGAAGCGACCAGCAGATCGGTATTGTTCGCCAGAAATTTCAAATGGCGCAAAGGGCGAACGGTTTCAAACCGACTCACCTTTTTGTTGTCCTGAGAATAAACCAGATTGACTCCGTCTGCTTGCCCGAAGGCTACATGTGTCCCGTACGGGTCAACGTCGACAGCGAGAATTTGATCGGGAAAGTCACGAGTCCATTGGAATTGCAGGCGGCGATCAAACCAGCCAATCAGATTTTCATCGATTACTGCAGCACCGACAATACCGGTATCGGCCCAGGCGAGTCGCTGAATGGAACGACGGGTGCGGGTGAGTGCCCGAACCTGGCCCCGTCGATCGAGGAGATAAAGCCCCCCCGAGATGTCTGCGGCAACAATTTCGCCTGTCTCACGCGACAGACGGAAATCCACCAGCGGAGCATCAATGGAAAAACTCCAACGGAGCGTCGGTCGATCGCCGCGCCCCGTTGTCACCAACCAATCCGCCGCACCATCGGTCATCGTCGTGCCAATTGTTTGCGAAGTGTTTCAATGCCGGTTTCGATATCGCGATCGTCTTCGATCTGGCCGATGCGTCGGTTGCGCGGATTTGTCATGGCCTCTTTGTCCTCGGCAACTTGCACATCCGGCTGGATCCCAACTTTACCATAGGTGCTACCATTTGGCGAATAGAATTTCGCCGTCGTCAACCGAAACCCCGAATCGGCATGCCCAGGCAGGATACTTTGAACCGACCATTTTCCATAAGTCTTTCGACCCACGATCGTCCCGCGGCGATGATCATGCACGGCACCCGCGACAATCTCGCTCGCGCTTGCACTGTCCCCATCGACCAGAAGCACAAGAGGTCCGTTCCAGTCGCTGGTGTCATTGTGTGCCGAATAGATGGAATTCTGATCATGCACACGACCTTTTGTTGAGACAATCACACCATGGCCCATAAACCGATCCAGGACTTCGACCGCGGCATTGAGCAAACCGCCGGGATTTCCCCGAACATCCCAGATCAGGGCTTGCATCCCTTCTCGCTTCAGCTTGCTCATCGCTGCGTCCAGTTCTTCAGCGGTATTCTTTTGAAAACCGGTCATGCGGATATAGCCAATACGATTCGCCCGATCGATGATCTTAGCGACGGGAATACTTTTGACTTTAACCGCGCGACGAACCAGATTGGCAGGACGCTCTTCGGATGTCGCAGGGTCCGCCAGCGTCAATCGAACACGGCTGTTTGGTTGGCCCTGAAGGAGCGTCGCCGCCTCTTCCGTGCTGAGCTTACGGCAATCACGCCCGTCAATGGCCACGATGAAGTCCCCCGTCTGTGCCCCCCCTTCCGAGGCGGGGCTTTCAGGGAGAACGTTCACCAGCAGTAATCCCTTCCCGGTTTCGGCTTTCATTTCGATCCCAATCCCAACGAACTCTCCGTCGATGTTGTTGTAGAGATCGCCGAGTTTGCCTGGGGTCAGGTAACTGCTGTAATCATCCAGAGAATTACAGCCACCAAACACGAATTCCATCACGACGGTACTGGGCGAAAGATTCAGTTCTCGCTGTGTCAATTCGCACAGTTCCAAAGCGATCCGCCGTGCACCGTCGGTCCCGTTGGCGGTCTTGTTCCAGTACTGATCACGCAAGATCTTGCGAACTTGAGCGACCCGGGCCTGATCCGCATACGGGAGATTTCGTTTCAGAAACTTCTCGTTATTCAGGCCGAAGTAAAGGCTTTCGGTACCATGTGCGATAAAATTGGTCGCGGTAACGTTGTCCACATAATAGTGCCGGACTTTGTCGAGCACGTCGTCGAGATAAATCAGAGCTTCTGCACGCGACATCGGCAACATCGTCTCGACAAATGATTTATCCGAATACCGACGTTCGATCGAGAAATGAATTTTGGATTGACGCTGGCCTTGCTTGAGCTGTTCATTGTCGGGCCAAGTCTTCAGCGATTTTTCGTAAAGTTCGATCGCCTCAATCCAGCGACGCCCGTTTCGCAGTTCAAGCCCTTCCTGAATCGCGGTCGACGGCCCCTCGTCGGCTGCCGAAACCGCTTTGGCTCGTGTGAACCGAGGTTCCGCCATGAGTCTGGACGTCTGGGCCAAACCGAGTAGTGATCCGGCAGCACAAAAAACGAATGCTCGTTTGATGAACCTCGCGTAAACCATGATCGTCATTGCCCCTGTGGATGGAAATCGCTCGTCTGCTCAACGCCGGTCTTGCACACTCCCCCTCGAAGTGTGAACGGCGGACATGCGGCCCTCGAATCCCTGTGGCAAGTCGATCACTGGGGTTGCCAGCTCTCGACATCCGCGTCGTCAAAGTTGAATATATGGCGAGAAAAAGTGATGTCAAACGGCATCATCACGCAAAGAGGCCAAAGAGGGCAATCAGAGCACCTTTTCGACGTGCGTCGCCTGAATCAATCGGAACAATTTGTTCCGTGGCGATGAAAATCGCGGCGAATGGAGAGAATAGACCGATTAAATCGGGGATTCAGCACGGTTTTTGCCAGCAAGGTCTGCCCTTTGAGCGCGGCAAGAACAATTGCGCTAATCGACCTGGAGAACAGTCTCATCCAAACTTTGCGACGAATTCGTTCGAAAAAATGAAAAAGAGTGCAGCGAGCCACCCGAGTTGATGTGAAATCACCACGGTAGGTTACAAATATTCATCATCTTCCTGCAGATCGTTTTCGGTGACGATGCGATGACCCGCTTCCTGCAGGATCTGCACCGCCTGGTCGACGTCATCGACGAACATCGCCATCGCTCCTCGTCCATGACGCCGGTAAAGCAACGGATAGGCGTGATGAATGTTGACTTCGGCTTTGACCAGCGCCGAACAGACCGCGTGAAACGGCTTGTCACCATCGGGGAGTTCCACGCCGACAACATCGCTTTCGCTGAAGAGAATACCCGAAAGCTCTAGCTTTTCCCGTGCACGATCTGCATTGCCAAACATCAATCGAACAACAGCAAAATCGACCGAATCCACGATGCTCATGGCCATCACGCGAGTATCAATCGATTCTAACTGTCGCATCACGTCATTGAGACGCCCCACGCGATTTTCAAGAAACACGCAGAATTGTCGCAAACACGGCCAAGACTGTCCGCGCATCGTCTCGGTATCAGAATCCTGCCCGCCTTCAAAATTCTTTGGCATATTGTCGCTCCGTCGATTGCTTCAGCCGTCGTTACATTCGTCTCGAAACCGTTGGCGAGAAATCCCTGGGATTCGCTCGCAACCTGGATTCGCTCGCATTCTAGTGTCGCTCGTTGAACCCTGCACACGATTGTCAACACCCTCGTCGAGAAATGATCAACCCTCGTCGAGAAATGATCAACCCTCGTCGAGAAATGATCAACCCTCGTCGAGAAATGATCAACCCTCGTCGAGAAATGATCAACAGAGCCATCACGATCCCTCCACACACCCTCGATTTAGTTGGGAAGGTTCGAGACGATCCTATGGCAAATTTCATTGAGACTTCACGTCTTAAGCTTATTGTGATATCCCCTTGAGGGCAATTGAGTTTCGCTGGTCGCTTGGCCATTTTCGTGAACAATCAGCGAGTACCTGATCTTTTTTGCCGTTGCTGGTGGTTTTTCATTCTCATCAAACTCGGAGTTTTTACGTGATTCGTACATTCTTGTTCGATATGGGAAATGTTCTGGTTCATTTCAGTCATGAACGGATGTGTGAACAGATCGGATCCCTTTGTGGTCAATCCGGGTTGGAAATCCGCCAACTTTTGATCCATTCCGGCCGGCAATGGGACTTCGAACGAGGCCGTGTCTCGCCGGATGAGTTTCATGACTGGTTCGAGAATACCACGGGATCCCGGGTCGCGATTCAAGATCTCGCCGTTGCCGCCTCCGACATCTTCACTCTGAACACTCCGATTGTTCCGATTCTCGACGAACTGAAATCTCGCGGGCACCGACTGGTTTTGCTCTCAAATACCAGTATTTTTCACTACGAATTTATCCGCGACCGATTTCAGGTCCTGAACCGGTTCGATGATTATGTCCTCTCGTTCGAGGTTCAGGCCATCAAACCTGAACCGGAAATTTATCAGGCCGCCTTGGCCAAAATCGGCTGCCCCCCATCCGAATGCTTTTACACCGACGATATCCCCCAATACATCAAAAGTGGACGCGAACATGGTCTCGATGCCGAAGTCTTCACCACCGTCGATTCGTTGAAACTGCAGCTTGCTTCCCGCGGAATCTCGCTCTAAAGATCGAGTTTTTGTCGGGCCGGGTACGATACAAACATCAATCAACGTTGTTATGATGGACTAGAGCGTCTGCATGAATCGCCGTTGATGGCATTACGACTCACCAAGCATTACGACTCACCAAATTGTGCGAAACTCGGTGCCAGGAATCGCCAGTCGATTTCCTCTGCGAGTAATTCAGAAGGATGTTGGTATGAAACCATTTCACCTCACTGATCCACAAATCAGTCGAAGAACCTCCCTGCAGGCCGGTTCCGTTGGTTTGCTCGGCTTAGGGATGAATCACGTTTCGGCGCTTCGCGCTGCGGAACTCGTCTCGGGCGGAATTTCCACCTCATCCGCCAAGTCGGTCATTTTCGTTTTTCTCTCGGGTGGACTGACGCAACACGACAGTTTTGACCCCAAGCCGGACGCTCCCGCCGAGATTCGCGGCGAATTTTCGCCGATTGCCACCCGAACCCCCGGCGTTCAGATCTGCGAACATCTTCCGATGCTTGCCGCACGGAGTCAGATGTGGAGCCAGATTCGCTCGTTGACAACACCTCATAACGAGCATTCCCAAGGACATACTTCGATCCTCACGGGACGGACCGAAATGCCACCCGGCTACGATCCGGTCAAACCCCTCTCCAGCGACTGGCCGTCGATCGCGGCTGTGGCCGGAGTCGCAACGACCGCTCGTAATCATAACCTTCCCCCCGCCGTCGTGCTGCCCGAACGTCTGGTTCACAATACTGGGCGCGTCCTCCCTGGACAGTTTGGCGGACAAATGGGAAGCCGGCGTGATCCGTGGTTCATCGAAGCTTCGCCCTACAATCCGAAATCATACGGCGCCTTTCCGGAATACGAATTCCACTTCGTTCGAGGCCGTGAGACAAATCCAAACCTCACGTTTCAAGCTCCGAACCTGAGCCTGCCGCAGGGACTGAGTCGTGACCGGATGAGTCACCGGGATCAACTACGCGAGTTGATCGATCGACAACGGGGCAACCTCGAACGGGCCGCAACAACGGAAGCGTTCGATCGGCACCGACAGGCTGCGATCTCGCTGCTTACCGACAGCAGTGTTCAACGGGCATTCGATGTGCAACAGGCCGACCCCCAATTATTGGAACGCTACGGACGCAACGCGTTCGGCTGGTCACTCTTGATGGCGCGGCAACTGGTTCAAGCAGGGGTCAACCTGGTACAGGTCAACCTTGGCAACAACGAAACCTGGGATACGCATGACAATAATTTCCCCCTGCTACGCGACTGCCTGCTGCCGCCAATGGATCGTGGTATCTCGGCCCTGCTCGAAGATCTGCAAGCACACGGAATGCTGGATGATACCCTGATCGTAATGCTGGGCGAAATGGGACGCACTCCCAAGGTCTCGGCACTGAATCGCAGTCCGGGTGCCAAAGCGGGACGCGACCACTGGGGTGCCGTTCAGACCGTTTTCATCGCGGGGGGTGGCGTCCCTGGAGGCCGCGTCATCGGTGCTTCAGACAAAAATGGGGCTTATCCCTTGTCCGATCCCCAGCGCCCCGAGAACCTCGCAGCGACGATTTATCACTCCTTGGGGATTCCTGACACTGCCGTCTGGAAAGACGATCTCAATCGCCCCCACCAGATTTACTATGGCGAACCGATTCGCTTCTGACCCACTCGCTGTTTGCCACTTGCTGTTTGCCACTTGCTTCTATCCACTCACTTTTGCCCGTTCGCTTTTGGCTGTTGACTCGAACCCCGCTTGTCCCTCGAATAGGAGGTCGCGATGACCGATACGCCGTTGATTCACCCTCGAATGAAGCGTCGAACCGCCGTACAAGTCGGTGCCGTCGGGCTGCTGGGGCTGGGGATGAACCATGTGGCGGGACTGCGAGCGTTGGCGGCAGAAAACCAGGTCGCCATCCCGAATGGACGTCCCAAGTCGATCATTTATATTTTTCTGTCCGGCGGATTGGGACAGCACGACAGTTTCGATCCGAAACCGGATGCCCCGGAAAACATTCGGGGCGAGTTCGCTCCGATTGAGACCCAAACACCGGGTGTCATCGTCTGCGAGCATCTCCCTTTCCTCGCCGCACGCAGCAATCAATGGGCGATCGTTCGCTCACTGACCCACCCCTATAATGATCACTCGGCCGGCCACCATGTGATGCTGACCGGCCGCACCCCGCTCCCCTTAGGCTTCGACGGAAGTCGACCCAAGCCGACGGATTACCCCTCGATCGCCGCGGTCGTGGCGGGTGTAGTCGCCCCGCGCAACAACCTTCCCCCCGCTGCGGTCTTGCCGGAAAAATTGATCCATGTCACTGGCCGCACCATTCCCGGTCAATTCGCTGGAGAAATGGGTTCCCGATTTGAACCCTGGTTTATCGAGGCGAGCAATTATCGGGACACCAAATATCTCCACGGTGCCTTTCCCGAATATGGCTTCCAGCGACAGCAAGGTCGCATGTCCCCCCCCGACTACCGGTTTGAAGCCCCCAAATTGGAACTGGCTCAGGGGGTGTTGCGCGATCAGTTTCAGTCACGTCTGCAACTGCTCGATTCCATCCAGCGTCAACGTAAAAACCTCGATCAGGCGGCCGATGTGCTGGAATTTGACCGGCACCGTCAAACGGCTGTTTCCATGCTGCTCGAGGGACGAGTTCACCAGGCACTCGATGTGCATGCCGCTGCGGCCAGAGATCAAGATCGTTACGGCCGAAATTCGTTTGGCTGGTCGCTGCTGATGG
>JBIKZJ010000664.1:0-2528 GCA_044354755.1 Schlesneria sp. | reverse complement strand
TTTTTTTCTCTTCTGTCATTATTGAAGTCTTAAAAATTTTTTTGAGCATGCATGCGCTGTCGAAGCGGCAACGGATTCTCATTGAGATTCCGTTTATCGTCCTCTAAACGTGGTTGGCTGTTCCAGGAACCGGTTTCATCATGACTTTGAAGTTTTTTCTGATTCCCATCGCGAACCTCGTACAAGCCGAAGCGGAATTGAATGCCTTCCTGCGTTCGCATCGAGTGCTGAAAACCGATCGCAATGGGGTGGATGAGGGGGCGTCGTCGTTTTGGGCGATTTGCGTTGATTATCTCGATGGGAGTTCGGCCCAGGAAACCGTGACGGGTAAGCGCGAGGCGATTCGTGGCAAGATCGATTACCGCCTCACGCTCCCCCCCGACGAGTTTGAACAATTTGCGCGGCTACGCGAGTTGCGCAAAGAGATTGCGGCCGCCGAAGCGGTCCCGGTCTACACCATCTTTACCAATGAACAATTGGCCACCATGGTTCGTGAACATGTCATCACAAAGGGGGATTTGGAGAAAATTGCGGGTGTGGGTGATGCGCGTGTGCTAAAATATGCCGATCGGTTTTTGGCGGTGCAAAACTCGAAAGGAAATGTGACTGATGCGTCGAGTGGGCCACCTGTTTGACCGAATTTCGGACTATGAAAATTTACGAGAAGCCTATCGCCGCGCCGTTCAAGGAAAACGGGACCGGTCCGAAACGATCCGATTTGCGTTGAACCTTGACGATCAACTCCAGCAGATCTCGTCCGCGCTGCAGCAAGGAACGATTTCTGTAGGGAATTATCAGCAATTTGTCATCCATGATCCGAAAATGCGGATCATCACCGCGCCGGGGTTTGCCGAACGCGTACTCCACCATGCCATCCTGAATGTTTGTGAACCCGTTTTTGAACGTACTTTAATTGATGATACGTTCGCCTGTCGGCGTGGCCGTGGAAGACTGGTCGCTTTGCAGCGGGCACGCGAATTCGCCCATCGGTTTCCCTTCTATTTGAAGTTCGATATCCGCAAGTACTTCGATAGCATCCCTCATCTCGAATTGATGGGACGTTTGTCGCGAATATTTCGCGAGTCGCGGCTGCTCGCCCTCTTTGAGCGGATCATTCATGGATTTCGCGGCGAATTGGGAGTGGGGTTACCGATTGGGAGTTTGACCAGTCAGCATTTCGCCAATTGTTACCTCGGTGCATTCGATCGATATGCCAAAGAGACTCTTCACATTCGGGGATATGTCCGCTACATGGATGACATGGTTTTTTGGGGTGCATCGGCACAGGCCTTGCGAGCGATTGCCGAAGATTGTCGGGGATTTCTCAGTCAGACGCTGCGGCTCTCGTTCAAGGCAGAACCCGAGATCAATCGGACTGTACACGGTGTCGATTTCCTCGGCAGCCGTCTCTTTCCGACGCATCTGGAGCTGAATCATCGCAGCCGCATTCGATTTCGCCGCCAATTATCCCTGCTCGAAGCGGCTTGGAATGAAGGCCAAATCTCGGAGCGCGAACTGCAACAGCGCACCACATCCCTTGTGGCCTTCACCACGGCAGGGGGCATCGCCAGTTGGCGTTGGCGGACGCGTGTGATACGATCGTTGGCGGTAGGTGGTCATCAGGCTCGAACCGGGTGAACCGGGGCGGTAGCTGGAACAACGGAGCGTCCAATTGCCGCTCGGCGAACCGCAACAGGAACACTCCGGACAACCGGAACAACAACCTGGGCTTTCGTGTCGCCGTAGCTCCATCCCGCCGTGGAAACGGCGCTGGAAGGAACCGACCACTTTCCGGTCCGAATTTGCAGCCCCGATTCGTTGGGGTTGTTGTTTTGGCAAAATTGACGGTGAGTGTTCGCCCGGTGCTGGTAACAGCGGTTGGATTTCCATTGCGAACGCTCCGGGCGATCCCCTTACCCGGTGGCATGGCACTGCTTCGGAGTCTGCAGAAAAGGAGTGATCTTCGCCTTTTCCCTGTTTTCTAGAGACTCATTTTTCGGGGCACAAGTTTGTCTCTCGGGGGTCGGTCGAGAACTGGAAAATGTCTAGGGACACGGAATTGTGTGAGCGAGGTGCCCCAACGGTCAGCTTTGTGGTGTTGGGTTGTTTTCGAGTTTTGGATTTCACCAGGCCTGAAGATCGACTCCCGCGGCTTTGGCGATGCCGTCGGCCACCGACTCCACGTCTTGATGGACTTCATCATTCGTAACGCGAAAACACGATAACCCAGCGACTCGATGTACCCAGTCCGCTGGGAATCATTCTCGATCCGACGCTCATGCTCGTTTTCCCCTGGTTGTCTTTCTCAGGAATACCAAGGTCACCCCCCCCACCCTGCCTCCCACGGAAATTACGAGGCAACTCAATTAAAAAAAATTCAAAAAAACACATTGACAAAAATTGTTGTGGTTTTTATAAATTGCATGTCGTTATTTTGACGTGAGGTCCTCAGAGGATCGTCGCGCGGGGCGGGATGTTTTCTGGTGCATTGAAGATTGTGAACCACAAATCAATCGACTCAAAAAAAA
>JBIKZJ010000291.1:0-8305 GCA_044354755.1 Schlesneria sp. | reverse complement strand
CGCCGGTTACGCTATGAATTCGGATGCCCGCGACCTCGTGAATCCCTTTGCCGAACGACAACGCCAGTGCATGGAACTGGCACTCCGTCGGGCCGGAATTGATGCGGACGAGGTCTGCTATCTGGGAACCCATGCCACAGGAACCGATCGCGGCGACGCGGTGGAATGCGAATCGATTCAGGGACTGTTCGGTGACCGCAGTGGCATCCACATCACCAACACGAAAAGCCTGATCGGCCATACGATGGGGGCCGCCGGGGCGATGGAGACCGCCGCCCTGTTATCGGCATTCGAGGATGGGCTGATTCACCCCACCATCAATCTCGATCATCGTGATTCTCAATGTGACCTCAAACAGCTCGTCACCCAGTCCCCACGCGATCTGGGGAACTTCGAGTACGGCATGGTCAATTCGTTCGGAATGCTGGGTATCAATTCAACCGTCATCCTGCGACGCCCCCGCCAGCCAACCACCTCAACGGAATGAATGATCGAATTCGCTTCCCTGCTTGTCAAATGGGAGCATGAGCGGAGAACCCGGAGCGGCCGGAATCGACCGCCATATCCGTCGGTTAAGACGACTCGTTATTCATCCACGGTTGGGAACCTCGCGAGCAGGCTTTGGTTGCTGACACCGCCTGTATTCCAGCGTTGGCGGACCCCTGAATCACGGTTTCGGGTTGATGTCGCATCACGACGACTGGCACCGGTCCCTCATCGCAGCCCGCTGGCGGAATTTGATCGGCAAAATTCTCTCAATCGTCCAAAATCCCTCCGCACCGGGACTGCCGGCCGCTGAATTCATCCCAAAAACCATGGGTTAACGTGATCTTCACCGCTTTGTTTCGCCATTTTGTTTGGCATCGTTTTTGCGGACCGTGTGATACAGCGTTAAATGCTTGGTTAAAAGCTTGCATCTGGCGTGTTGAACAATTTTTCGAATACTTGGGATCCTTTCGTTTTTCTGGATCACCACGAGTTGTCATTCAGCCCCGTGGCCTTGATGCCACCGACTCGATCTTGTTGGACACGCATCGAACGCGTCGTGTTTCCTGTGTGAATATCCAATTAATGACGCAAGAAATTTTTTTCTTTATTAAAAATAATCTTTGGTGTTTTCAGAGTTTTCTCATCGCATCGAGAAGGACGGCTTTCTCGCCTTGCGATGATCAAAAACCCGACAAGTGGCTAAGGCCGCTACGTGTTGGTGCGGCGATTGAATCGGCCCCTGTTCGGGAAACCTTTTTTGGGAGAGTCGTGATGAAACATTTATCGATGAGTCGTCTGTTTGTGCTGCTCGCTATCTGTAGCACTCTTGTCTGCACAAACCCCCAGGTGACGCGGGCTGGTAACATTACGGTCAATGCGGGCTATGACCTTCTTCAGACTGCGGGGACCACGCAGTTTATGGGGATTTCCTTCACGAGTATACCGCTCAACACATTCGATTTCGGCGGCTCGATCGGTGTGAAAACCGTTCTGCAAACGGACACGATCCTCCAACGTATGTCGGACGCGGTTGCAACTGCTTCCGGAGATACCGTCCGTGTTGCAGAGCAACTTGATGCCTTGCAGATGAGATCGGTTAACCCCTACACCGGGAATGATTTTGGCACACCGATCACAAATCAGTACTTGTATGTGACGCTGCAAAGTGCCCGAGTTGGGGGTGGGACGATCAGTACGGGATATTCCGACATTACAATCAATAGCGTCGGGAACGGTCAATCCGGAACGTTTTCGTCTCATCTGGACGTGTTTTACGATATTCATGCGGGGTCATTGACGGCCACACCGATCTTCTCGAATTCCTCGACGTTTCAGCCACTTGTACTCGACTCGTTAAATAACCCTTGGCAAAATACGGTACCGACCGGCACAAATAGCCCAATGATTAACCTCGTAAATTACAAGCTTAACGGTACGAGTACTTTGAATGACTTTTGGCTTGCACCGCATTTGGATCCTGTCACTCACTTGGAGGTAATCAGTATCACGCACGATGCTTCCGGTGCCAATCATCATGATGTCGTTCCCGCTGTCTGTCCCGAACCAGGGAGTTTTGCGATGCTCGCAATCGGCGCCATGAGTCTCGCTGGCTACCGCTGGCGTCAACGTGCGAAGAAATCGTAATCGATTCAGTGTTGCCCAGAACTTGGGTCGGTCGAGATCGGTCCTTCTCAGCCAGGTGTTTGTTAGCTATGCGGTAATCGCTATTGGGAATGAGCGATCAATTGTCGCGAACCAGTGATTCGCGAATTCGAGTCTGGTGTTTCGGTTTTCAAGTTGCTTACTGAGGGGTTTTTCCATGGTTAAGGCTTTGCGTCGTTTGGTCTGTAGTACACTGATGGTTGCCAGTTTCAACGCATTCACGTCGTTGGCCGTGATGGCAAGTACGATTACGATCAACTCGGGATATGACTTGGTTGTGACAAAAGAAGCAACGTATCATGATGATGCTTCAAATCAATGTGTGACACTTTATGGTTTGCCGCTGCATGACTTTGTCTTCCCAAATGGAATCGGTACAAAAACCGTCGATTGGACCGACACAATTATTCAGCGAACTGGTTCTTTAACACTCAGCGAAGGCCAATCAGGTACTGTCAGCCTCAATATTTTAGCCGTGTCACTGACAACAAATCAAAGTCGTTCGCCGAATTCCCCTACAGATTTTTACACTACAATTAGCATGGATACACCAAGTACAGGTTCGATGGTAATTACTTACAATGGTTTAGTTGGTGGAGTATTGGGTGGGTCCTGGACGAATGTTTTTGATGTTTATGTCGACTTGCATGCAGGCAGTCCCACTGGCGGTGTCGTAGTACACAATCTACACAAGCAGTTTAGTGGAACTGGACTTTGGACGACAACACCAACGGGAATGATTGTCCCTGGTGTTAATGACAATAGTATGTTTTATCTTTCTGGTGACGCAATTCACGTGGCACCGGATGCGTGTAGCGGTCACACGGTGGATCCCGTTCCAGAACCCGGTAGCATTGGTTTACTGCTTTCAGGTGCCGGAATTGCTGGTTTCTATCGTTGGCGTCGAGTTAATCGAAAGTCGTTGCCTGAAGAAGCCGTTGTTTGACCCAGGCAAAGATTTAGGCTTACTATGAATGACGATTCAAGATGATTGCAGGAAACCTAATTGAGGCCAACCGACGGTTGTCTTCGCAATCTCAAGAGGTATGAACCTCGAAGTGGGTGACAACCAAAGCAGACATCCAAGTCGGACCTGTCTCCCGGTCGAAGTGGCTTTCGCGAGATGCCGAAACCACGGTTTCTCTCAGGCCGCGACGGCGGAGTCATACCATGTCTTGCCCTTTTTGCCGGATCTCTAAAGGTGGTGATTCGGCAAATTGGGGCCCTCATGAAAACATAATGGGGATTGATCGCACATCCACGCTGTAACGAACAAGGAGAAATATCGATGTCCATCGAAACCAGCGCCGAGCCGCGAGGCAAACTCCGCGCCGAGCTACTGGGGTTATTGCAGGGGGTGGTTCATGATGAACTCGCCGCCGCTGATCTTGCGGATGACCAGCCCATTGCCGCACAAATCGCGCTCGATAGTATGGATTTTCTCGATTTCGTAATCGAAATTCGTAAGAAACTCCGCGTCGAGATCCCCGAGGAAAAGTATGCCGAATTGGTCTCGATTCAGGCGCTGCTGGACTACATCCTTGTGCAACAGACGATCCTTGCACAACAGGCGAACACGCATTGGGAGTTGACCAGTGCCTAGTAATCTCACCGTTACCAAAAATCGAATCGGGACATTGCTCCGGCAGCGGATGTTCCATATCGATGCCGCCGAGGTGACCTTTTCCCGACGGGGATTTGTTCCTGGTTCATCGGCGGCACAAGGGCATCTTGAACGAATTGGGATCTCGTTTCTCTCGGGTTATCATACCGCGATTGATCAGGGCCTGACGACATCACTGGCTGAAAATTTATCACAGGCTGATTCCGAATATCGGGGTTTTGCCTTCGAGGGGGCTGGAATGGGCTTGGGCTTGCTGGATAGCTTTTCGTTACGACGAGGAACTCGATGGCAACAATTTGTGGACGGCATCGGTCGTCCCCATCGATATGTTGTCCATGTGGGACTCGGCTGGGTCGTGGCACGACTCCCCTGGCTCAGATCGCGGCCCGAGCCATTCATTGCCCACTTACACCCCCTGCTGAAGTGGCTGGTTATGGATGGCTACGGCTTTCATGAAGGCTATTTTCACTGGAAGAACTGGTCACCAGAATCTCTTCAGCGACCCCGATTCCGAGGGTACGCCTCGCGCGCCTTTGATCAGGGTCTGGGACGATGCCTCTGGTTTGTCGCCGGGGGAGATGTGACACGCCTTGCGACGTTAATCCTGGCTTACGAACGTGACCGGCAACCCGATCTTTGGAGCGGTGTTGGATTGGCCTGTGCTTACGCCGGAAAGCCCGATCGGTCCGAACTCGAATTCCTCATGCAGCGGGCTCAGCCACATCTGTTGCACTTTCAACAGGGGGTCACCTTTGGGGCCGAAGCCCGCGAAGACGGAAATGTCCCCGCCAGGCATACCGAGCAAACCTGTCAAATCGTACTCGGGTGCAGTGCCACCGCTGCATCGCAAATGACCTATGACGCAATCCCTCCCTTAACCAACGATTCCCCTTTAATCAACGATTCCACCCCCGAATCGCCATCTGTCCCCTCCTACGAAATCTGGCGGTCACAAATTCGTGGACTGCTCAAGCAGGAAGTTGTCTCATGCTGATGAACATTCGCGCCAGCCAATGGGTCGCGCTGGGGCTGGTCCTGGGTTCGTATTACTACGCCCGCGAAACGGGCGTTGATCCCGCCGAAAAGCAGGAAATCTCGGCGCGATTCCAGTTTCAACGACAGGAAATTGCGGTCGATCCCTTCGCTTCCGAGGGACTGCGCACCACCCGCAAGGTCCACCCAAGCCTCGAACGAATCAAGTCGTGGGTCTCTGCAACCGGTGCCGCCGCAACACTCGCCGACCTCGACGGCGATGGCCTCGAAAACGATCTGCTGCTGGTGGATACCCGCGTTGATCGCGTCGTCGTCGAACCTTGTCCGGGGACGGGTGAGCGATTTCCGCCGTTTAGCCTGACGGTGCGCGGCCTGCCGTTCCGGCCTGAGGCCATGTCACCGACGGGGACATTGGTGGGGGACTTCAACGAGGATGGCCTGGTCGATGTGCTGGTCTATTATTGGGGACGGACACCCGTACTCTTCCTGCGTCAGTCGGCCGAGTCGCTCGACGATCAGTCCTTCACCCCTCAGGAATTGGTCGCCATCGAACCGGGGTCCGAACCACTCCGCTGGTTCACCCATGCGGCCACCCAGGTCGACATTGATGGAGATGGGCATCTCGACCTGATCGTCGGCAACTTCTTTCAAGACGGTGCCGATATTCTCAACGAACAGGGGACCGGGGTCGCCACCGTCATGCACGCCGGAAAATCCAAGGCGACCAATGGAGGTGGGGCAAAACTGTTCTTGTGGCAGCCGACCTCCTCGGCGACACCGCAGATCACTCAGTTCCGCAATGCCAGCGAAACACTGGAACGACTCTGCGGGAAAGGCTGGGTCCTGGCGGCAGGAGCGGTCGACATGGACCGGGACGGACTCCCCGAGATCTATCTCGCTCATGATTTCGGCCCCGACCGCCTGCTGCATAACAGGTCAAAACCGGGACACCCCGAGTTTGCCCTCTGTGAAGGGGTGCGGACCATGCTGACCCCCAAATCCTTTGTACTGGGGCGCGATTCCTTCAAAGGGATGGGAATGGGGTTTGGCGATGTCAACAATGACGGCTTGTTTGATATCTACGTGAGCAATATCGCCGACGAATGGGCGCTGCAAGAGAGTCATTTCCTTTGGACCAGTACCGGCCGGACCGAAGAGTTTCAAAAAGGGATCGCCCCGTTTGTGCAGAGCAGCGAGCGATATGGGCTTTCTCGCAGTGGCTGGGGCTGGGATAGCCGGCTCGCCGATTTTGATAACGACGGAAAACTCGAAGCGGTCCAGGCGACGGGATTCGCCAAAGGGAAGATTTCGGATCCAGGAAAACTCTCGGCGATCGACCAGGGGCTGTACCGCCTGGGGTTGCTCAAACACGGAATTAATCGCTGGCCCGAACTGCAGGCGCTGGGGACCACCAACGATCGGATGATTCATGATCCCCGTTTCTGGCCCAAATTCACCCCTCCCACGGCCGACCTGAGTGGCTACAGCGTCAACCCCTTTTACGCACAAGCCGACTCGGGCCGGTTCGTGAATATTGCCGCAGAATTGGGGATCAACGACTTTTTCAATACTCGCGGAATCGCGATTGCCGATGTCGACGGGGATGGACGTCTCGATTTCGTCTATGCCAACCAGTGGGACCCGTCGGTCTATTTTCATAATGAGAGCGCACCACAGGACGGGTCGCCCCGTAACGGGTTTCTGGGTCTGCATGTGCTGATCCCACTGGATCCTGCCGATCCTCGTCCGCTCAGCATCACGCCGGGCCACCCCGATCACCCGTTGTCGACACGACGGGCCATCGGTGCGACGGCGAAACTGCGCTTACCCAACGGCCAGATCCGCATCGCCCAGGCGGATGGGGGGAGTGGTCATTCGGGGCGAGGAAGTCAGGCGATTCATTTTGGACTGGGACTGGGGACATCCCCTGCCGCCAGTCACGAGATCGAACTGGAATGGCGGACGATCGAGGGCCGAATGCAATCTACTGTCATTCAGGTTTCCCCTGGCTGGCATACCGTTTTACTGGGAATAAATAAAAATCCTCACGAGAAAGGAGCGGCTCTGTGAGCACGATTTCCTCAAACACAACCATTTCCTCAAATACAGGGATTGCCTTAGACACAAGGATTGCCTCAAACGCAACCATGGCCCCCACGATCATGACTCCCAACGCCACGATTTCACTGTATCCCCAGCAGAATGCCGCATTCCGTTTGTTCGCCTTATGGTATTTTATGATTCTGATGACCCTGTGGAATATCGCGGGTCATACATTTCTGGGTTTCGAGCAAGCCTGGATCCATCCGATCGTGGCGGTCTTGACCGCCTGTGCGACCCAGTTGCTATTGGAATGGATCGAGGCGCGTAGTGTTTGCCGAAAACCCCGGTTTTCCGGGTCAATCGCCAATTTCGCCAATTCTCTCCCTGCGCCCGCCATTTCCGGATTTGCGTGCGCGATGTTGCTCTATCCCAATAACCGAATCGCTCCGATCGTCTTTGCTGCCGTCGTGTCGATTGCTTCGAAGATCCTGATTCGGGTTCGATTAGCCAACGGGGCTCTGACCCACTTTATCAATCCCTCGAACTTTGGGATCGTCGCGACATTGCTCTTATTTCCTGCGATCGGACAGGCCCCCCCTTATCAGTTTACCGAAAACATTACCGGATTCTGGCACTGGGCATTGCCAGCCGCGATTCTATTTACCGGGATTGTCGTGCATGGCTTTGCCACCGGACGGCTGACGCTGTGCCTCGCCTGGCTAGTCGCCTTCGTGATGCAAGGAGTGTTTCGAGCCTGGCTGGCGGGAAACGACTGGTATGTCCCGCTGATGCCGATGTCGAGTGCCGGGTTTATTCTGTTCACGCTGTACATGATTCCCGACCCGGCCACGACCCCGATTGCTCAAGGACGGCAAATCCTATTCGGAGCGTCGGTCGCGCTGGTCTATGCCTTGCTGCAATTGTTCCACGTCGTCTTCGGCCTATTTCTGGCGTTAACCTTCGTCACTTGTGTTCGCGGGTTAGTGATTGCCGTCTCGGGGGCTCTCGTTGCTCGACAAGCAGCGAAGGCCGCGAGTCGCGTTGATTGGGATCGAGAAGCATCGCTGCAAAGGATTCCTGGTGCCGTGACGAATTGATGATCACGAACTGGGGATCACGAACTGGGGATCACGAACTGATCATCACGAACTGATCATCACGAACTGGGGAAGAAGAACTCAGGATGACAGGTGGAGGATTGCGGGTGGATAAATATTGTTCTCGACCAGAGATCATGTTTGAAGAGACTAACTTAGTTGGCAATGTCTATTTTGCCAATTTTGTTCGCTGGCAGAACGAATGTCGGAATGAGTGGTTCAGGGCGACATCCTTTGACCGCTACCTGGGTCTATTTCAGGGTGATTTACGACTGATGGTGACCGAGCTGGATTTACGGTTTCACGATCCAGCGGGGGCAACCCTGGGGGATCTGCTGGAAGTCGAGATGATGATCGACCGCGCTGGGCCGCAATCCTGGAAAGCGCGGTTCGAGAT
>JBIKZJ010000290.1:0-8314 GCA_044354755.1 Schlesneria sp. | reverse complement strand
GTTCCACCAAATAGACCACATGAACCATAGACCCAACCATCCAGACCAGGAACAAGACTGTTCAATCGGGCCTGATTATTTGCCGTTCCAAACCCGGAATACAATTTGGTCACCAGATCCGCTTTGTCATCTCCATCGGTGTCTTCGGCATACAATATGTCGGGTGCCGAGCAGATCAGAACTCCCTTCCTCCAGACGGTGACCCCTGTCGGCAAGGGAATATGGTCCAGGAAGATGGTCGACCGATCAAACTGGCCGTCACCATCGGCATCGCGAATCAACCGGATACGTCCCCCCCCAGCAGAAGCCTCATCCGGATTTTGATCAGACGGGATCCCGTCGGGATAATCGTGCATCTCGGCAACCCACAAGCCGCCATCCAGTCCGAAATCGATCGCCACCGGGTCCGCAATCAGCGGTTCGGCGACCACCAGATCGACTCGCAAATCAGGATCCGTTTGCAACAGCGCCAGCGACTGCTGTGGGGACTTGGGCCGGGTTCCCGAGGTTTTTTTCGAGTCGAACGGCGAGGCGAACCGGAGGTTAAGTTGTTCACGCACGGCCAGCACAATCTGGTCTTCCAGACCCGCTTTCAAGGCTCCGGGTCGATCGTAATAATTCATTGCCTCGAGAGCTTCATATCCCCCTTCCTTCAGGATCCGTTCTGACGGAATATAACAGGGGGCATCGTTCGCATAGGCGTTAATCCACAAGCGGCTTCCATCCAGTTCCTGCTTCAAACGCTGTGAATAGTCCACGACCACCTCACCCGGAAGAAAGACCATCGCCAGCGATTCCCCGAAGGTCCAACTCGTCACAGGATAGTTCAAGGTTGCTTGCAACGATTCACCCCGATCGAGTCGCTCCAGCTGGACCCTTGCATGATAACCCGATGCATCGTTCCGCCTGGCCCGTTCTTTCCACTGAGCACGGGTGGGCTCCTCCGCAAAATCGAGTGTGATCGGCTTCAGTGCAGACAGGATTTCTCCTGTGACCGGTGCCAAAAAACCACCCACCAAACGCTTGACTTCTGCGGCAATCTCGGCCCCCTGCTGCAGCGCCACATCCGATTTGTCCCCTGTGACACCGGATGAGGGATTCTGATCGGCCCCACAGCCGACCGAGACCATTGCCACCGCCTGGGGAAACTCGCGTTGTAAAATGTCCTGGGCATAGCCGGCCCAGTCACCACTGATCTTGTTATTGGAAAGGGTGACACAGTGGCAGGCATAATTCACGTAGACTCCGCGAATCTTCCCATCCCCCCGTTTGACAACCAGCACTGGCAGATCATGATCGACAGGACCCCCCTTCGTCCGACGATTGATCGCAAACTTCACCGTTCCGACACCCCAGCTTATTCGCGACGGCTGTCGATCTTTCAACGCCGCCAGCGCTACCGATTCGAGCTGATCGGTCAGTTCTCGCGTATAACGATCAATCTGCTGCCAATCCTCGTCCGAAATCGGTCCGCCAAACAGCGTTGGTGCAACCCCTCGCAGCATGGGAGCCGTGTGGGTATGCGAAGCGGTGATCGCCAGCCGGGAACGTTTCAGTCCCACTTTCGCTTCTAACCGCTGTGCGACCTCATCACACATCGCAGCTGGGATCCCCAGGTTATCCACCGTGATCAGCACCACCGGTTCGGACTCGGCGGTCTGCGAAATCGCAAACGCCTTGGCCCAGATCGCTTGCGTAACCCCTTCCGAAGGTCCGCGGCGGAAACCAAATCCCGACAATCGAATGGGATACGTCGGGGTGATCTCGACCTGTGCCACGCCGACCGAATACAGATCCGGCATACCCGGCAAGGTTTCGGCCCGGCACGCAGGCGAAAGTCCCAGTAGACTCGACATCAACGCAGCAACAACGACAAGACCACGCATTCCACCGACTCCCGCTTTTGCCTGATTCCCATCCAAATTCCCGGTTCAGGGAATTAAACGACCGACAACGACGATATGCTGGCCCCTGGGAATCGGAGCCACCCACGCCTGTGCCAGCACCACCCCGTCGACACCCGCTCTGACCGGCCAGGGATCCATATCGATATGGTCAAAGTCGTGTAAGTAACCCACAATGTCTCCAGACCGAACTGACGTTCCGCATTCGAGTACCGCTTCGTAGTGCCCGTCGAATGGAGCGACCGTGAAACAGCTCCGGTCGACCATTTCGAGTTTTTGTTGAGTCCCCGCCTTATGATAGGCAATGGGCTCAATTGTGCCACGTAACTGACCGTTATGGATCGCTGCGGCCAGCACACCGTGCCGACCATAGCGGACCCCTTCGGGATTCACTGCACACCCCCAGCCGAGTTCGGTCCCGACAGTGATTTTCCCCAATCGTTCTGCTTCGCTGGGGAGTAGCCCTGGGGTCACGTTCTGGTAAACCATCAGGCTCGGGGTTCCAAACCAGCGGGCAGTCTCTTCAATTTTTTGGGCGAGAACCGGATCTTCCACCGGATGGTAATTCGCACAGATCGAAAATCGTGCAACGTTTCCGCCCGAGTGCAAATCGATCACGACGTGGACACGTGGCCAGATGTATTCTCGCACGAATGCGGCAATCCGATGAGTAATCCCCGTCAAGCCCGCTTTCACGCCCGCTCCATCCACGAATGCGCGATTCAGGTTGACCCGATCGTCGGGGCTACTTTCGCGTGTTCCTGCTCGAAAGGCCGACGGATTCAGTACCGGAATGAAGATGATCCGCCCCAGCACATCCTTCAAGTCAATCTCGCGGATCAGATGCTTCAGAACGACCGGCCCCTCGTATTCGTTGCCATGATTTGACCCGAAAGAAACAAGCCCTTCTCCTGGTTTCGCCTGCGGACCGACCCAGACCGTCAGCGGGATCAAATGATCACCCCAGATGCTGTCGTGTTCGAGCGCCAGCCAATAATCACGGCGACCGGGAGAATCGAGATCCAACTGGTGCGGACGAGCAACAATTCGCGTCATGCGAGGTCCTTTTTAGTTCCGAGAGAAAGTTTCGAGTGTTTTCAGTGGGATCATTTTTGAGCGGCACGGCGTCGGGGCAATTCGCTCAAGTCAGGATGTCGCGGAGCACCTGCCCATGAACATCCGTTAGCCGGAAATCACGTCCCGCATAGCGGTAAGTCAGCCGTTCATGGTCAAATCCCAGCTGGTGCAAAATGGTGGCATGCAGGTCATGGACACTGGTTGGCTTTTCGACCGCTTTGAAACCAAAGTCATCCGTTGCGCCATAAGCCATTCCCCCTCGAATCCCACCCCCCGCCATCCAGACGCTGAATCCATAGTGGTTGTGGTCTCGTCCCAGTTGCGACTTGCCATCGCCCCCCAATTCGACCGTCGGCGTCCGCCCGAACTCGCCACCACAGATGATCAAGGTCTCGTCAAACATCCCCCGTTGTTTCAGATCCGCCATCAATGCGGCAATGGGCTGGTCAATTTGACCCGCCAATTGCCGATGGGTTTTCTCGATCTCCGTATGATTGTCCCAAGGCTGGCCCGCACCGTGCCAAAGTTGGACGTAACGAACACCCCGTTCGAGCAGTCGCCGAGCGATCAGGGTCTGGCGTGCATGCACTCCTGCACCGTACATTTCCTGAATATGCTGGGGTTCCCCGGTGACATCAAAGGCTTCCGAAGCCTCGGTCTGCATGCGGAAGGCAAGTTCAAACGAATGGATGCGGGCTTCCAGCCGAGCATCGGTTCGGGTTTCCTGATGTTCCCGATTCAATCCCCTGAGCAATTCCAGTTGACGTTTCTGGATCGCCACCGACGCATGGGGGCTGCGAATATTTTCGATCAGCTTTTCGATCTGTTGATGCTGTGGATCGATGTAGGTCCCTTGATAAACTCCCGGCAAAAATCCCGACTGCCAATTTTCGGAATCCTTGATCGGCAGGCCGCTGGGACACATCGCCACAAAACCGGGAAGGTTCTGATTTTCGGCCCCCAGCCCATACATGACCCAGGCACCGACACTGGGACGCGGCTGAACCGAATCACCACAATTCATCAGCATCAGCGAAGGCTCATGGTTGGGAACCTGAGCGTACATCGAGCGAATCACCGCAATATCGTCAGCATGTGCTGCGGTCTTGGCAAAAATCTCGCTGATTTCCAGACCACTTTCTCCGTACTTTCGGAATGCAAAGGGGGAAGGAAACGCGGCTCCGGTCTTTCTTTCCGTGGTCAAATTCACGGGAGCCGGCTGGCCGGCAAATTGGGTCAGAGCAGGCTTGGGATCGAAAGTATCGACGTGTGACGGTCCGCCGTTCAGGAAAAACTGAATGACTCGCTTCGCTCGACCAGGAAAATGAGGTGACTTAGCCCCGATTCCTCCCCCCAGATCTCGATCTGCAACCGTCGATTCTCCCCGAATGTCCCGCGCGTGCTGATCCGACAACAGCCCCGCCAAGGCCAAGGCCCCAATTCCCATTCCCGATCGTTCGAGCAGCGAACGTCGCGTCATCTGCGGTAAACGCATCATTGTTCGATCCATGGTTGACTCGCGTTGGTGGGGGTGACCGGCGATCATCAGCGGTCCGATTTCATTCCTGAGGCATTGAACCCAATTTACACGGGTCAGCCCGCTGACGTAAGTCCCTTCGCTTGGAAAATCGATGCCTTCCCACAGGTCGCGCAGCGAGTGGGCTACACAATTTATGCAAAATTGTCATTTCCGCTGTCAATTGTGTGATCCAAAATCAGGCCGGTCACGTTCACCGGATTGGATTTGTTTTTGCAGTGATGTACAAAAGCTGGTCGACATTTTCATTTTTATGGATGACAATCGTTGGCGGAACACGGATTGCGTAACGGGCGCGGAACTTGAGTGTGGCGTTTTTTTGTCTCGTCGCACGGAATCTTCAGATCCCCGTTTTACCAAATCCCCAAACGACGAAACGTTTCCGCCAAAAAACAATCGAAACAGAAGGATCGATTTGATGATTCAAGCTTTTACTGCTCATCACCCTATTCTGGCAAACATCCCCCTGGAATCTTCCGGGCTGTGGCATGCCCTGATCGGTACCGCCTCGTTCGGCCTGCTGGGGTTGGTGCTCATGCTGGTGGGATTCAAGGCGTTCGAACTCATTACGCTGCGACTCGATATCGAGAAGCAACTGGAAGAACGAAATATGGCGGTCGGAATCGTGGTGGCAGCGCTCTTGCTGGGCCTGAGTCTGATTGTGGTTGTCTCAATTCTCTGAGTGAAGCTCTTTTTCGAGGAAGTCTTCGTGATGAAACTCAGTTCCCCAGCCCTATCATCGCTGATGACGGTCGGAATCGTGGTGGTATCGCTTTTGCTGGCATGGGGTATCATGGTGGTTGTCTCAAATCTCTAAGTGAATCTCTTTTTCGATGAAGTCTTCGCCATGAAACGTAGTTCCCAAGTCGCATTAACGCTGCTGGTCCCTTCCATGGCCGCGTTTGGTTGCTCAACAGAACCTGCTTCCATCCCCTCGGGAATCGGTTCTGCGACTGGTGGTGCCGGTGTTTCTCAACTCAGTGATTCCGAGTACCTCGTTTCCGAGGATCTGGATGAATCCGGAAATCCGATCCCGTCGAGTTCTCCTGCCAGTTCCACGCAAACGGGTGCGACACAAAACACCCCACATTATCGCGGGCGTAGTTCGTTCATCCCGTACATTCCGTATTTCGGCGGGGGCAGGGGTTGGGGAGGCGGATACCGGCCTACAGCCCCATCCCCGCCGATGACACGTCCCATGGGGCCGAACTCATCCGCACCTCGTCCTGTTGGCACGCAATCTGGCGGTTCTACGGGAACTGTTCATAGCGGTTCGACCGGCACGGTCCATACCGGTTCGACCGGCACGGTCCATGGCGGATTCGGTGGGACTGGATCCCATTTGTCCGGAGGAGGCTGATGCGACGAATCCATGCGGAACCCCGCCCCCAGTGGCGCCATGACGTGGAAGAATTGGGATTCACTTACCATACGATTGATGGCGAGCCCTATTGGGACGAGGCGGGTTGGTACGAATTCTCGATGTCCGAGATCGAAGAACTCGAATTGGCTACCAACAATCTGCACGAGATGTGCCTCAAAGCGGTGCAAGTCATCATCGACGATGACCGATTCGATGAGTTTCAGATTCCCCCGGCATTTCGGGACTGGATTCGTGCCAGCTGGGACCATGACGAACCAACCCTCTACGGGCGGTTTGATTTGGCCTGGGATGGTCGATCCGCTCCCAAAATGCTGGAATACAACGCCGACACACCGACTGGGTTATTCGAGGCTGCGGTCGTCCAGTGGAATTGGCTGGAAGCGGTTCATCCCCGTTGCGATCAGTTCAACAGTATTCATGAACGCTTGATCGCCCGATGGGCGGACTGGATGCGGGATGCCCAGACGTGTATCAGCTTTGCGACCACGGACGGACACGAAGAAGATTTTGGCAACGTGACCTACCTGCGGGACACCGCGACGCAAGCCGGAATCACTACCGAATACCTCCCCATGTCTGCGATTGGCTTCGACCCGCGCCGCAACTCGTTCGTCAATGCAGAAAACATTCCGATCGACTGCTTGTTCAAACTGTATCCCTGGGAATGGATGCTGCAGGAATCGTTCGCGCCGCGATTATTAGCCGCCAGCACACGCTGGATCGAGCCCCCCTGGAAAATGTTGCTGTCGAATAAGGCGTTACTGGTGGTGCTGTGGGAGATGTTCCCACATAGCGATTACCTGTTACCGGCATCCTGGCAACCCCTATCCGGCGACTACGTCCGCAAACCGATTCTCGCGCGGGAGGGGAGCAATATTCAGGTGGTCCAGCGCGGGCGTACCGTCCGTGAAACCGATGGCCCCTACGCCAATCAGCCCGCCATCTATCAGAAATATCATCCCCTGCTGCAATCCGGGGAAAGTTTCGCCGTGCTGGGTAGCTGGATTGTGGGTGACACAGCATGTGGACTGGGGATTCGCGAAGACTTGAATCCCATCACCCATGACCTGAGTCGGTTTATTCCCCATCTGATCCGCTAGTTTGCCCGAGGGGTGATGAATCGACGTTAATACGACAGTCATCGATTTAAGCGAAACGAGAAATGATGGAATAAGCAATGGCAGCGAGGATTGCCCCACAGGGAACAGTGCTGACCCAGGCGAGCAGGATCTCTGCCACCTTTTGCCATTTGGCTTGCTGGGTACTGGCACCCATACCCAGCAGCGAGCCAACACTGACATGGGTTGTGCTTACCGGAAGGCTATGAAAACTGGCAGTCGAGACCAGGCATGCCGTCACGAGACTGGCGGAAAAACCCTGGCCAGGATTCATTCCTGTCACTTTCTTTCCGAGTGTTTCTGCGACGTGGCCTGCGTCGAGTAATCCTCCGATTGCCATGGTGGCTGCCACGATGGCAAATCCCCAACGCAGATCGATACTGGGGGCCGCAAGAAACAAGGCAGCCATTTTGGGAGTGTCGTTCAGGCCGCAACGGGAGAAATGACTCCGATCTCGCCTTGAGCACTCGTACTCACCAACAGCAACAGTGTGGCGAGAAACAAGTTTTTTTTCATATGTCAACCGGACCTCATCACAATGAACAGGGGATCACCAACAGGCTGACAGAAAAAACGAAACGAAAATCAGCCTTATTGAAACAGTTCCTACATTAACGCACCGCCCTGGGATCAACCAGCGTACAGGCTCGATTACCAAAATCAGTCTCAGGCGTCTTCGTGTATTGAGAGATCATTGCAAATTTTCTGACCACGTTTACGATGATGATTGTATACGGATGCAGATGTGCACGTTGACTTCTTTCGCAGTTCCTTGCAGGCGGATCATGTTGAAATCAAATGGAAAACCGTTGTGGCGGTTCGCCGCAGCACTGACTCTCAGTTTGCTGGTGGTGGGATGTGCTGAGAAGAAGCCGATCCCTACGGGGGTGGCTCCAGGCACGTTGGAAACCTCGGCCACAAAGAATGCCGCAGGCGACGAATTGCGGGTCAGCGAGGCTGCTCGCACGAAGGGAAACCCCGAAACGGCGAATTCGGGCCAACTCGTCCTGTCCGATTCCTCTGATGGGAAGTTGCCGGCCAAAGCTGGGGCTGCTGACGTTCGTCCATTCACCGAAAGTGCCTATATCCCCCACAACGCGGTCGGTTTGCTGGCGATTCAACCGCAGCAGTTTTTCGAGACGCCAGTCGGTCGCATGATTGCCGAGTTGAATCCAGATCACACAGCGGACTCGCCAACAGAAATCCTGAAACCTTTTGGGATCAATCTTCAAGATGTTGACCGTGCGGTGATCGTGTTTGATCAGGCGCTGATCAAAAAATTGGCTCTTGAGTT